>JAILZF010000184.1 GCA_023512635.1 Alicyclobacillus sp. | reverse complement strand
CATGTGGGCGGTTGATCAGCGGTCCTCCAATTCAGCCAGCGACTGGCGCAAGGCGTGCAGTTCCGCCTCTAAGCGGGCTTGCCGCTTGACCAACGACAGGGTATACAGGAGCGTCCCGCCCCAGACCACAGCAGCTGCGGCCCACAGGTATCCAAGGTGTTGCACGTCAATTCCCCCCTTCCGCTTGTGCCTTGCGGGCCACCTGGGCGGACGAAGTCAGCGCCAAACGCGCGCGGTGACTGCGCATAGCGGCGTGCAGTTGCAGTACGTCGAGCTCCTGCCACGCCTGTCGCACGCGTACCGCCAACAACAAACCATACCAAGCCAAAAACGCTGCAAATCCGCACAACAAGGCTCTTGTCATGGCGGGGGG
Organism: Alicyclobacillus sp.; assembly: GCA_023512635.1. Taxonomy (GTDB): domain Bacteria; phylum Bacillota; class Bacilli; order Alicyclobacillales; family Alicyclobacillaceae; genus JAILZF01. The sequence goes on along the minus strand of JAILZF010000184.1, from coordinate 1,917 downwards.
CATGTGAAACCCCGTATCGTCGACCACCGCCGGGTGAATGGACCGCCACCACGTCACGGACAAATGGATGATGGGCACGTCGACAAAGGCCAAGATGGCCAGCACGGCACTGACCCGCGCCCGCCGCTGGACGCCGCTAAGAGTACCGCGCAACAAAAGATACCCCGCATACAAGAACCAGAGGATAAGCGTCGTGGTTAAGCGCGGGTCCCAGGTCCACCACGCGTTCCACACCGGTTTGGCCCAGAGCGAACCTGAAGCCAAGGTTAAGGTCGTATAAACGAGACCCACCTCAATTGAACAAGCCGACAGTGCATCCCAACGCAGATTGCGCCGCCACAGATAGATGACGGCGGCTGCACACGCCACCGTAAACGCAAACAGGGCCACCCAGGCACAGGCCACATGGAAGTACATGATGCGGACCAGTTGGCCCATGACGCGTTCCGGTGGAGAGGCAACCAGCGCGAGATAAAGAAACACCCATCCAAGCAGGGCCACGACTGCAGTGGCCGCATACCACAGCCTGCTGCGTTTCATGTTACACCTCCAGCAACGACTCATAGGTCAGCCAGGGTAACAGCGCCAGCGCCCCTAGGTAACAGATCACCACATCAGGCCACACGCTGAGGCTGGCCAGTTGCGGCTGAAGCGCGTGTTGCGTTAAACGGATCAACGCAATAAACAGGGGCAGCGCCAACGGAAACAACAACAGCGGCGCCAGGACCTCACGCGCCGCACTGAATTGTGTCAGGGCAGAGACCCAAGCTGCTGTTCCGGTCAACCCGGCCGCGCCAGCTACCAGCGTCACCATGAACGCCACAGGTCGTTGCGGCCAGGGTTGGTTTAACATCACCAGTGCTGCTCCCATGAACACCGTGGTGGACAGCAACACAAACACGGTGCTGCTCACCCAACGAGCGTAAAACAGCAAGCTGCGGTCGAGCGGAGCAACCAGCAAGGCGATGGCTGCCCCCCACTCTTGCTCCTTGACATCGTAGCGATTAACCCCCACCGTGGCGGCGTAAAATACATTCATCCAAATCAACCCAGCTACCCAATTGACCGGCACATGCGGCGCCGCATCCAGTGCCACCCCGCTCACCAACAGCAGCAGTATGCCGAAACACAAGCTGCTTGCCAAAAACCGCCAACGCCTGAATTCACTCTTTAAGTCTTTCCACACCAACCACAGCAGGACCTGTCCCAACCGTTTCACCGCAGACCGCCTCCGGCGGCAGGACTGATTGTAACCGGTCGGATGGGAGACGGTGCGGGTTCCATCGCCGTATGCGGTTGCTGCTCAGTGTGTTCCTGCCATTCTAAATCTGGCTTAGGGAGCAATCTGCCGTAGCGCAGGGTCCATACATGGTCAGGCGGCAATCCGGCCAGAGGCAAATGGGTGACCACAAACACCGCCGTGCCTTGTGCCTGGGCCTGCGCCAACTGGGCTGTGGCCCAAGCCCGCGCGGACGCGTCCAGGCCATCGAACGGTTCATCCAGCAAGAGGACGCGTGGTTGATGCATCAGGGCACGGCAAAACGCCAATCGTTGGCGCATTCCTTTCGAATAGGTCCGCACCCTTTGGTTCGCGGCGGGTCCCAAGCCAGCGGCCTCCAGCCAATGCAGGGCAGTACGGCGCGGCTGTGCCACGCCATAGAGAGAGGCCCAAAAACAAAGGTTTTCATACCCCGTCAAATCTGCGTACAGCAGCGGCTCCTGCAATACCAGGCCAAGGGCGCGCCGGGCGGATACGCCCAACGGCTGCCCATGCCACAACACACGCCCGTGTGAAGGACGAGTGACCCCAGCCATGACGAGCAACAACGTGGTTTTCCCGCTGCCATTGGGTGCCACCAGCCAGTGCGTTTGACCAGGAGACACGACCAATGAAATATCTTCAAGGACGGGCAACAG
>JAILZF010000183.1 GCA_023512635.1 Alicyclobacillus sp. | reverse complement strand
AACCAGCGAACGAAAAAACCGTCCCTGCAGCCAGAGACGGTCGTCTACCGCGTTGTTGCGGCCGCAGGCCGCGGCGTTACGTTCATTGTGTGCCATCCCCAGCATGGTTGTCAATTCTCACCGGTCATACCTGCCCCACTTCCGCCAAGGCGTTGTCCAGGCGCGCCAACACCCACGCCCGCGGCAAGCAGGCGATAGTCTCTTGCAAATCGGGGCCATGGGCGCGTCCAGTGACGGCGGCACGAACCGGCAAGTACAAAGCCTTGCCTTTCACCCCCAGCGCTTGTTGCACAGCACGGAAGCGGCGGCGGCTTGCCTCCGCCGTCCAATCGGGATCGTCCGCGGCCAGCGCTCGATAAGCCCTGACGACGGCGGCAGCTTCCGGCTGCCGCAAGACCGCCAAAGCCTCGGCCTGCCACACCACCTCTGGTTGCAACAGGACGGACCCGGCAAGTTCGATAAAGTCGGCTGCGCACGTCAGCTCATCGCGGTAGAGTGCGACGGCTCGCTCCAGCCAATCTGGACCACTGCCCGGCGGTGGTTGCAACCCATGCTCCGACAGTTGTTGGGACACTTGCCCGGTTAACCACGGCAAGGGTTGTTGACGCAAGTATACACCAGCTATCCAATTCAGCTTGTCCACGTCAAACACTGCGCCACTGCGGTGGACACGCGCCAAGTCAAAGCGAGCGCACAGCTCGTCCAGACTCAAAAGCTCCTGCTCTCCTCCGGGTGACCAACCAAGCAGTGCCAAAAAGTTGACCAATGCCTCCGGCGTATACCCTTTTTCGCGGTATGCCAAGACCGGTTCCACGTGTGGGTCTCGCTTGCTAAGTTTTTTTCGCTCGCTGTTGAGCACTTGGGGTAAGTGGGCAAACACCGGGGCAGGTTTATCCAACGCCTGATACAACAGCAATTGCCGCGGTGTGTTGGACAGGTGCTCTTCGCCGCGGATAACATGGGTGATGTTCATGGCCGCATCGTCGACGACGACTTGGAAATTGTAAGTCGGTATCCCATTCGACTTGACCAGTACAAAATCCCCCAGGTCATCCGCGCGAACGCTCACGGTACCGCGTACCGCATCGTCCCAGGTCAAAACTACGTCCTCTGGAACGGCAAACCGCCATAAGAATGGGGTGCCGCGTTCCATGTGGGCAGCCTGTTCAGCTGCAGACAGGTGGCGGCAGCGGCCGCTGTATCGCGGTACCTGACCACTTGCCAACGCCTGTGTTCGCTCGGCCGCTAGCTGGTCAGGAGTGCAAAAACACGGATAAACAAGACCGCGGTCCTGTAAGCTTCTGAGGGCATCCTGATACCACGCGAGTCGCTCGGTGCAGCGGTAAGGACCGTAAGGCCCCCCAATGTCTGGGCCTTCCTGCCAAGACAACCCAAGCCAATGCAACGCCTCAATTAGCTCTTGCTCCGCTCCCGGCACATTCCGTTCCAGGTCTGTGTCTTCGATGCGTAACACCATTTGACCGCCGTGGTGGCGTGCAAACAGGTAGTTAAACAGCGCTGTTCGTGCACCGCCCAGATGCAATCGCCCTGTCGGGCTGGGAGCAAAGCGTACTCGCACCGTCACCGTATGCCCTCCTCTGGTTTTAAAACCACTACTGCTTGCGCGGCAATCCCCTCACCACGGCCGATAGCCCCCAACCGCTCCATCGTAGTGGCCTTGATACTGATTTGCTCCGGATGAGCTCCACAAAGCTCCGCAATGCAGGCGCGCATCGCAGCTGCGTGGGGCATGATTCGCGGCCGTTCCGCTAAGACGACGACATCCAGGTTTCCTAACTGGTACCCTTGCCCTTTGACCCGCTCCCAGACTTGCTGGAATAAATGTGTACTGTCTACACCCGCGTATGTTGGGTCAGTATCCGGAAAGAGTTGGCCAATATCCCCCAGCGCCAAGGCGCCCAGCAACGCGTCCATCACGGCATGCAACACCACATCAGCGTCTGAGTGACCCGCCAATCCCTGCTCATAGGGAATCTCAATGCCACCAAGACGCAAGCGCCGCCCCGGACTAAACCGGTGTACATCAAACCCTATCCCCACGCGCATTCCATCACCCCGTTGCGTTTGCGCCCACCATTGCGCATAAGATATATCCGCCGGCAAAGTGACCTTGCGGTTGTCAGCGCGGGCAGGGACCACCTCGACCGGATACCCGCAAACCCGGATAGCAGAGGCGTCGTCAGTGACCTCAGCGTCGGCGGGTAGTTGCTCGTATACCTTGGACAGCCAGTCACCGCGAAACACCTGCGGGGTTTGAGCTAACCACAGCGATTCCCGCGGTACTGTCTCGGTA
>JAILZF010000182.1 GCA_023512635.1 Alicyclobacillus sp. | reverse complement strand
CACGAGTGGTATGAAGCGTACAAAGGGACGCGTGAACAAACCCCGCGTGAATTGGTCGAACAGTTTGCCTTGGCACGAGAGGTCCTGGGTGCTATTGGCATCCATCTCCTCGAGATGCCCGGATATGAAGCGGATGACCTAATAGGGACCCTGGCCCGGAAGGCGGAAGCGGCCGGATTGGATGTCGTGCTGGTCACCGGTGACAAAGACCTGTTGCAGTTGGTTAGTGAGCGAGTGCGGGCTGTGCTTACTCGAAAGGGGATCACCCAGGTGGACAGCTACACGCCTCAGGCCGTGTTAGAGCGGTTTGGCGTGACACCAGCGCAAATTGTCGATCTCAAAGGCTTGATGGGGGATCCATCCGATAACATTCCGGGTGTACCTGGGATTGGAGAGAAGACGGCGGTGAAGCTGTTACAACAGTTTCCCACCGTAGAATCGGTGTTAGAGCATCTCGGGGAGATTGCGGGGGCTAAGTTACGGGCACGGTTGGAGGAACACCGGGACCAGGCGCTGCTTTCCAAGCGATTGGCCACCATTCGCTGTGATGCCCCGCTCACCGTCGAGGTGTCCGATTTAGCGTTGCCTCCTGTTCCCTGGCCACGGGTCAAAGAGGTGTTTCAACGGCTGGGCTTCCGCTCGTTGCTCGACAGGATTCCCCGGGCAATCGACAGCTTGACAGCGTCAGACGACAGCACATCTACGGCAGACGACATCCCCTTTGTTTCTATGTCGAAGCCTCCACAGCCGAGAGAAGCGCGCAGCCTTGTGTCAACCGCGGCAGACCGGGGGCAGGACTCTGTGCAGTCGCAAACGGTCGGCGAATGGGGGGCGACCTTGCCTGTTGAGCGCGTGTACACGCGCCGGGCTTGGTCCGAGTTGTTAGCGCAGTTATCGGGGCCGCTCGGCATTTTGCCTGTATGTGACCGCCTTGATTACCAGCAGGCCAACCTGCTGGGCATTGCCTTGGGTATGCGCGGGCGAGGTTGGTTTCTCTCATTAGAACCGGGACGGTCAGAATTGAACATGGGGGATATCCGCCCGCTGTTGGTGCCGGAGTATGAAAAGGTAACGTTTGACTTGAAGGCTTTGGCGGTGGTCCTGGATGGGCGAGGAACCGCTTTGGTTCACGATGGATCTTGGTTCGATGTGATGATTGGCAGTTATCTGTTGAATCCGTCGGACGGCGAAGTCAGCCTGGTCCACGTGGTTGAGCGGGAATTACGGCGGACGTTGCCGCCCGTGCAACCTGGGCAGGAAGACGCGCCCGAAGCAGCGGCGCGTTTTGCGGCTTGTCTGCCGGAGCTGCAACCGCACATTGCCGCGGCCTTAAACGCGCAGGCGGTGGATGACCTGTACCAGCGGATTGAACTGCCGTTGGAGTTCGTTTTGGCGCGCATGGAGGTGCTAGGCTTCCCAGTTGATGCTGCACGCTTGCGCCAGTTTGGGGCGGAGTTGCAGACGAAGATTGAGCAAATTCGAGCGCGGATTTTTGAACAGGCCGGACTTGAGTTTAACCTTCACTCTCCAAAACAACTAGGCGAGGTCTTGTTTGATAAACTCGGCTTACCGGCACTCAAAAAGACAAAGACAGGGTATTCCACCAGTGCAGATGTCTTGGAGAAACTAGCACCGTATCACCAGGTGGTGCATGACATCCTAGAGTACCGCCAACTTGACAAGTTGCTTTCCACGTATGTTTTCATCACGCCGAGGGATGCCGATGACGCGACCAACACTACACACAGTCGGATTGCTTGTGGCCTCTATTGCAACTGTTTGCACGGCAGTGAGCACGACCGCGGCACAACAGTGGAAACCGGCGGCCGCTCCGCTGATGACCCGCTGGGCGAAGGACGTGACCCCGGAGAAGGTGCATCCTGAGTATCCGCGGCCACAACTGGTGCGGCCGCACTGGCTGAACCTGAATGGTCTGTGGGATTACGCCCTGACTCCCCGCGACGGGACCTTTCCACAAACCTGGGACGGACAGATTCTGGTGCCGTTTCCCATCGAGTCTGCCCTCTCCGGCGTGATGAAGACCGTGGGACCGGACCAGCGCCTGTGGTATCGCCGCACGTTTTCCCTGCCCACTGAGGCCGCCTGGCACCACAAGACGATCCTGCTGCACTTCGGGGCTGTCGACTGGGATTGCACGGTATGGGTGAACGGCACGGAGGCAGGCCGCCATCGCGGGGGATACGATCCCTTCTCATTCGACATCACGCCGCACCTCAAGGCCGAGGGTTTGAACGAACTGGTGGTTGCCGTGTGGGACCCCACCGACGCCGGGTATCAGCCGCGCGGCAAACAAGCTGTCACTTAAACACATCTCCCA
>JAILZF010000181.1 GCA_023512635.1 Alicyclobacillus sp. | reverse complement strand
AGCCAGATCTCATTCACTCTGTCAACCCTGGCTTTCTTGGACCTGCGGCCATCTACTACGCACGCAGGCTGGGAGTCCCTTTAATAGCCTCTTACCATACACACATCCCAGCGTATGCCCGTTACTACAAACTAGACTGGTTAGAGCCCTTGCTGTGGTGGTTGTTCCGTACCATGCACAACTGTGCGCAAATCAACCTCTGTACCTCGGACGCTACCTTGCAGCTTTTAAAAGCTAAAGGCTTCCGCAACCTGGAACTGTGGGACCGCGGGGTCGACCTGCGCCTGTTTTCGCCTGCCAAGCGCTCGCCCGCCATGCGCGATCGTCTCACCGGCGGCCACGGTGACCGCCGCCGAATCTTGCTCTATGTCGGCCGGCTAGCAGCAGAAAAAGGGTTAGAACGGTTGCGCCCATGCCTCGATCAGCTACCCAATGTGCACCTGGCGTTGGTCGGGGACGGTCCGTACCGGGCAGAGTTGGAAAAGGTGTTTCAAGGAAGACATGCCACGTTTACAGGTTACTTATTTGGCGAAGAGCTGGCGCAAGCGTACGCCTCAGCAGACGCGTTCGTCTTTCCGTCGACCACCGAGACGCTCGGACTTGTCTTGTACGAGGCGATGGCCTCGGGTTTGCCCATCGTGGCGGCCGACAGCCCTGCCACACGCGAAGTTTTGCAGCACGGCCGGGCAGGGTGGATGTTTCAACCCGAAGACCCGGCGTCGGTGTTGGCCGCTGTTCAAGCCTGCATGTTCCATGAAGATGAACGGGCCAGAGTCCGGCAAATGGGGTTGGAAATGTCCGCCCAGTTAGATTGGAGCATGCCCACGCAACAACTCCTGCGCCACTATCAGCGGTTGTTCGAGATGCAGCACCAGTGGTCAGTGGATGTCAGTTCGTCCTGACGGTCTGCGGGCCCTGCTTGCACGGCTGTGTGAACAAGGCAGCAGGTCCGTCTGATTTCTGCAGGAGAAGCAGCGGGAAATCAGCGCCGCCACGCGTATAAAGGGGGGTTGCACGTGCAGTCCATGCAGAGTGAAGTGGTGGTGCTCATTGGCGGTTCAGGCGGCATCGGCCAAGCAGCCGCACGCCGCTTTGCCCAAGCAGGCGCCCATGTGGTCCTGGTGGCACGGGGTCAGGAAGCCCTGGAACGCGCCGCCGCCCAAGTGCACCAAGCAGGGGGACAAGCCAGCATCCTGACGGCCGATGTCTCACAACCAGGAGCAGCAACAGCTTTAGCGAAACAGGTGGAGCAAACGCTAGGCCGGGTCGACGTGCTCGTCTACGGCGCGGCCGTGTTTCACGCCGCGCCTGTGACCGCACTCGACCTGGACGTGGCACGCCGCGCTATGGATATCAACTACTGGGGGGCGGTGTACGCCGTACAAGCGTTCTTACCCCTGGTGCGCGCGGGTCAGCGCAAGTGTATCGCCTTGGTCTCCTCCCTGTCCGTACACTGCACACCCGCGTTCTTTACAGCCTACGCAGCCCCCAAACACGCCTTGCACGGGTTTGCTCTCAGTCTACGCCAGGAGTTGGCACCAGAAGGCATCCGCGTGGTGTTGGTGGCTCCCGGACCTGTCGACACGGGATTGATTGAAGGATACTTGCACGGAGACCTGTACCGGCTGCCGCCGGGCGTGCCCGTCCTCACGCCCGACGAAGCGGCGCGTGGCTTGGTTCAAGCAGTCTTGCAACGGCGCCAGCAAGTGGTGTTGCCGCGCCGATTTGCTCCCTTGGCGAGGCTGTCCATCGCCTTCCCTGTCCTGTTGGACATGTACTACCGCTGGACCCTGCGCCATTGGCGAGAGTCAGTGCGGCAGACGGTGGCCGCAACACACAACGCAGACAGTCCTACGACATCGGTACCTGCGGAATCACCTTGCCATCAATCCGTTCAAAAATATCGTCCAGGTCATGGCCCGTAATGGTCATGCCGTGGTTTTTCAGGCCAATGATGGCCCGCGCGGGGTCCTCCGCAGCACGGACACGTTCTGCCACCGCTCGCGCAAGCTCCACTGTCCCGCAAGGATAATTGATTTCTGTCGAGGGGATGCCGTCAATCCAAGCGTGGATATGAACAATGGCCCCCACTTGAGGATGCTCCGTGTAAATCATCCAGTGCTCGATGGCATCGACCGACACGCGGCGGGGTGTCACGTGGGGTGGAACACTCAACTGCATCGCTTTGTTCTGCGCATCAAATTGCTTAACCAACAGTATGTCTTCGCCAATCTTGGTCAGGTTGGCTTTGTTCACGCCGCTGGCGCTCATCCAAAAGCGTTGGCCGTCTTTGCGTGCGCTTAAATTCCCGTAGCTGAGGCCTCCTATGCCATATAGC
>JAILZF010000180.1 GCA_023512635.1 Alicyclobacillus sp. | reverse complement strand
CCAAGGTCAAATAAAACACCGTCCACAGTCCCCCATCCAACCGCCTCAACCTGACTGCGCACCGTATGAAAGTTGGCGTGAACCAGGATGACTTGCTCCTGGTACTCCGCCAGGACAGAGCGTGCGTGCCGAAGTGCCTGCTCATCTTGGTCAAGCGCCAGCAATCTCCCCTCGGGACCAATGGCAGCCAGCAAACGCAGACTGTGACCTGCCCCGCCCAAGGTGCAGTCCACATACCGGCCGCCGGGGCGAGGGCGCAATGCTGCCACGGCCTCTTCCAGCAACACCGGCACATGCTCAAACAACTCCACGCCCGACTCCCTCTCCGTCCCGGACTGCACTTAAAGCGGCAAGTCCACAAGCTTCTCGGCGATGTCCGCAAACGATGCTGCAGCCTCAGCGGTGTACGCCTGCCAACGCGGCAAGCTCCACAACTCGACGCGATTCGACACGCCGACGACCACCACGTCCCGCTCCATTTCCGCGTACTCCCGCAGAGGGGCCGGCAACAACACGCGCCCTTGTTTGTCTGGAATACTCTCAGTCGCACCAGAAAAGAGAAAGCGTACAAAAGCACGTGCGTCCGCCCGCGCCAGCGGCAGTCCCTGAAGTTTACTTTCTAGTTTCCCCCATTCCGACTGTGGGTATGCAAACAGGCACTTGTCGAGACCGCGCGTGATGACGAACGGCGTTCCAAGACCCTCTCGAAACTTGGCGGGCAGGGTCAATCTCCCTTTTTCGTCGAGGGCATGTTGGAACTCGCCCATGAACACGCCAGCGTCACCGCCTCAGTGCCCCATTGTCCCACCCTACTCCACTTTCCCCCACTTATCACCACTCTAGCCGTTAAGTTCGCCCTGCTTCCTTGAAATCCTGCTTCGAAAACTGCCGTGTCCCAAAAAAATTGCTGACCCATCAAAAACACAGCAAAAAACCCGGCGTCTACGATGACGCCAGGTGACCCGACTGAACTGTGACGTCCCTGATGACTTCAGGTTCTTCTACGTTTGAAGGGATTTTTATGTTGCAGAACCTTCCGTTTCGACTCCAACCACGTCTGATTCTAAGCCTCGCTCCAGGACATGGTAGACACCCAGCGGAGCGCGGTAGTCTCCCCAAAACGGCAACTCTACCAACCAGGACCAACCGTACCGGCTCCACACATTCAGCGGGCTCAAACGCCGTTCTTGCGGATGTCCATCGGTCCACAACCACCGCTCGATGTGGCGCAACTGCCGCAGGGCCGTCTCATGACGCTGCTCCAGCAGACGCTGGACTTTGCGCACAGCCCGCTCCATTCCCGCTTGTTCACGCCGCCTCTGGGCGCGGACAATGCTGTCGACCTGCGGTCCCAAGTCCCGCAACGCGTCTGCAAAGCGTCCCCAGGCCGCCGCAGCCGTGGTGGCCAAGTCTACAGCTGCCGCTGTCACGCGTTCGCCCCCCAAATCCGCCAGCACAGACGTTGTCAAGTCGCGTGGAGTACAGTCCAATTCGTGCAGCGGCAGCCGCCATTTCTCAAGATTGCGCAGCACCTCCGGCGGGTACCACTGTAGTCGATCCCGCAAAACCAGTGGCGGCAAGTTTCGCTCATGGACGCGGAACACCCCCCGTGCCAACGGGTGATAGGCAATCTCTGACGGTCCGCCGACGTAGGCCAGGGTAGGCAACAGGTGGTCTTGCACCACTGGGCGTAACAGCACGTTGGCACTGAAAGACTCTGGACACTCCCTCGCCAGAGCCAGCCATGTGGCCACAGGTTGTTCGACCCCCAAGCCGCGGGCGCGCAAGGACCCCCGCCCAGTGTCCTCGAGGACAAACCGGCGTCCCCGCTCATCCACGTAAAACACCGTCGAATGCGTGGTATCGCGCACCACCTCGGGAGAAGCGCCGGTGGCAGCCACTGCGGCGTACGCCGCTTCCAATTCAGCCTGCACGTGGTCCAGGTGGGCCAGGGTATGCTCCCAAACGGGCGCCGCCAGTTCCCGCAACCCTGGCCAACACGGGTTGAGCACCACCAATCCATGCGGGGCTACCCACCGCCAAAGAAGACGGGCAAACCAGTTGGCCAACGTGTCGCCCGGCCGCCAGGCCGCTTGCAGGGTGCGCAACAGTTCGGCCTTGTCGGGAGCGTCCGGCAGCCGCGCATACGCCTCTTGCAACACCTGTTCCACCGCTGCCGGTTGCAGCTGAATCGCATGCACCATCTGGTGCGGCATCCCGTGCGCCGGCAGGCGCAAGCGGACCAGTTCATCCTGCCTGTCCAACACGTACACGTGGTCCACTTCAGCCCAGTCGTGGTCTTCAGCCGCAATCCAAAACACCGGGACCACCGGCCGGCC
>JAILZF010000179.1 GCA_023512635.1 Alicyclobacillus sp. | reverse complement strand
CGTGAAGGATATACTTACGAAGTTTATACTCGGCGACGTATCCTAACATAAAACCTCTTAAAGAGGGGTTATCATCAACAATCCGTGTAAGTTCTTCAGCGGTTATTTCCCAACGCTGAAGAATCGTTTCCCCGTTCAAATACATGGCCTCCTTCAAGAATCCCTTCCCATCGTTTACATTGCCATGATGTACCATTATAAAACAATTTAGTCAACATTGTTGCACAACAAGAAACGTGGCCCCGCGCAGACGAGGCCAACCATTTTTCACCAGGGAAATATTCGATAACGTTGTACAAAAGCAGAGCGTCGTGCTGTAGAAAGCGTAGTTAGGGACCGGGAGTAGCGGGCAGCGTCGACTTTGCCTGCGGATACAGGGCCGCCATGCCACCGTACAGGGTGTAAAAGAACGCATCTGGAGCGTCCAACGAAAAGGACTGGTATTGCCGCGGATTGATGCCAAGTTGCCGCTCGAACAGCCTGGCACTGTCGTATGCGTAGAAGCAGAAATGGATGAAGTCGAACATCGGCATCTTCTCGTAGATAGTGACGATGTCGTGGGCGTACCCGCGGACATCCCGTGCGGCCTCGGTGACCATGTCGACAGCGTCCTGAAGCGTCACATGGATACGCAGCGTGGTTGGATTTAGGGTTTCCACATGAGCCATCGGTCACACCTCCTCTCGGCCACGCTGAACAGCGTGGCAACCAACACAGTTGGGTGCGCCAGAACGGTGGTTTAGCAAGGCCGTTCCTGCCCCTCGCACTGTCCCTGGCGCGCCGTTCCATTCCATCAACTCAGGGGATATACGCCTGCTTGTACCGCCGCTGCCAGCTCTGGCAGCGGAATGAGGGCTTCTGGGGCCGGCATGGCCGGACGCAGCTGGAGGAAACCGTCGTCCGCCATGTCTGGGTTGTCCGGGTGGAGCAATACACCTTCCCGGACCAGTTGACGCAGTACAGACAGACCCCACCAGAGGGAGGGGTCTGCCACCGGAAGAGTTCCCGCCATCTGTTTGACGCGGTACACGGCTTCATACGGCATCGGTACCAGAACGACGACATGCTGGATCACGCCGTCCTGTTCCAACACAAAAACCCGGCGGTACCCATGCGCAATATGCCCCACCGGCAGCCAGCGTACGACCGCGTTCATCCTTGCACCCGGCCGATGCGCACGCGGAACGTCTCCGGTCCGCGTTCGACGTACTCCCACGTAAAGATGCCAGGACGCTCCAGTTCGAACTGGTAGCGCAGAGGTACGGGATCGTGGTCGTTGACCAGGAGCATCGCCTGACCGGGCTCCAGTTTGTCAAACGTCTCAAAGATTACGCGGTGTTTCATGTGTGGCGGGTATTCTGTCGCATGGACCGTATACGCAAATTCACTCATGCTCGAAACCTCCCGTATCGCAGTAAGTTGGTACACCGTAGACTGTACGGGTTTCACCAGAAGAAGTTCGTGATGCGGGTCACAGCCAGATGGCTAAACAGGATTCACCTAAATGTGCACATACACAGGCGTAAATGCCGGCGGCAAGAACACCGGATTGGATTTGGTTGATTTTTCCCTTTACAATATAAGCATCAGAACAGTGCACACGGCGGCCTGCTCCTACTGCAAGTCCGGGGGCGGGGCGCAAGCGAAGGGAGTGCTGGGCGTGCGTGAACAACTGCGCAAGTTTGCTGAGTTGGCGGTGAAAGTGGGCGTGAATCTGCAGCCCGGGCAAAGCCTGATGATTGGCTTTGGCATTCGCCAGGTCTTGCCCGAACACGCTGAGTTTGTCCGGCATTTAATTGAAGTCGGTTACGAACAAGGGGCGCGCTTCGTGGAAGTCGAATACGGCGACGAGGCGTGGCTGCGCACGTCCGTTCAACGGGCCGACGAGCAGATTTGGGAAGCGCGCGCCCGCCACCAGCTTGCGTGGATTGAGTATCTGGCCGAGCAAGGGGCCGCCTATTTGGCTATCCCTGCGACCGATCCCGATTTGTTCCATGGAATTGACGCCCAGCGGGTGGTGCAGATGAACCGCACCGTGACGCGCATCTTCAAACCGTTCAACGATAAACGCACCAACAATGAATACAGCTGGTCGCTCGTGTCGGCACCGACCCAGGCGTGGGCCAACAAGGTGTTCCCTCATCTGCCCGAGGCAGAGCGCGTGTCCGCGCTGTGGTCAGCCATCCTGGCATGTTCTCGCGCGGACGGCGAGGACCCGGTACGCGACTGGCAGGACCACATTCAGCGCCTGCGCAAGCGCGGTGAATGGCTGCGCCAGCTGCGCGTAAAAACCTTGCACTACCGCGGTCCGGGGACAGATTTGCGGGTGTCTTTCCATCCTCGTCATATCTGGGCCAGTGC
>JAILZF010000018.1 GCA_023512635.1 Alicyclobacillus sp. | reverse complement strand
GGACGAGGCCATGCGCCTGGCCAAGCAGTTCGGATCGAACCAGGTCAGGCGAGATCGGGACCTTGTCGCAAAACGGGACGGGCTTCCGCCGCTCCTTGTGGAGACGATGCTCAGGCAAGCGCTGCAGAACGGCGAGCTGGAAATTCACTATCAGCCCAAGATTCACACGCGGTCCATGCAGGTGGTGGGCGCGGAGGCGCTGTGCAGGTGGACCCACCCGGAGCTGGGACACATTCCGCCTCAGGCGTTCATTCCCGTCGCCGAGTCAAGCGACCTCATCCTCCCCATCGACGAGTACGTACTGCGCAGCGTCTGCCAGCAGGGCGCGTCGTGGATGAAGCAGGGGTACCGCGTGCGCATCAGCGTCAACATCTCGGGACGGCAGTTCATGCAGGACGGTTTTCCGAAGCTCGTCCGAGCGTGTCTTGCGCAGACGGGCATGGATCCCCAGCTGATTGAACTGGAGATCACCGAGCGCACCGCCATGTGCGACGTGGAGCGCGCCGTCCACGTCCTGCAGGAACTGAGGAAGATCGGCGTTCGAATTGCCTTGGACGACTTCGGTGTGGGATACTCATCGCTCAACTACCTGATCCAGTTTCCCGTTCACACGCTGAAGATCGATCGAACCTTCACGGCTGGGATTCAAAGCGCCGTCAACCAGACGCCCATCATCGGAGCCATCATCTCGCTCGCCAAGTCGCTGAATTTGAGCGTTGTAGCGGAAGGGGTCGAAACGTTCCAGCAATTTGATTTTCTGCGAGAAAACCGGTGCGACGAGATTCAGGGATTCCTCTTCGGGGCCCCCGTGCCGCCGACTTCGTTCCAGCTCTCGGCCTTCGTGGCGAAGCTGCAGCCTCGCGCGCCCCAGCCCACTGCGCCGGAGGAGCCGACCGCGGAACCGACTTGGTTGGAGCGCCTGTACCTGGACACCAAGCGCCTGCCGGATTGGCGGCAGATCGCATCTCACCTGGCGGACAGCATCGCGCCGCACGTGCCGCTCGACCGCCTGAGCATCGAGTGGTGCGAAGAGGGCGATCCGTTTGTGGACGTCTGTGAGGTGTCGCTGCGGGACGAGATCCCAGCTCGGCCCGTCGGGACCCTTGTGCCGAAGGGTTCCAGCGCCGCGCCAACCATCATCCGCGCCGGGGTGGCGATGATCTCGCCGGACGTCCTCGAGCGGCCTGAGTTCGATGAGGACGATGGCCTTGCGGCGGACGGGATAAGGTCGGTGCTTCGCGCGCCCCTCACCCACCTCGGCAAGCCGTTCGGGATCCTGACCGTTCAATCTGCCCTGGAGCGGGTGTACTCCGACAGCGACCGGCGAACCCTCAAGGAGGTCGCGGAGCGCGTCGAGGATGTGGTGTGGTCTTCGTATCAGCGGGAGCGAGCGCCGTATGATGGCCTGTACGATGCTCGGACGCGGATGTTTCACCGCGCATTTCTCGCGGAATGGCTGACCGCGGACGATCCCGTCTGGTTCCTCTCGCGCGCCAAGCGACGGCCGTACCAGGCTTGGACCCACGCGACCGCGTCGGTGCTCCGCATCGAGCCTTTGGCGGAATGGCCGCCGAGCGAATCGGAGCGAGTCGCCCAGCACGTCGGCCAGCTGTGGAGCGCCTACGGATCGCCCGCATGGCCCGCCGTGCGCATGGAGGCGGGGGAATTCCTGCTCATTTCCTTGGACGGGGAGGACGGATCGTTCTACACGTTTTTGGAACACCTGCGGATGCATCTGAGGGTGATGGAGATGCGAAACACCCGCCTCGGATCCCCGTATGTGTCCATCTCCATGGGATGGGGCGAGTGCCGCGACGCGTGGCCCAATCTGTGGAACGCCTACCTGCAAGCGCGAACCCAGGCCTTGTCTGCGCTCCGCGGTTCGGATAGGCAAGGCGGGCCTACCGATGGTGAAGCGCGGTGAAAGAGTTCACCGCGTGACACCGCGGGCACTGCAGCTGAATGGACATTTCGATGTACGGCCCTTTCGCGCCCGTCACGGTGATGGTGGCGTCAATCTCGTTGCCGTGAGATAGGACAATGCCGCCGAACATGTGCCCAGCGAACGGAATGACATGGCCACAGGCGAAGCAGGTGTGATACGCGTGGATTTCGCCTTCGTCGGGATCGCGTTCGAAGGTGTCGATGAACATCGCGCTTCCCCCCTCGGCCGTAGTGTCGCGCACAGCCTGCGCGCTGATGCGCGGCACATCGTGCCAGCGAAGAGGGCGAGCACACGATGCACCTGCCATGCCACCTGTCAGAACTGCCGCTTGCTGTCAAGCAGGATGGTAACCGGGCCGTCATTGACGAGCTCCACCTGCATCATCGCGCGAAATCGCCCTGTCTCGACCCGAAGCCCTTGAGCGCGCAAAGCCTCGTTGAACGCCTCATAGAGCCGCTCCGCCACGTCAGGCGGCGCCGCATCCGCGTAGCTCGGCCGCCGCCCTTTTCGGGCGTCGCCGTACAACGTAAACTGCGACACCGACAGAATCGCCCCGCCCACGGCACAAACGTCCAGGTTCATTTTACCTTCTTCATCTTCAAACACGCGCAGATGCGCCACCTTGTCGGCCATGTACTGGCAGTCCGCCACCGTGTCCCCGCGGCGGACGCCCACCAGCAACACCAAGCCGCGCCCGATGGCGCCCGTCACCTCGCCGTCTGCACGCACGCAGGCGTGCTGACAGCGCTGAACCACCACCCGCATGCGAGCCCTCCTCTTGGTATGGCTTCCGTTACTGCACCAAGCGGCGAACACAGTGGACGTCTTTGATCCGTTTTAAGCGTTCAACCACCGTGCGCAGGTGGTCGAGGTTGTGGATGCGCACCGTCAAGTTGACATGCGCAATCTTTTTGTTGTCCACCCGCCCGCTGACCGCTTGGATATCGGTCTTCGTCTCCGCCACCGCATTCATCACTTCGTTGATTAACCCGTGCCGGTCGAGCGAGATCAGCTCAATCTCTACCGGGTACGACTGGTCTGGCGCCCCCGCCCACTCCACTTCCAAGAGTCGATCCCGATCAACCAACAGCGGCTGGGCGTTGGGGCAGTCAGACCGGTGCACCGACACGCCGCGGCCGCGCGTGACAAAGCCGACGATATCGTCGCCCGGCACGGGGTTGCAACAGCGGGCAAAGCGGATCAACAGGTTGTCGACGCCGCGTACACGCACCCCGCTGCTCGACGGTTTCTGCCGCTCACGCAGCTCCAGGGCGACGCGGTCCGGCGGCTGGTCAGGGTGCTCGCGGCGATAGCGGTCGAGCAAGCGGGCCACCACCTGACCCGGCGAGATCCCGCCGTAGCCGACGGCCGCCAACAGGTCATCTTCCCTCGTCAGATTGAACTTTTGCAAGACATCGGCCAGTGCCCCGGGCGTCAACAGGGTGTGTGGCTCAAAGCGTTGGCGGATCATTTCCTTTTCAATCAACTCGCGGCCGCGGGCAATGTTCTCCTCGCGCTTTTCTTTTTTAAACCAGGCGCGAATTTTGCTTTTGGCCTGCGAGGATTGCACAATTTTCAGCCAATCGCGGCTGGGCCCGTACGAGTGTTTCGATGTCAAGACTTCGACGATGTCTCCCGTGCGCAGGCGATAGTCCAAGGGCACCATCTTACCGTTGACCTTGGCCCCGATGCAACGGTTGCCAATATCGGTGTGAATCCGGTAGGCAAAGTCAATCGGCACCGACCCAGCAGGCAGTTCGATCACGTCTCCCTTGGGCGTAAACACGAAGACCTCGTCCGAGAACAGGTCGATCTTCAGCGTTTCCATGAATTCTTGGGCGTCGCGAAAGTCTTGTTGCCACTCCAAGACTTCACGGAACCAGGCGAGCTTTTGCGAAAATTTTGCGTCGGTCTTCTGGGCGCCTTCTTTGTAAACCCAGTGCGCGGCAATCCCGTACTCGGCCGTCTGGTGCATCTCCCACGTTCGGATTTGAATTTCCAGCGGTTCGCCCTTTGGCCCGACCACCGTTGTGTGCAGGCTTTGGTACATGTTCGCCTTGGGCATGGCGATGTAGTCTTTAAAGCGGCCCGGCATGGGCTTCCAGAGCGTGTGCACCACACCCAAAACGGCGTAACAGTCGTGCACACTCTCGACAATCACACGCACCGCAAACAGGTCGTAAATTTCGTTAAACTCCTTGTTTTGTGTGACCATTTTGCGGTAGATGCTATAGATGTGCTTGGCCCGGCCCGACACCTCCGCCTGGATGTCGGCCGCGCGCAGCTTCTCGCGCAACTCGTCGAGCACGGTCTCGACGTACGACTCACGTTCCTTGCGTTTTTGCGCCATCAGGTGGACAATCCGGTAGTACTGCTGCGGATTCAGATAGCGCAAGGACAGGTCTTCCAGTTCCCACTTCAGCGTGTAAATGCCCAAGCGGTGTGCCAGTGGTGCAAAGATCTCGAGGGTCTCACGCGCCGTCTCGAGCTGTTTTTCCGGCGGCTGATAGCGCAAGGTGCGCATGTTGTGCAAGCGGTCTGCCAGTTTAATCAACAACACGCGGATGTCTTTGGCCATGGCCATAAACATCTTGCGCAGGTTTTCCGCCTGTTGCTCCTCGGTTGAATCGAACTTGATGCGCTTGAGTTTGGTCACTCCGTCTACCAGCGCGGCCACCTCAGAGCCAAACTGGCGGACCACCTCTTCATCGGTGATCCGCGTATCCTCTACCACGTCATGCAACAGGGCAGCCGCCAACGTGGTGGCGTCCAGCCGCAACTCGGCCAAGATCATCGCCACCGCCAGCGGGTGGGTGATGTACGGTTCACCCGACTTGCGCAACTGGCCGCGGTGCGCCTCTTCGGCGTACCGGTACGCGCGCCGCACCAGCTCTGCGTCTTCTTGTTTACCGTACTGCAACACCTGGGCGCACAACCGCTCAATGTCCATGCGCCCGCTCCCTTCATGCCGCCAGGGTGCCGCGCGCTCCACCTCCGCCACAGCCTTCCACCTCCTTGTCCCCCTGTTGACCTGCGTGGTCCTGCCGTGCTAGGTGTACGTAACCAACGTCTGCACCGGAATGCCGTCCAACCGGCGTCGACCCCCCAGCGCAGCTAGTTCAATGAAAAAAGCGGCCGCCACCACGACCCCGCCCAACTTGCGGACCAACTCGACCGTGGCTGACACCGTACCCCCTGTGGCCAGCAAATCATCCGCCACCACCACACGCTGCCCTGGTTGGACTGCGTCGCGGTGGATCTCCAACACGTCGGTCCCATACTCCAACGCGTATTCGACCGCCACTGTCGCGGCGGGCAGCTTCCCGCGCTTGCGGACGGGCGCAAAACCCACCCCCAATATGCAGGCCAAGGGAGCCCCGACCACAAACCCGCGTGCCTCTGGGCCCACCACCACCTGGGCGCCGTGACGGCGCGCGAACGCTGCCAGCTCGTCGATGGCGGCCCGGTACGCCTGACCATCCGCCAACAACGGTGTAATATCTCGAAACAAGATGCCCGGCTGGGGAAAGTCGGGCACTTCCCGGATTTTCTCCGACCAGTTCATACGCTCGCTCCTTATGCGTACCACTGCTGCCCAGCCTCGCGCAGGTGCTGTTGGTAGACCAGGGATTCGCGCAGGTCGCGCGGGTCGGCAGCATCAACAACATGATACGCGCTCTCGTCCCGGCGGGCAAACCCTAGTTCGACAAACGCCGCCAATGCCAAGCGTACAGGGTCACCATGCCCCTTCCCCTGCCAAGCGGCAGCCGCCTCGCTCGCGGTAAGCCGCCGGCGGGCGCGCAGCAAGCGGTACAAGGCCGCCAAGTCGGCGCGCAACAGCGGCCGTTGCAGACGTACAGCGCGAACCACTCGCAACTGCGCTTGCACCCGCCCCTGCCATTCCTGGCGCTCAAGGCGGCAGACCGCCGCCAACCGTTCGCCGGCTGACCAGTCTTGCACCGCCTCTGGCGCCTGAAACCAAACGAGCTCTGCCTCACAATCCCCTTCACACACGCGCAATCGCACGTGCTGCCCCCTGCCCATCCGCCGAATCTCTAGCAATTCGACCGGTCCTATGTAAAAGTCAAACGGCGGATGTCCTGCTCCAAACGGCGCCAGCCGCTCCAGCCAAGCCAGGGTTTCCGTATTGGCTTCCCGCAGCGGTAAGTAGTCATCCGCACACCAGGGGTGGTCCAGCGCCGGCGGCTGCGCCTGGCATGCTGCTTCAAACGCCGCGCGAAACGCTGCCGCATGCTCCGCGCGCAATCCCAGGCCCACCGCCCGTGCGTGGCCCCCGTAGTGCTCTAACACGTGCGCACACGCCGTCACCTGGCCGAGCAGGTCCCAACCGTCCGGAGCCCGGCCCGAACCGCGCAACTCCCCTTGTCCGTCGTCCGCCAAGACAATGGCGGGCACGCCGTAGGTTTGGGCTAACCGGGCTGCTGCGATACCCGCCACACCCAGCCGCCACGTCCCCCAGACCACCACGGCCGGCAAGGCACCGCGTTCGGCTTGCTGTTGCCGGCCGTCTGCGGCCAGCTGCGCCTGGGCTTCACGCAGGGTCCGCTCCGTCTCTTGCCGGCGCTGTTCATTCCACACCTCTAACTGCTCAGCCGCCTTGCCGGCACGCACGGCGTCGGGCGCTGTCAACAAGCGCCAGGCGGTGTCCGCGCTGTCCATCCGGCCGGCCGCATTCAACCGCGGGATCACCGACCATTGCAACTGGGCCGCCGTCACACGAGCGGGTGCCAATCCGGCCACCTGGCACAGTGCAAGCCAGCCTGGGCGCGTACAACTGCGTAAGGCCGCAACCCCTGCGTGGACTAGACGCCTGTTTTCCTGGGTCAGCGGCACCGCGTCTGCCAACGCTCCCAGCGCCGCCAGGGCGGTGAGCCAACGCCCCAAGTCGCCCCTGGCTGGCGCCATGGCGCCAGCGTTGGGGTCTAACAAAGCCTGCGCCAGTTTCCATGCCACCCCGGCTCCCGACAGCAGCGACAACTCCGGCCTGCGCGCCCGTATCCAGTGCACCACGGGCACCTCTGCAGGCAATGGGTCTCCAGGTTCATGATGGTCTGTCACCACCACCGACAACCCCGCAGCCAACGCGGATGCAACCGCCTCGTGTGCGCGAATCCCGTTGTCGACCGTCACCACCACTTGCCCACCCAAATCGCGGACCCGCTCCACCAACGCCGGGCTCAGACCGTAGCCGTCTTGCTCCCGGTGTGGGAGCAAGACGTGCACATCTGCCCCGAGGGCAGACAGCGTCTCGTACAGAATCACGCTGGCCGTCACCCCGTCGACATCGTAATCGCCGACCACAATCAGGCGCTCCCCGTGGGCAACAGCTTGCCGCACGCGCTGAACAGCGGCCGCCAAGTCAAGAAAGTCGTACGGGTCTGACCAAGGGATGCTCTGCGGCTCGAGCCACGCGTGCACTGCATCCGGTTGGTCCACCCCGCGCGTACACAGCCAACGCGCGACGCGCACCGGGATGCCTGTTGCCGCCGCCAACCGTGCGGCCTGTTCCAGGGGTACAGCTGCGGTTCGCCACAGCGGCAATGGCGGGGCGAGCCGGCGCTCACTCACTTGGCATGCCCCCTTCCCGTTCATACGGATAACACGGATTGACGTGCACCAAAACATCGAGGACGCGCGGATTGCTTGCCGTCAACTGCTGTTTCACCTCAGCCGCGATACCGTGCCCTTGCGCCACTGAGATGTCGGCGTCCACGCTGATCTTCACATCCACAATCACATACCGGCCGTGGTCGCGGACACGCAGCTCATCGATGTGCTCGACCCCCGGCACCGCTAAGATCAATCGCTCGTAAGGCCGCAGCTGCTCCCCTTCCACCACCCGGTCCATCAGCAGATGCACCGAATCACGCGCTAAATCAAAGCCCATTTTCAGGACCAACAGGGCTACGAACAAACTGGCCACTGCATCCATCCGTTCCAACCAGGCCATGTGCCAGCGCTTGCCCGCCAGCGAAAGGACGATGCCACACAACGCAGCCAACGAAGAAAACACATCCGAGCGGTGGTCCAACGCCGCCGCCATCAGGCTGCGGCTGTGCAGGCGTTTACCCAAACGATAGTTGTACTGAAACATCAGTTCTTTGGTAACCACAGCCACCAAGGCGGCCACGGCCGCGGCCACGCGAGGCTGCATAGGCGGGTGAAAGAACGAGCCCACTGCGCTCACACCCACCTCCACCGCGGCAGCCAGCAGCAACCCGGCCACCACCCCCGCGCTAATCAGCTCAGCCTTGCCGTGGCCGTACGGGTGGTCAGCGTCCGGTGGCTTTTTGGCCACCTGAACCCCAATCAGCACCGCCACAGAGCCAGCCAGGTCGGCCGCGGAGTGGATGGCGTCTGCAAACAGCGCGCGCGACCCTGACCACCAACCGACCACTCCTTTGCCTACCGCCAACACCAGGTTGACCACCAGGTTGGTCCATGCCCCCGTACTCGCCTGGCGTTCTTCCGCCTGTGGCTGTGCCAAATCCTCTCCTCCTCTCCCCGTTCCCCGCCCAGTCTCGTCCGCGGCGGCGGGTTTGCCCATAGGACAAAAACGCGCCCCTGCCGGGGCGCGCAGTTAAACCGCCATCTGCACCTTACGCTGTGCGCTTGGCCTGCGGCCGAGCCAACGCCCGGCCGCGCCAAGCCACCCACAAGGGGCTGGCAATAAAAATTGAACTGTACGCACCACTGATCAAGCCGATGATCAGCGCGAAGGTAAAGTTCCGGATGGAAGCCCCGCCAATCAAGAACAGTGTCAACGCAGCCAGCAGCACCGTCACCACGGTATTGATGGAACGCCGCATGGTCTGCCACAGGCTTTTATCCACCAGCTGCTCCAGGTCAGCAAAGGTGCGCGGGGGGGCTATCTTCATATTTTCACGGATGCGGTCAAAGATCACGATGGTATCGTTGATGGAGTAGCCCACAATGGTCAACACCGCGGCTACCACCGTTAAATCCACCTCTCGCCGCAGCAAGGCGAACGCCGCTAAGACAATAAAAGCGTCGTGCAGCAGGGCGACGATGGCAGCTACAGCAAACCGGATCTCAAAGCGGATCGACACGTACACCACAATAAACAGACTGGCCAGCAACACTGCCCACACGGCCTTTTGCGAGGTCTGGCGGGCCACCACCGGGTTGACCGTGCGGACGTCCGAGCCGGCCGACTGGGGAAAGGTCTGCTTTTCTGCGCGATTGATATTGTCGACCTGCGCTTGCGTGAGAACCTCCGGCAAGCGGACCACGGCTGTGTCACCCTTGGCCCCGGCGACCGTCACCGCGCCCGGGTCCAACGGGATGCCGATGCTCTTAAACATAGCTTGCACCTTCGCGGTATCCACCGGTTGATTGAGCTGCAGCTGTACGCGCGAGCCAGCTTTAAAGTCGGTGCCGAGATTGAAGCCAAACAGCAGAAACGCCACCAAGCCGAGTACGGTGATGGTGCCAGAAAGCAAGAAGAACCAGCGCCGGCGGCGAACGATGGCAAAGCGGACGTTCACGGCGCGGCCACCTCCTTCCCGGCGCCGAACCACCAGGCTCGCTGGGTAAGCCCGGACTTCGCGTAGAGTAACAGCAAACCACGGCTGAGCAGCACGGCGGTCAACAAGCTGATGACAATGCTCAACATCAGCGAAACGGCAAATCCGCGTACATCACCTTGGCCGAACCAGTACATCACCGCACCCGCGATGAACGTGGTGGCGTTCGAGTCCAGAATGGTGCGGAGGGCTCGCTGGTTACCGGTCGTAACGGCCGATTGAAGGCTGCGGCCGTTGCGCACTTCGTCTTTGATCCGTTCATACGTGATAATGTTGGCGTCGACCGCCATGCCGACGCCCAAGACCAACGCCGCCAATCCTGGCAGTGTCAGGACCACATGCAGGCCGGCAAACGTCAACAAAACCAAATACAAATACGCCACCAGGGCGATGTCCGCAATCAACCCTGCAATCCGGTACAACAGCAGCATAAAAAGGAAGATCAGCACAATGGCCACCGCCCCTGCCCAGAGCGTGGCGTGTAACGAAGCAGCCCCCAGCGACGGGCCGACGTTGGTGGAGCTCACCAGCTTTAAAGGATAAGGCAGCGCGCCGGCGTTCAGTTCTTTGGCCAGCTCCTGGCAGGCTTCCGGTGTCGACAGCGACGGTCCAGAGATTTCCGATTGGCCGTTGGACATAATGTCCTGAATCACAGGGTCTGTCAGCAACTGATCGTTTAAAAAGACATAAATCGGCTTTCCTAAGTAATCCGTGGTGATCTTCT
The DNA here is from genome assembly GCA_023512635.1 of Alicyclobacillus sp. Lineage (GTDB taxonomy): Bacteria > Bacillota > Bacilli > Alicyclobacillales > Alicyclobacillaceae > JAILZF01. The sequence continues at coordinate 14,780 of JAILZF010000018.1, read as the reverse complement.
GCCACTTCTTCGGGTCTTTAAACTCCAGCGTCACCACATTTTGCCCGGTGGTGGGGTCGGTAGCCCAGCGTGAGTTGCTCTTCAAATCAGCCCCTGTGGCCAGCAGAGTCTTGGTGTCCGGTACCCACTTGCCCGTCTTGTCCTGGGTGGCATTGCCGTACATCCGCAAGTCAGCCGTCTGACCAATGATTTTTTCCGCTTGCTGTTGGTCAAACGCCCCTGCTAAATCGATGCGGATTTGATCTGATCCTTCTAATTCAATCACAGGTGAACCTACGCCAAGGCTGTTGGCACGCAGCTCAACGGCTTGAATCGCTGCGTTCACCCCATCCGGGGTGAGAGGCTTGTCGGGTGATGCCTGGATTTGATACAGCAGTTCAAACCCGCCTTGTAAGTCCAAACCCAGCGGAATATGCCGCCAGATACGCAGAGACGTCTCTCCACTGAGCCCGAGGATAACCGCCACCAACACCAAAAAGACGGCGAATCGGCCCCATTTGCGTTGAATTTTTCGCTTCAAATTTAAATAACTCCCTGTCTGTTCGGTACTGCCGGCGGCATGGCGCCAACCGGCAGGGCTGGACAACCTCAACCAGTATAATCAACCGTTTGCAGCGGCGTCAAACCCGCCATGCCTCATCCGCTTCTTGCCATGCAGAGATGGTGGCAAAGTTCATAAAGCGGCCAATGGTCAAACCGAGGATGGCCGCCACCAACTCGTGCAGCGGTACGTGGCCCCCCTTGCACTGCCGCATGACGCAGTCCCACACTTCTGCGCCCGTGATGCGTTCATAGCCGAGCAGGTGAAACTCTTCAGCTTTGCTCGCGCACAGCGCCCTAAGCTCCTGTTCAAACTCATGCCAATCTGGCGCCGGCTCGCGCAGATTCTCTGGCACTGCTTCCTCCCCTCCTCCCTATTCCCCCAAGGGGGGTTCGCCATCACCCGCACCTTTCCTGCCAACACAGCGCTCCGTCGTGCTTACCCGTCCCCTTCGTGATAAACATAAGACCCCGGCTAAGGGTGTGGGTTGGACTATCCCGTACGGCTCAGGCATACAGTGATACGGACACGCCCTGTCCGCGGTTCCCAGCGGTCGTGTGCGCGGCCGGGCAGACAGCTCGGGGGTGTGAACCGTTGTCTGAGCGTTCCTTTTTCCACGGTACACTCGTGTTGATTGCGTCGGGTGTGGTGACGCGCATCCTCGGATTCGTCTACCGGATTTACTTGTCACGGTTGATTGGTGCCGAAGGCATGGGCCTGTTTCAAATGGTCTGGCCCTTGGCCAGCTTGGCCCTGACCTTTATCACCGCGGGACTGCCCGTGGCCATTGCCAAACTGGTGGCTGAGGCATACGTCCAGCGTGATCGCGTTCGCATTGAACGGGTGGTGCGGCTGAGTACCGTGGTCATCACTGTCATGTCGGTCGTAGTGGCACTCTGCATGTGGGGCATGCGCGGCTTTGTCCTGCACCACTGGTTTACCGATACCCGGGCGTATTGGACCTACGAAGTGATGATCCCGATTGTCGTAGTGATTGCCTTTTCGAGTATCTACCGCGGATACTTCCAAGGACTGCAGGACATGTCCCCCACCGCCTGGGCTTCTATTTATGAGACCATCGCCCGCATTGCCATCGTCTACGCCCTCGCAGGCTATTTCATCCGGTACGGCATTGCCGCAGCGGCGGCTGCCGCCATGGCCGGCACCGTCTGTGGTGAGGTGGTGGGCCTCTTGTATCTGGCTTGGCAGCAGCGTCGGCGCGGCCGCTTAACCCAACTCTTGCCAGATGCACCCGCTCGCAGTTTCGAAGAGACCCGCCAAACCCTGCGGGCGATTGCGGAGCTAGCGGTGCCTGTCACCGTCAGCAGGCTCATCTGGTCCCTGCTGTGGGCAGTCGAACCGGTGCTGGTGACCCGTGCCCTGCTGCACGCGGGCGCCACGCAGAGTGCCGCCACCGCGATGTACGGCCAATATGCAAGCATGGCGGTGCCGTTGCTGGCGTTTCCCACCGTCATCACCTCCTCGTTGGCCGCCAACCTGGTACCGTCCGTATCCGAGGCTGTGGCAGAAGCGGAAGGCCAGCGCGTGCAGCGCCGCTTTGTGCAAAGTTGGCGTGTCACCGCTCTGATTGGCTTGCCGCTGTCCGTGGTCTTGTCGGTTTACGCCCTTCCCTTATCCCAAGTCATTTATCACGATCCCGGGGTTGCACCGATTCTCGAAGTGATGGCGCCGGCCGGCTTTCTCATCTACATCCAGGGGCCACTCACCGCCATCCTGCAGGGTCTCAATCACGCCAGCGTGGCCATGGCCATCTCGGTCAGCGGTGGCATCATCAGGCTGGCATTGATTTGGCTGCTCGCCGCCCAACCACACCTGAACATTCTAGGGGTGGCCTGGGCCAGCACCCTGGCTTCAGCCCTCACCGTCGTCCTGTACTGCGTGTGCCTGGCGCGCTATATCGGCTGGCCTGTGAGTACGAGCGACACCGCCAAAATCGCCGTCGCTTCTCTCCTGCTGCTGGTCTATTTCAAAGCAATTGCCCCGGTGCCCTCACACCTCAGTGGAGGACCTTTGCTCGCCGCCCTGACCGGCGGCTTCCTGCTCTACTTCTGGCTGTGCTGCGCCTTCCGCGTGCTCACGTCCCAAGGTCTGGCCCGCATCCCGCGCATTGGTCCCTGGTTGGCCAAACTCGTCCGCGTGGTTCCCTTCGCGGTGTGAGTACCAGGCACTCACACCCTGGACCTGACCCGGAGCCGGCGGAGCTTCTTCGATAGGCCCTGCACCTTGCTCCAGGGAACTCGGCGAAGTGCCGGCGGACGGACGGTCAACCGGGTCGATATACCAGCTGCCGTTGCCGTCCAAAGAAGCGTAAAATACCTCCCTGAGGTTGGGGTATCCGCGCTGCGCCAATTGTTGGCGCAGCCAGGCTTCGTCTTGGCCGATCCGCTGCAGCGACGCTTGGATCACCTGTCCGTCGACCACCAAGGCCACCGGCTCTCCTCCTGGCCCCGCCTTCACACCGAGATCGCCAGCTGTGAGCGGCCGCTTTTCCGGTTTTGGCAGGACGCTTAGTTTCCCTGACGTCTCCAACACGGCCAGCTCAACATCGCGGACGTCTGACAGCCCTTGCTCACGCAGCTGCATCAACAGGTCTGTGAGCGTGTACCGCGATTTGCGCAGTGCTTGGTCTCGCAGCTGTCCACGCTCAATCAGCACCACCGGCCGTCCTTCCACCCAGTGACGGAAGCGGTGGCTTTTCAACTGCAACACCGCCACCAACAACTGCAGGGCCACCAGTGTTCCCATCGCCAACAACGGCAGCCAGAGCGGACGGCGCACGTCCTCCATAGGGATGGCGGTCAGCTCTGCCAACATGATAGAGACCACAAAATCAAACACCGACAACTGCCCAATCTCCCGTTTGCCCATCAACCGCAAGGACACCATCACAGCCAAATACAACAAGCAAATCCGCAGACACAGATGCCACCACACAAACTCCACCGCAGTTCCTCCTGCCAGTCTAACTCCGTGCCGCAGCACTTCGCGGACCGATTTAGTATGGCCTGGATGGCAAGGAAGATTGCGGCGGACCGTCAGGTGCAGCGGGTAGAGAGGGCCGCCGGAGCATACCGGCGAACGGCTTGAGTAGCGGAAAGCATAGGGAAGGGAGGTCAGGCCAGCGTTTCCCGCTGGACAGCATCCAACTCAGCGAACAGGTCGTTGACGCGGCTGAGCACATCGGTCACCTCTTGCGCCGCTTCAAAACAATGGGTCAAGTAGCGGCAGCGCAGCGAAAGGATGATGCTGGGACCGCATTCAAAGCGGTGGTTGGCGATGGCCTTGGCAATCCGTTCCGCGATGTGCTGCAGCTCCACTGGTCCGGTTTCTGGGATAAACACCGCGAATTCATCTGCGCCAAACCGGCAGGCCAATTCGTCTTGACGCAACGACTGCTTGATCAGCAGACTCGCCTCTTTTAATACACGGTCTCCGACCTCGTAGCCAAACGCAGAATTTACAAACGTAAATTGGTTTAAATCGAGACAAACCACACCCCAGCGCCGGATTCCCCGTTGAAACTCTTCACGCACGCGAATGCTGGCAAAATGGTAGGTATACAAGCCGGTCAACTCGTCGACAAACAGATGTACATCCAGATTGGGTGAGTAGATGGCGGTTCGATTCCGGCCACGCTGCTTGGATCCCCAGTAGAGGGTCGAATCGGCCTTTAAAAGCAAGCCGCGGTCGTCCTCTGCGTGCTCAGGAAACACGGCAAGCCCGCAACTGACCGTAATCCCGCGCAAGTGATACCCTTCGTACTCTACGGTAATCCGCGCCACCGCCTGACGGACGCGTTCTAGTTGTGCAAAAGCCTGATCAGCCCCATACGGTAAAATGATGCAAAACTCTTCCCCGCCATAGCGGGCCACCACCGAATCCGGGCCGGCCTCTTCGACCAACACCCGTCCCACGGCCCGTAACACCTCATCCCCGGCCAGGTGACCATACGTGTCATTAAATTTTTTAAAGTGGTCGACGTCAATCACTGCAACGGCCAACGGCTGTCCATTCTCGCGGGCCAGCCGCACCCGGCGTTCTAACTCCCTGTAAAAATACCGGTAGTTATACAAGCCCGTGGCCGCATCGCGCACCGATTGCTCTTGCAAGGTCTGATACAAGCGCGCGTTTTCCAGCAACACCGCTGCCTGAGCCGTTAACGTAGCCACATAACCGAGTTGCTCTTCCTCAAAGGCGTACGGTTGCACCGCTACACACACCAACGCCCCTTGGGTACGGCCATACGCGTGCAGCGGAAAAACCGCCAGACTTTGAAAGGCGTTCTGAAAGGCAGGCACCCGGCTGTCGCGCTGCACCCGCGGGTCCCTTCGGACATTGGGCACGTACACCCACTGTGCTTGGTGCAACACGCGCCAGACCATGCCGCCGTGCTCAGCATGCATCGATGCCGTGCCAAACTGAGGGGCTTGTTCGGGGGGGTAGACCACCGTCGGTACCAACTGGCCGTTGCGGTGATCAAGGACGTATACGCACACGGCATCGGCAAACACCAACTGCGCTGCTGTCAGGGCGGTTTTCTGACAGATTCGGTCGACGTCAAACTCGCTCGCCAATTCAGCGGTGAGCAAATGGACCCGCTGCATGTACGACATGCGGTGATACAGCCGCAGGGTATGGCCGATGATGGCCAGCGGCACCGTTACCAGTGCGCCGGCGTACGGCGAAATCAAACTCACCACCACCGTCAACACCGACAGCGGCAAGGCAATCAGGACACAGAAGCTGTCATGCGCGAGCAAGCGCAAAGCCTCACCGGGGTGAAACGTCCCGCCCAGCCATTGGTCCAGGTTGAGCAGCGCTTGATTCACTGCCAAAAAGACGGCCAACCCCAGCACCAACCCGGCCAGCGTCCGGCCGTCACCGAGGCCGGTGCCCACAGCGGCCGGCAGCGGTTCCACCAAGTCAAACACGCCTGCCATCGCACACAGACTCAGTGCATACTGGCCTGCATTAAACAGCCACGCCGCCGGCCGCAGCTTGCGCCGCGACAACACCGGCGCCAGCAGCTCAGCCGCCACCATTAAGTTGATCGCTGAACCTGGCCCGTACAGCAGCAAGACAGCGACGGGCACCGACACCATCAGGGAGCCGGCCGACCTGCCCAAGGGCAAGGGCATCGCTTCCAAGGCCGTGCTGACCAACAGCAACAAGACGGCCAAGCCCAGGTGCTGCCACGTCAACCAAGAGGGAAACTGCAGCAGGGCGGCCATCACCCCGATGCCACCCACCAGCCACTCAAAGGCCGCTTTTTTGTGCACGCGCTCGAGTGCCACGCCGGTCACCCTCTTTCCCGCCCTGCGGTACTGACCCCGGCTGACGAAACAGCAAACCTTGTCCCCTGCAAAAGAAGTACTTTGACAACAGCTCTGCGAAAGCCTGGTTCATAGAATGCCGTGTCCACGAATACCCATAGGGTAACGCCACGGGTCTGTCTCCCAGACCAAGCGCTGAACGCCAAACGCATGAAGGAGGTGAAGCGGTATGGGCTTGTCCATGCGCGACAGCCTGCGTTCGTTGCGCCGGTTTCCATTGCTTTACGGCGTCACCTGGGCCCTGTTCTGGGCTGCGGTAGGCACGTTGTTGGTGTCGCTCTGGGCCCACTTTGCATCCGCCAGCGATGCTCACCTGCGGGCTGCCGCCTATGTCATCCACTGTGCCGCCGTCTTGGCCGGGTCGTTTTGTAGCAGCCGGGCGGCAGGTGAACGAGGGTGGTATTACGGTGGACTCACTGGGTTGGTCTACGCCCTCGCCATGATGGCGATTGGCGCCGTGGTGTACGACACCTTCTCTTTTGACCCCGGCGGGCTGTTCCGTACGCTGGTGATGGCTTGTATCGGGGCCTTTGGCGGCATTCTCGGCGTCAATACACGCAGCCATTAGTCAGGTCAACCGCCTGTGCCAGCCGGCAGCAGGCGCCGCGGTGGAACGCGGAAGCCTGCTGCACCGGCGCACCCTCACGCGGGGTCTGCCTGCGGTGCTGGCTCCACAATACGTAAGACGGCGCGGTTATCGAGCTCTATGTTGACTCCTTCGGCAATTTGCACCGTCAACACATCCCCGTTGACTTGCACGACTTTGCCGAAGATCCCTGATGACGTCAAGATCTTCGCACCTGGCCCCAACTGTTTCATCATGTTGGCACGCTGTTTTTGCTGCCGTCGCTGCGGCAAAATCAACAGCGCGTAAAACACCACCAACATGACCACCAATAACAAAATATTCGACGTCAACGCAACACTCCCTCTCCTCTGCGGGATTCTCCTTCATTATAACCGTATTTCTCGTAAAACTCTTGCTTGTACTGCAAAAACTGTCCGGCACAGATGGCTTGCCGCACCTGCTCCATCATGTTCAGCAGAAAATGCACGTTGTGGTACGTTGTCAGGCGAATCCCCAGCACCTCCCCCGTGTGAATCAGGTGGCGAATGTACGCACGTGTAAACGTCTGACACACCCGGCACTGGCATTCTTCATCCAGCGGGCGAAAATCGCGGGCATACTGAGCGTTGCGCACCACCAGCTTGCCCCGGCTGGTGAAAACCGTACCGTTGCGCGCCACCCGCGTCGGCAGGACACAGTCGAACATATCGATGCCGCGCTGCACGCCCTCTAACAAATCGTCCGGCGAGCCAACCCCCATCAGATAACGCGGCTTGTCGGCAGGCAGCAGAGGGGTGGTCCACTCCAAAATCTCGTACATCAAGGGTTTGGGCTCGCCTACGCTCAAACCGCCCAACGCGTACCCTGGGAAATCCAACTCCACCAGTGCTGCCACTGCCTGTTGCCGCAGATCGCGGTGCTCACCACCTTGCACGATGCCAAACAGCGCTTGTTCCGCCGGGCGTTGGTGAGCTGCCAGACAGCGCTTGGCCCACGCCAGCGTACGCCGCAGGGATGCCTCTACATACTCCCTGGATGAGGGGTAAGGCGGACACTCGTCAAACGCCATGATGATATCGGCCCCCAGGGCGTTTTCAATGGCCATGACTCGTTCCGGTGTAAAAAACAGCGGCCGTCCATCCAAATGGGAGCGGAACTCAACCCCATCGTCGGTGACCTTGCGCAAGTCGGCTAAACTGAACACCTGAAAGCCGCCGCTGTCTGTCAAGATGGCGCCGTTCCAAGCCATCAAGCTGTGCAACCCTCCTGCCGCAGCCACCACATCTTCACCCGGCCGCAGGTGCAAGTGGTAAGTATTGGCTAAGAGGATTTGACAACCCAACTCGGCAAGTTCCCAAGGGGCCATCGTTTTCACCGTCGCCTGGGTTCCCACCGGCATAAACACAGGGGTTTCCACCGTGCCGTGCGCCGTGTGCAAACGGCCGCGCCGCGCCAGGGTATGGGGACAGCGTTGCAACAGCTCAAAGCGAACAGCTGCCATCTGCCGCCCCTCCCCCTGACAACCCGGGCACCCAGCGGGTAATGAACATCGCATCGCCAAAACTGAAAAAACGATAGCGCTGTTCGACCGCCACCCGGTACACTTCTTTCGTAAATGCCAACCCCATGAACGCGGCCACCAACATAATCAAGGTAGACTTAGGCAAGTGAAAATTCGTCACGAGCGCGTCTACGACCTGGAAACGGTAACCTGGATAGATAAAGATCCCTGTTTCGCCCCCGCCTACCTGCAGGGCACCGTCCGACCAGGCGCTCTCCAGCGTCCGCAGGGAGGTGGTCCCTACCGCAATCACGCGTCTGCCCTCGCGCTTGGCGAGCGTCACCGCCGCAGCGACCTCTGGAGGCACATAGTAGCGCTCCGTATGCATGCGGTGCTCCTCGACCCGCTCCACCGTGACCGGTTTAAACGTCCCGAGACCCACGTGTAGGGTGACAAAGTGTGTCTCCACCCCTTGCGCACGCAACCGGTCTAACAACTCATGCGTAAAGTGAAAGCCTGCTGTGGGAGCCGCCACCGAACCGGCGTGCGCCGCATACACCGTCTGGTAGCGATCGCGATCGGCCGGCGGCTGCTGAATATAAGGCGGCAAGGGCATCGTCCCCACGCGGTCGAGAAACGCCTCCATAGGCTCATGCAGATGAAAACGCACGCGGCGCAACCCCTCAGCCAGTTCCTCCGTCACCAGGGCGGTGACCCCGCTGTCGGTTCCCCCGCCTTCCCTAGGGGGCATCCCCTGTAACACCTGCAACTGCGCACCTTGGTGCAACCGCTTGGCCGGGCGGGCCAGTGCCTCCCACTCGTGCTCGTTGACCTGCCGCGACAGCAACAGCTCCACCACGGCGCCCGTGTCCGCTTTGCGTACCCACAGCCGTGCAGGAATGACCTTTGAGTTGTTGAAGACCAGGACGTCCCCAGGGTGCAGGTGCTCGCCTATTCGCCAAAAACGCGTATGAACAAGAGAATGCTCGACTGGGTCGACGACCATCAGCCGAGCGTCCGTACGGTGTTCCGCTGGCGTTTGCGCAATCAATTCCGCTGGCAATTCGTAATCAAAATCATCAACGCGCACGCTTTTTCCCTCCGGTCTTGGCGTGCGGAATATTATACCGCTTGTCCGGGTGCCATGCAAAGCAATGGCTTGCGCACGTCCTCGCCGCAGCCGCGTGTTAACCCGCTCCGTGACCGTGCTCCCGGTTGTTCCTGCCGTCTTCTGAGCGGTCACTGGCGCGATGCGCGTCGCTGGCTGCCGTTCCCCGGCCTACCTGGTCATTGGCGCCAGATGCATGTCCGGCAACGGCCGGCGAGTGAACACGGGTTGATGCAGACGAGGCAGCACCGCCGTCCCCCGCTCCTTGGGTGTCTGCCTGTCGATCCATTCCCTCTGCTGGGCCAGCTGAGTCCCTGGCCACAGAACCTGCCCCTGCGCTGGTTAGACCGTTGTCCGCAGCATGGCCTGTGTTAGCTGCGAACGGGCTGTCCGTGCTCACCCACGACGGCAACAGCAACACGCGGTGTCCCAACTGTACACGAATCGGCCCGTTATTGCCACGGCTACGCCCTGTCTCCGTTTGGCCGTTGCCGGCGGCTGACGCAGCGCCGTCCCGGACAGCGCCGCTGCCCTTGCCTGCTTGCGCCGGGCCGCCCCCGTTGTCGCGGTTGCCTGCACCAGCGTCCGCCTTCACGCCCGGGTGGTCCCTGCCGGCTCCTGCCCCCGCAGCCGCCCCCTGCCCAGGTGCTTGCCCGTTGGCCGCATCCGTACCGTCCGCCGCAGACCCGGCAGACAGTGCAGACAAGTGGTCAAGCAGTTGGTCTAAGGCGTGGCTGTCCGCAGCGCGTAGAGCAGACAAGACACCGCTGGCCGCTGGATTGTCCAGCACCTGCTGCAACGCGTTGCGGTTTAGCGCAACCGCGGCAGCCGGTGCTACACCCTCGTCAGCCGCCACCAAGTACACTGCCAGCTTACCCGGTGAGACGTGCGCCTGTTTTGCCGCCTGCCAGACGTCCGGCGACAAGACCAGCGTATACACAGCCGGTTGGTATCCCGCATCAGCACCAGAGGTCTGCTGCACCGCTGATTTCACCCCAGCGGACGCCACCGCCTGCACCCGTGCCACATCTGAGTTGTCCTCGCCTGGTGCGGAGGCGACGACAATCCCGTCACGCTGACCCGTCTTCTGCTGTGCAGCCCGAACCCAGTCGGCCACCGCCTGTTCAAGCGACAAGCCCTGCAACTGCAACTGTGCCAACAGCGCAGAGCCCTGGGCGTCGTTGGCCACGGCACGGACGACGCGCAGTTGACCGTCCACTTCCAACGATACCCCTGGATTGGCGTCTACCGAAACAAACGCATACGCTTCAGCGGTCTGGGGCCGCAGTGCCGTTTGGCCAAACCAGAGAGCTGCCCCCATGCTGACGCAAGCTGCTCCGGTGGCAAGCGCCCACCGCCACCACGCCCGGCCCCCCGGCCGTGTCCGGCGTGCGCCTGCAACAGCGTCCCCTGCCAGCTGCGCTGCGTCCCATTCCACCTCGCTGCCGACATCCATCGCGGCTGCCTTGGGAATACGGCAAAACTCACCGTCCCGGCTTAACACGATGGCGTAGTCCGTACCCACTTCCAAGACAATCCCTGTCCGGCGCACGCGCTCACCCCCCTTTCGGCGTGGCGATATACGACTGCAGGTGGTGGAATTCGCCGCTGAGCAACACCACCACCGCGAGAATGTACTTGCGTTGCCGCTCCATCGTTTTACGCGACACCTTGACCCGGTTCTCCAGCTGCTTGAGTGGCAGCGACTTGCGTTCCTGGACGTAGCGCAACAGCTCCGGGTCAGCAACGACCGCTTGCGCCACGGCAAAGGCATTGACACGCGCGTCAGCATGCTTAGGGGAGAGGTCTGCCAGCTCGCGGAACGACAGCCCAAACTCCGCCAACGCCCGTGCGTATTCAGCAATCTCCTGCCGGCGCTCTGCCTGTTCCTGGGCCAGGTCGTGTGCGTCCAGCGCCGTCTTGACTTCGGCGTAGTTCACGACGTTGTCCTCGTCATCGACAACCTCAAAGTCTGTCCACGGCGTTGCCTTCGCCTGCGCTTTCTGGACGCGGTAGTAATCGACCAAGCGGCGGCGGATCACCGTCTCTGCAAACCCGGCAAACGGCACTTCCCGCTGCGCATCAAAACGGTCGATGGCCTCATTGACGGCGAGCAGCGCCACGCTGTACTCATCATCCCGATCCCGGTCGATATAACGGCGCGCGACCTGCGAGGCAACGCGCAGGGCAAACGGCGCAAACTGCTCAACCACCGCGTTGCGCGCCGCCCGGTCGCCGGCTTGTGCGCGTCGGATCAGCGCGTCCAGCTCGCCCGTTTCAGGCTGCCGCCTGCGCCCGAACAGCAGTCCCCGCAAGCTCGCCACCTCGCTTTACAGATTCGCTCCATCGCCGCCGTTTCCAGGGGCCGTACGCAAACCGTTCAAATCAATTCCAACGGTGTTTCGAATCGGGCGGGCAGAGGCAAACCCAAATGTTTGTAGGCAGCCGCGGTGGCCACCCTGCCGCGCGGTGTGCGTTGCAGCAACCCAAGTTGAATTAAGTAGGGTTCATAGACATCTTCAATCGTGCCAGACTCTTCCCCCACCGCAGCAGCCAAGGTTTCTAAGCCGACCGGCCCGCCGTGAAACTTGTGGACAAGGGTCCGCAGCACTTTGTAATCCAGTTCATCCAAGCCTAATTCGTCAACGTGCAGTTTGGCCAGCGCTGATTGCGCCACCGCCAGCGTTACGACAGGTGCAGCCCCGACCTGAGCGAAGTCGCGCACCCGCTTTAACAACCTGTTGGCGACACGCGGCGTACCCCGCGCACGGCGGGCTATCTCTGTGGCTGCTGCCGGTTCCAAGGGCAGGCGCAGGAGTTCTGCCGTGCGCAGGACAATCCGCGTCAAATCGCTGACGGTATAGTAGTCCAAGTGTGCTATGACGCCGAAGCGGTCGCGCAGGGGAGAGGATAAAAGGCCCGCGCGCGTAGTCGCTCCCACCAGCGTGAAGCGCGGCAGATCCAGCCGGACTGAGCGGGCACCCGGTCCTTTGCCGATGACAATGTCCAGCGCGAAATCCTCCATGGCTGGGTACAATACCTCTTCCACAGCGCGCGACAAGCGGTGAATTTCATCGATAAACAGTACGTCGCCCGCCTGTAAATTGGTCAGGATGGCTGCCAAGTCGCCTGGCCGTTCAATCGCGGGTCCAGATGTAATGCGAATGTTAACCCCTAACTCATTGGCGATGATCATGGATAACGAGGTCTTGCCTAACCCTGGTGGTCCGTATAACAGCACATGATCGAGCGCTTCTCCTCGTTCCCTTGCCGCTTGAATAAAAACCCGCAGGTTGTCCTTGACCCCCTCTTGACCAATGTAGTCGTCCAAGAAGCGGGGGCGCAGCGACTCCCAAGCGCTGTCCTCGCGGCTCCACTCCGACGCAATGACCCTGTCCGGCATGACGTCCCTCCCCCGCCCGCGACTTCTCGCCTGTGACCTGCGCCAGCCCTTCGCCGGGGCCCACCTGCCGCGGTCCCATCAGGTCCCTCGCAGGCCAAGGCGGTGACCGCAGCCTGCTCGCGGCTTAACGTGCTAGTTGTTGCAGACACCAGCGCAAGACTTGTTCGATTCCCCATGCCGGTTCTTGCTCAACCGCCCGCCGTACCAAGTCAACAACGTATCTTTCATGATAACCAAGGGCCACCAAGGCCTCAACCACATCGGAAGCAAGACGGCCCGCCGCTGCACGGTCTGCAGGCCCCACCCCAGTGGCCTCAGTCCGTCCCGAACGAGCGGAGACGGCAACGGAGAATTGGTGAACCTTGTCTTTGAGCTCAAGGACGAGCCGCTGTGCAGTCTTTTTACCAATACCAGGAACAGAACTTAAAAACGCCGTGTCTTCGGCCGTGACGGCCGCCACCAGTTCGGCAGGTGTAGCGTGGTTGAGGATCTGCAGTGCCAGCTTTGGCCCTATCCCGGAAACACCCAGCAACCTCTCAAACCAGTCCCGTTCTTCTGCACTGGTAAAGCCATACAACGCCCATCCGTCTTCCCGTACCTGCGTCCAGGTGAACAAAAACACTTGGCTGCCTGGCTGTAAGCGAGCGGCGCAAGCATCGGTCACCCACAACCGAAATCCTAAGCCGTGCACTTCGACGTCTACATGCCCCTTGCCGACATCCCGGACCTCTCCCCGAACAAAGACCATCATGGCCACCGCCCGCTCTGGGGGGGCAAGGTTCGCACCACGGCCTCGGCAAGGGGCGCGGCATGGGCATGACAAATCGCCACAGCCAACGCATCCGCCGCGTCATCTGGCGTGGGACGTTGTGGCAGTTGCAGCAACAGGCGAACCATTTCTTGTACCTGGTGTTTATCCGCCTTGCCATACCCTGAGACCGCCTGCTTGACCTGCAGCGGCGTATACTCTGCCACCCGCAAACCGGCCTGGACAGCTGCCAACACGGCCACTCCCCGCGCCTGACCAACGGCAAACGCCGTTGTGGTGTTCCGGTAAAAAAACAGCTCTTCTACCGCCGCCACCTGGGGTTGATAGCGGGTCAACACCCCGCTCAGGCGGTTGTACAATTCCAACAGGCGGTCCGGCAACGGCATAGCAGCCGGTGTTTCAAAGCAACCGTACGCCACCGCAGTCAAGCGCGTCCCGTCTGCATCCACTACCCCGTAACCCATGCGGCCTAAACCCGGGTCAATGCCAACAATCCTCGAGCGCATCAAAAAGCCCTCCCCTGCCACCAATTCGGCAAGGAGAGGGTGGAATCCTACTGAAGGGCAGCGTTTCCACCGCCACGTCAAATTTCTGCCAGTCTACACCGGTTCGACCCCTGAAACATGCGCCGGCGTCAACACCCGGATGTACACCGGCATTTGCATAAACCAGGTCAGGCCAGCATCCCAGTGCCAGGCCGGATGTTCACCTAAAAACCCCGCCACAGCGTCCTCTCCTACCGGGCAGATCTGACACTGGCTTTGCCCGTCTGGATACAGCGTTAAAAACAACGCTGCACGCGCATGCCCGGGTCCCGGTTGGCTCCAAGCAGGCGTCGCGCGAGAGCCCTGGCCAAAGTCCGTGACAGCCGGCACGTCGGCCCAAGCCCACTGCGGCCACCCCCAACTCGATGCGGCGGCGGCGGTGAGCAGGGCCATCCGCCGAAGGCGTCCACTGCGTCCAGCGGCGGCCTGCTGGCCACGCCAGCCGCAGTCGTCTGACCGCTGACTAGGTGGCTCTGGCTCCTTTGCCCAGCGCTCCCTCATCCAGACTCACCTCACACACCGTTTCTAAAGCTAGGATTCCGCGTGCACCTGCCCTTATACATCCCTACCTGGTTTAGAGTGCAGCCTCTGAGGAGGCCTCCTCGGCAGAAACGTTGGCATACACCTCTTGCACATCGTCATGCGCTTGCAAAGCCTCAATCAAGTCAAGCACTTGATCAAGGGCGTCACCGGTCAGCTCCACCGTGGACTTCGGCTGATACGTCAGTTCTGCCGCATCGTACGGAACCCCTTGCGCCTCCAAGGCATCCCGGACCTCCCGCAAGCGCTCCGGGCTGGTGACGACCGTGTACGTCTCTTCCTCCTCGCGCACGTCGTCCGCCCCGGCTTCCAGCGCCGCCAAAATCAAATCGTCCAAACTCCCAGCGTAGCGCTGGCGCGGCACCTCGATGACCCCGATGCGGTCAAACATCCACGCCACGCAACCGCTCTCGCCCAAGCTGCCCCCACGTTTGTGAAAGATATGGCGAAT
>JAILZF010000178.1 GCA_023512635.1 Alicyclobacillus sp. | reverse complement strand
GCCTGGGAACGAGAATTGGAGCAGGCGTTGGTGGCCGTGAATCTGCAGTACGCGGAAGACACCGTCTGCCTGCGGGAAGACGACGAGATTGCTCTGATTCCACCCGTGGGCGGTGGCGCGAAAGCAGACCATGACTGCCGCATTCAGGTCGAGCCCTTGGACCTTTCCGCCGCCTACGACTTCCTTGTGCGTCCAGAGTGTGGGGGTACGGTCTTGTTCAGCGGTACTGTCCGCGAGTGGACAGGCGAGAGGCGTACAGCCCACCTTGAGTATGAAGCCTATGAAGCCATGGCGTTGACGCAAATGCGGGCGATTGCCGCAGATGTGGCACGCCAGTTCCCCGGTGTCGTCACCCTGCAGTGGCACCGCACGGGGCACCTGCTCCCTACGGAAATCGCCGTAATCTGCGGCGCTTCTGCTCCCCACCGGGACGCCGCGTTCCAAGCTGCTCGCCTGCTCATCGACCGGTTAAAGCGTGAGGTGCCAATTTGGAAGAAAGAGATTTACGCCGACGGCGCTGTGACTTGGCAACCGAATCCTTGATCCGCTGCTTCATCTGGAGCCTTTTTTGCAGACTGCAAGACTTCTAACGGTCAGCCTGTCCTCATAGACTGGTGGCGAAGTGCGCGACAGGGGGCGACGACATGCACGAGCGCACCGCCTTGACTCGTTGGTTGTGGACAGCGCTGGCCACCCTGCTGTTGGCGGTTGGCTGCGCCGCTGGGGTGCTGTTGTTCTACGGGGGGGGCACTTGGCAGCCGGCTGCGCAATTGGAAGCTTCCCGGTTAGCTCAAGTGGAGGTTACAGAGTTGGTAGGCAGCACCGATTATGTGCGCAGCCCGCGGGCCCCTTCCCGTTCCCTCTGGACCCGTGTGGCAGACGCCTTGCGTTTGCCCCTGGCCAATCCGGCTGGCATGTTAGAGGCCAACCTGCCACTGACTCAGCCTGTGTCTGCTCCCGTGTATGGCGGCCAATCGGCGTTTTGGCGCAGCCTGCAGCAGTGGGACCGGCAAACCAATAAAATGGTCCTCGGCTGGATCCCCTACGATACGCCAGCCCACACCTTGGAGATCCTGCGTGACAATCCCGGCGTGAACGTCATCTGCCCTGGCTGGCTTACGCTTGCCAACACCCATGGACAGGTGCAAAACCGCATTCAGCCGGAGGTGGTGCGGTACGCGCATAGCCAGCACATTCAAGTGTGGGCGTTGTTCGACAACCGCTTTGACGCATCCCTCACCCATGCTGTCTTGTCCGATCCCGTTGCCCGGCGGACCCTGGTGCAACAAGTCACTGCACTGGTGCGGGACAACCAATTAGATGGCATCAACCTCGACTTTGAAAACGTTCGCACAGCGGATCGAACAGCCTTGACTGACCTGGTGAGCGCACTGCACAACGCGTTGGCACCTCTGCACGCCCACCTGTCTGTCGACGTCACCCCTGATGTCGCGTTCTTGCGCGACGATGAGGCGTTCTTTCACGCTGGTTTGGCAGCCGCTTGCGATTACCTGGTGGTGATGGCTTATGACGAGCACTGGGGAGGCGATCCCGAACCTGGCCCGGTAGCCGACTTGCCTTGGGTGACGGAAGCGGTGGACGATTTGCTGGATACGGGTGTCCCTGCCGACCAGTTGCTGCTCGGTCTGCCGTTTTACACCGAGTTGTGGCACGTCCACCGCGATGACAGCGTGACCAGCCAGCCTGTGGCAACGGCGAGTATACCAGTCTTGCTGCAGCAACACCAGGCACACAGCCAGTGGGACGATGAACTCGGGGTCGCTTACGCTGAATACCCTGTGGCCGACGGGAAGATCCGTGTTTGGTACGAAACGGACGAGACGTTGGCGCGCAAGTTGCAACTCGTCAGCGACCGTGGGCTGGCTGGGGTAGCGGTATGGTCGCTCAGTTTGTCGGACAGCCACACCTGGTCGACCGTCGTCCAGGCGCTTCGCCAGTCTGTGTCATAACCATGCAGGCAAGCCGGTGAGCCAAGGGGGAAACTGCTGTGGACAGGGTCTTATTGACGTTTGCAGTGGCCACGGCGGCCGGTTACCTCTACACCGCTGTCGTTCACCCGGCTTGGGCCGACCAAGCCTTGGAGACAGCACTGGAGATGTTCTGGCAGTCTCTACCGTGGATAGTGGTCTCCATGTTCATGGCCGGCCTGCTGTTTTTGCTGTTTGACCCGGAAACCTTGGCGCGCGCGCTGGGCCGGGAGGCTGGATGGAGCGGCTGGGTTCTGGGTGCGCTGCTGGGCATGGCCGGAACCGGATCACGCTGGGCCATGTATCCGTTGGCAGCCAGTTTGCTGGCAGCTAAAGCCAGCCCTGGCGCAGTGTTTTCTTTTGTCACCAGTTGGCAACTGGTTTCCCT
>JAILZF010000177.1 GCA_023512635.1 Alicyclobacillus sp. | reverse complement strand
CGCTTGCCCGTCTTTATAACCCAGTGGCAGCTTGGCCTTTTGTGCTTGTGCTACAAATTCTGGGTCTTGCAACGCCAGTTGAAACGCACGCCGCAGAGCGTTCAGCCGGTCTTCCGGAACGCCAGGGGGTGCCACAAACGCGTGCCCCAGGTCCATGACGTTGCACATGGCCGTCAATGCTTTTTGCGTATCCGCTGGCAGCCCTTGCTGCGAAGCGGTGTCCGTCACAGTGGGAACGTTGGGATAACGCGGAGAGGGTCGGGTGGACAACAGCAAGACAGGGTGGGATTGCTCCCGGATGGCATCGATATCGGACGCCGAAAACGCCATGATATCACCGTTGCCGCGCAGGAATGCCGCCTTCTCATCCGTACTGCCGCTAAACGCCGCCACCATATGGTAGGGGATGTGCAAAGCGTTGAGCGTCATGACGGTGGCATTGTATTCCGTGCTCCCTTTCCCTGTGGCCAGCGCCTGCAGCGGTTGTTGAGCTTTTTGCAGGTCGGTCACCCTGGTCCACGGGCTGCCTGTATGCGTGACCACCAGTGTCGGGTCATCATCCGGCCGACCAATCCAGCTAAAGCGGGTCACATCGAACTTGACACCCTCAACGTGTTCCATTTGATCAAAGACATCGCCCGGCGCCGGCGTATCACCAATCGTCAAACCATCTGCCACCGCGGTGTAAAGTTGGTTGGTACCAATGAGACCGCCACCGCCCGGGACATTGATAATATCCACTTTGGCAACCCCGAGGTACTTTTGCCAAAAGGGTGCCAGCAAACGAGCCCACTGGTCATACCCGCCTCCCGGTCCAAACGGCACCATCACGCGCAGCGTCTTCCCTTTGTAAAACGCCTGTGCCGTGGCAGACATGGATGCATCGGATGAAGAAGCAGACGGTACATGCGCAGCCGTGTTGCCGGAGGGAGGCACCGCTTGTCCGGATGCTCCCTGACAAGCCGTCAACGCGCCGGTGGCCAGAAACAGCAGCAAGCCTACACACGTTCGGTGTCTCCAGCGCTGCCAACCCGCAGGCATAACCCTCTTCCTTTCAAAAAATAAGGTTGAGTAGACAGGTACAGAAATAGGCTAAGTAGAGGGATGACCATAAATCATTCCACTAGCCAGATAATTATATCGAAAGGACCCGGTGCTTGTACACCGGGTATGCCATCTGGAGATACCCTCTTGACGCCCTGTCAGAGACCGAGTTTAGCCTCCCGAATCCGCGCAACCAACGTTTGAACATGCGCCGTGATGTCCTGCCAACGCCCGGCTGCCACAGCAGCGGCAGGGACCAAGGCGCTGCCCATTCCCACAGCCACTGCACCAGCCCGGATGTAAGCCGCCGCGTTGTCTGGGGTAATTCCCCCCGTGGGTACAAAAGCCTGACCGCGAAACGGTCCCAACAGGTCTTTGACATAAGCCGGACCCAACGGCCCAGCTGGAAACAGTTTTAACACACGAGCCCCCGCTTTTTGCGCTTGCACCACCTCGCTGGGCGTGGTGACCCCCGGGATCATCAGACAACCCAGCCTGGCAGCCAAATCGACCAGTGCTGAATCCAGGTGCGGGCAGAGCAAAAAATCCGCCCCTGCCGAGACCGCTTGCACCACCTGTTCTGGCCGCAACAGCGTCCCTGCGCCCACCAAGAGCTGTCCGCGCGCCTCCTCCCGCAAGGCCGCGATGGTGTCGTACGCCCCCTCTGAGTCCACCGTAAGCTCAACAGCCTGGACACCTCCTGCCACCACCGCCTCCACCAAGGGCCGAATCACCTTCGGATCGACACGCCGAAAGATGGCAATCACCCCTGCGTCGCCAATACGCTGCAAGATGTCCGCTTCTGTCACCCTTCTAACCCCCTCTGCTCAAGTCCGCACTCGATATTCTTCGGCCTCCCCGCGGTCCTCCCAACGTCCATGCCGGCATCATGCACGAAGGTCAGGCGCTACACCCATCCCGTGTTGCCGGCTTGAAAACGGGTTGCGCCATTCCATCAAGGCAGCAAAATGACACGATTCTTCGTCCTCCAGGTAATGGTCTACCACCGCCAGGGGTGTCCGACCACAGCGCAGCAAAAACGTGATCACCGGATCACTGACGTCCCCGCGCACCACGGCTGCCAGGTACTGTTCCGCTGTCCAACGGCTTGCATACCGGTGATAGCCCGGCATACGCCCACCCCCCAACAACCGCGTGAGCCCTTTGTACACCACCAGTTCATACAGAGAGAACATCAGCCACTTGCCCAATCCAAGCTTCCGGTAACGCGGCCGGACGCACACATCAGCCACGTACAGCGTGTCTCCTTGCGGGTCGTGTGTGCGTAAGTAGCCGTTGTCCGTCACCTCTGCCCACGTGTGTTGCGGCCGATCTGGA
>JAILZF010000176.1 GCA_023512635.1 Alicyclobacillus sp. | reverse complement strand
CCGTGCTGGAACTGTGGATTGTACGCCACGGAGAGACCGATTGGAACCTGCAGGGCCGTATTCAAGGCTGGACAGACATTCCCATGAACGCAACCGGCCAGTGTCAAGTAGAACGATTGGCTGAAAGCCTGCGCGGCGTTTCCTTTATCGCATGCCACAGCAGCGACCTGTTACGGGCCCGCAGCAGTGCTGCCTTGCTGTGTGCCCATCGGAAGATCCCCATCATTGAAGAACCTGACCTGCGTGAGCGGCGCTTCGGCGCTTTGGAAGGGCAGGTGCGCGGAGCTCCGGGCAGCCCTCTTCCGTCTGACGCGGAACCAGAGGCGTCGGTCGCGGCCCGAGGCCAGCGGTTCTTGGAGAGAATCGTCCGCCACTACAGCCATGGCCGGGTCTTATGCGTCAGCCACGGTGGGATGATTCGCACCTTGTTACAACTGATGGGCTGTCCCTGTCCGGGTGAACTGCATAACACCGGTGTGACTCGCACCGTCTGGCGTGGTGGACAATGGAGCGTGTTAGAAATCGATTGGTGTGGCCACCTTTCTTCCCCTCCACAAATCCGGTCTGACGTCGACTTGGCAGGAGCCAGCTGGCCGTTTGCTCGCCATCAATCTGGAAACGCATAACGCAGCACGGGCGAACGGGCTGCCTGTACTTCGTCCAACCGCCCAACAGGCGTGGTGTGCGGGGCTTGCCGTAAGCGTTCTGGATCCGTTTCCGCCTCATGGGCTATCTGCAGCATGGCCGCGACGAACCCATCGAGTGTTTCCAAACTTTCACATTCAGTGGGTTCTATCATCAGGGCCTCTTCTACAATCAATGGAAAGTATACGGTAGGCGGGTGCACGCCGAAGTCAAGCAATCGCTTTGCGATGTCAAGCGTGCGCACGCCGCAGCGTTTCTGCCGACGGCCGGAGAGGACAAACTCATGTTTACACAAACCAGGGAACGGTACATCGTACGCTTCCTGTAGACGACGCAATAAATAATTGGCGGCCAGGACTGCGTGTTCAGAAACCGCTTGTAGGCCGTGCGCTCCTAGTGTCCGGATATACGCGTACGCTCGCACCAAGACAGCAAAATGGCCGTAAAAACTCTTGACTTTGCCAATGCTTAACGGTCTATCCCAGTCCCAAACAAAGCTTCCATCCGGTTTGGACACCAAAACCGGCAGCGGTAAGTAGGGTTCCAGATGCGCCTTTACCCCAACCGGTCCAGCCCCCGGTCCACCGCCCCCGTGTGGCGTCGAAAACGTCTTGTGCAGGTTGAGGTGGACCACATCGAAGCCCATATCCCCTGGTCTGGCATACCCCAGGATGGCATTCATGTTAGCCCCGTCATAGTACAACAGCCCCCCTGCGGCGTGTACCGTCTCCGCGATCTCCTCAATCTGTTGTTCAAACAGACCTAAGGTATTGGGGTTGGTTAACATCAATGCCGCAGTATCGTGACCGACCGCTCTCCGCAGCGCGGCAACATCCACCGTACCGTCCGGATTGGACGGAATCGGAACCGCTTGCATGCCTGCCATCCGCACGCTCGCCGGGTTCGTACCGTGCGCTGAGTCTGGCACCAACACCTTGTTGCGCCGTTCACCGCGGTGACGGTGATACGCCGCAATCATCATCAGCCCTGTCCACTCTCCATGGGCTCCAGCAGCAGGCTGCAGGCTGACCGCGTCCATCCCTGTGATTTCCGCCAGCATCTGCTGCAACTCTGCAAGCAAGGCCAGGGCTCCTTGTACGGTCTCTTCCGTCTTCAAAGTGTGCAGCTGCGAAAATCCGGTAAGTTTGACCAAGGATTCATGGCGCTTGGGATTGTATTTCATGGTACAGGAACCAAGCGGATAAAATCCTGAATCCACACCATGATTACGAACAGACAAAGCGGTATAGTGGCGAACCACATCAAGCTCGCTCACTTCCGGTAGGTGCGCGGGCTGTACCCGCAGGTACTGAGTCCATTCGGTCAACGGTGTTTCCGGGACATCCAGGTCAGGCAGTACACAAGCCCGGCGTCCCGGCCGGCTGCGCTCAAAAATCAGGGGAACTTCTTCAGACGGTTGTATACTCACAAACACCCCTCCAACGCCTCAACGGTGCGGTCTAATTCCGCGCGAGTCCGTACCTCAGTGACGGTTAGCAATACACTGTCGGCCAGTTCTGGGTAGTCACGAGCTAAAGCATAGCCAAAGAGAATGCCGTATTCCTCCCGCAATTTCTTTTGCACGGACAACGGGTTTACCGGCAAGCGGAGAACGAATTCATTAAAAAACGGTGCCGCAAACGCTAGTTCTACTCCCTTGATGCGGGTCAGCCGCTGAGCTAAGTAGTGGGCCTTGTGGTAATTCTGTAGCGCCACGTCACGCAGCCCGGCCGATCCGGTATAAGCTAAGTAAACCGCGGCAGCAAGCG
>JAILZF010000175.1 GCA_023512635.1 Alicyclobacillus sp. | reverse complement strand
GGGTTGGCCGCCTTATAGGTCAAGGTAGAGGTGGAACTCGTACGGGTGCGGACGGGTGTTGACCGCTTCAATCTCCGAGCTGCGTTTCAGCTGAATCCAGTTTTGGATAAAGTCTTTCGTGAACACGCCGCCTTCGAGCAGGAACTCGTGGTCCTCCTCCAGAGCGCGCAGGCTTTCTTCAAATGAACCCGGAACGCTGCGGATGTTGGCCTTCTCTGCGTCACTCAGCTCATAAATGTTCTTGTCAATCGGACCGTAACCGAGCTCCCGCGGGTCAATCTGGTTGCGGATGCCGTCCAGGCCCGCCATCAGCATGGCTGCAAACGCCAAATACGGGTTGGCCGTCGCATCCGGCGTGCGGAACTCAATACGGCAGCTTTTCGGCGTGACGGCTGCCACGGGCACGCGGATGGCCGCACTGCGGTTGCCCTTGGAAAACACCAGATTGACCGGCGCTTCGTAGCCAGGCACCAAGCGTTTGTACGAGTTGGTGCTCGGATTGGAGAATGCCAACACCGCCGGGGCGTGTTTTAATATGCCGCCAATGTAGTACAGCGCGATGTCGCTCAGGTTGCCGTAGGCGCCCTCCTGGTAGAAAATCGGCTGGTCGCCTTTAAACAGACTCTGGTGCACATGCATCCCTGAACCGTTGTCGCCAAAAATGGGTTTGGGCATGAACGTCGCCACTTTGCCGTAGCGGCGCGCAACGTTGCGGACAATGTACTTATACAGCAGCGTGATGTCGGCGGTGTCTGTCAGCGTGCTAAAGCGGAAGTTGATTTCCGCCTGACCCGCGGTGGCCACCTCGTGATGGTGCCGCTCCACGCGAATGCCAGCCGCCATCAACTCTTTGACAATGGCCGTGCGGATGTCCTGCTGCGTATCGGTCGGTGGCAGCGGAAAGTATCCGCTCTTGTTCTTCACCTTATACGCCAGGTTGCGCTCGCCCTTGCCCGTGTTCCACACGGCCTCCTCCGAATCCACCGCATAGAACGCACTGTTGGAGCCGGAGTCAAAGCGGACGTCGTCGAGGAGGAAAAACTCCAGCTCAGGGCCGAAAAAAGCCTTGTCGGCAATCCCTGACTGCTGCAGGTACTGTTCTGCCTTCTCTGCGATGAAGCGCGGGTCACGCTCATAACGGGTGCCGTTGGGTTCGTGCACGTTACAGATGAGGCCCAGGGTCGGCGCGTCCATGAACGGATCCACATACGCGCTTGTCAAGACGGGCCGCATCACCATGTCGCTCTCTTCAATCCCACGGAAGCCTTGAATGCTGGAACCGTCAAACGCCACGCCGTTGAGCAGCATGTCAGCGTCCACTTCGCACGCTGGTACCGTCACGTGGTGCTGGCGGCCAGGGACGTCCGTCAAGCGGAAGTCCACCATCTCAATGTTTTTCTCTTGAATCAACGCAAGCACTTGCTGCGCTTGTTCACGCAACTTGTCGGACACCGCGATTGGCGCCATGTTCTCTCCACCTCTGTTTGCTGGGATTCGGCCCTCGCTGCCGATGGGGTGCGAGTCACGGTCTGAAACCACAGTGGTACTATACGAACAGCTCACCAGCTCCGTCAACCGTTTATGTTAAATTTCTTTACGAGTCATGCAAATTTCCATTTCTTCCTTCCATTTTCCGATCCCGCTGAGTCACCTCTCCCCCCTGCTGCTGGCCCGACAGGTGCATGGTGTGGTGCCGCCCGCGTCAAACTGTACACAGACCTTACCACGGCCAACCAGCCGCGGTCCCCTCCGGCTCACGTGAGGACCTTCGTCACAGCAGCCACACAAGGCTGTACAGCCGGCAGCAATCCCTGCTCAGAAGCGGAAAGGACGTGAGAGGCATGGCCATGGCCGTGCGTTCACCCTCCCCCTCTACGGGGGAAACGACGGGCGGCACGCCTGCAGCGCCACACGCTGGCGCCATGTTAGCTACGCTGTTGCTAGGCGCGTTTGTCACTATCCTCAACCAAACCCTGCTCAACGTCGCCATTCCGCGGCTGATGAACGACTTTAACGAGACCGCTAGCACGGTCCAGTGGTTGTCCACCGCGTACATGATGACCAATGGGGTGCTGATTCCGCTGTCTGCCTTTCTGATTGCCATGTTCACTACGCGCCAACTGTTTATCGGCGCCATGGTGTTGTTTACAATCGGCTCGTTCGTGTGCTCCATAGCTCCGTCGTTTGCGGTGATCCTCATTGGCCGTGTCATTCAGGCGTTTGGCGCAGGGGTGATTATGCCCTTGCTGATGACCGTGGTGCTTAACCTGTTCCCTCCTGCCCAACGCGGCAAAGCCATGGGCACGATTGGTATCGCCATGATCTTTGCCCCCGCAGTCGGTCCCACACTGTCCGGCTGGCTCATTGAAACCTGGTCATGGCGGCTGCTTTTCTGGGTGGTCATCCCGATTGCCGTGTTAGACAT
>JAILZF010000174.1 GCA_023512635.1 Alicyclobacillus sp. | reverse complement strand
GGTTCATCGCATAGTACGAAATGCCCAGCAAACAGACCTTGCCATTGCTCCAAGGTTGTACTCCTGCCCACTCAATGCACTCGTATAAATCCCGCGTCTCGCGTGCTGAAAAAGGGTCCAGGTAACCCGGAGAACGCCCAGCCCCACGAGAATCGACACGCACGCAGACGTAACCGTGTGGAACCCACTTTTCCGGGTCTACAGTCTCCCAATTTTGATATTTATTTGTAGACCCCTCCAGTACCTGCGGGCAACGTTCCACCAATCCTTTCCATTGTCGCGGATACCCTTCCTGAAACGACAAACCCTTGCCGTAGGGTCCGTACGTTAAAATCACAGGATATTGCCCGTCCTCCACCGGACGAAACACGTCGGCCCGCAACACCAATCCATCCTCCATGGCGATGGGGACATCCCAATCAATCCGCATGCCATCGCGCACCTCAGTCTGCCACTCGGCCATGGCCATCCCCCTTTTCAACTGTAGCGAGGCAATTCGGGCGCATCGGTGAACCAGTCGAATGGCTCATCCGCATAGCCAACAATGACACTTTTCACCTTGGTATAACTCAAGTAACAGTCGATCCCGTTTTCGCGACCGATTCCACTCGCTTTCCAGCCGCCCCACGGGGAGGCGGGTGCCAGACGGTGGTGGTCATTGACCCACACAATCCCACTCTCCAGTTTCTGAACCACCCGGTGTGCACGCTTTACATCCCGTGTCCACACCCCCATGGCCAAACCGTATTCAGTCCCATTGGCCAGACAGATGGCCTCCTCTTCCGAATCGAACGGCAGCACACAAGTGACCGGACCAAACACCTCTTCCTGCGCTATGCGCATCTCGTTGCTAACCCCCGTAAATACGGTCGGCAGGTAATAATAGCCGCGCGCAAACCCTTCCGGCCGAGCCCCGCCACACGCCAGGCTCGCTCCTTCCTCCAGCGCAATACGCACGTACGATTCAGTGCGATCAAGTTGCCGCTTAGAGACCAACGGCCCCATCTGCGTCGTCCACGCGAACGGATCGCCAATGCGAATCGCTTGCGTTTTACGCACCAAGCGCTCGACAAATTCGTCATGGAGACTGCGTTGTACCAATAAGCGCGCGCCCTGGACGCACGTCTGCCCACTGGCAATGTACGCGGCGAATGCGGCACCGTTGACTGCTTGGTCAATATCACAGTCGGCGAAAAACAGCAGCGATGCCTTGCCGCCTAATTCACAGGCAACGCTCGCTAGGTTGGCTCCGGCGGCGCTCGCAACTTTGCGTCCCGTTTCTGTTCCGCCTGTCACATCGACTTTGCTGAGTCCCGGGTGGGCGCTGAGCGCCTGGCCAGCGGTCGCGCCAAAGCCGGTGACCACATTCATCACCCCGGGAGGCAATCCAGATTGGGTCGCCAATTCAGCCAACACCAGCGTCGAGATGGGGGTGAATTCTGACGGTTTGACCACCACGCAGTTGCCGGCGGCGAGCGCAGGTGCAAGTTTTTTGGCGAGAATCAACAGCGGGTGATTCCATGGGGTCAACAGCCCCACGACACCCAGCGGTACGCGCAGGGTGTAATTCAGGTAATCTCCTGCAAATTGCGGTACCGATCCCTCCACGGTTTGCGCCAACGCGGCGAAGTACTCAAACCATTCCGGGAGGCGGCTGAGTTGCGCCTTCATTTCACGTAACGGTCGCCCGGTGCAAAGAGTTTCTAGAAAAACCAAATGATCCATATGGGCGCGGATGTTGTCCGCCAACTTTTGCAGGACCGCTGCACGCTCCCGCCCTTCTGCCTGCGACCATACCCCGGAGGTAAACGCAGCCTGGGCGGCCGCCACTGCCGCGTCAATGTCCCCTTGGGTCCCGTCAGCCACCTCAGTGACCGTTTCCTCCGTACTGGGATTTACGACTGGAAAATACCCGCCTTTCACAGGTGGCCGGAACTCTCCGCCAATGAAGTGGTGGTACCGCTTTGCCAACGCCTCGTTCATGACTTACACCCCCAACCATTGCAAGGCATTCTCCCCCGCCACACGGTGTATCTCTGACCGGCTTAAGCCCGTCTGTTCTAACACGCCCAGGGGGTCATCTTCAGCCATATCAAAAGGAAAGTCGCTACCCAGAAGTACGTGATCAGAGCCGTGTGTATCAACTAGGAAACGGAGGATTGCGGGATCAAAAGTAATGGAATCAAAATAGAGTTTTTTCAGATCCGTCAACGGGGAGACGGTCAGTACGGCTTTAGGTTCAGGACGCACCCGGTAACCATGGTCTAACCGGCCTTTTTGGTATGGAGCATAGCCGCCCCCATGTGCAAACAGCAATTTTAAGTTAGGATAGGCTTGCATAATCCCGCTAAAAAGCAGGTGGCTAATGGCCAGGGTCGTCTCAAACGGATTGCCCAGCAAGTTCGTCAGATAATAAGCTTCTAAACCAGATTTGTTAC
>JAILZF010000173.1 GCA_023512635.1 Alicyclobacillus sp. | reverse complement strand
GTGGTTGGGGGTCATGCTGGCGGCCGTAGCCTGGACAGGGATTGCGGTCACTCCAAACACGCTGGCAGTCCGCTGGCCGGCGTTGGCCGTGATGAAGAACGTGACGCGGGGTGTGGCACACGGCCAATTAAACGGGCGCTTTGCGGGGACACCCAACGGGTTGACCGCGGCTGCGTTAGAACCTGGGGATATCCTGTTCTGTCACAACCCCGGAGGGTGTTACGGGTATTGGACCCATGTGGTGCTGTACGTCGGAGACGGATGGTTTATGGATGCCAACGACTTCGCACATGGAACGCAGCTACGTCCTCTGGCCGTGTATCGAAATTATGAAACGGTCGCACAGTACCGGGTACGCGCGGCCCCGGCGGTACGCCGCTGCGTGGCGGACGCCGGCCGGCAGACGACGGGCTTGGCGTACGACCCGCTCAGCCCGTTGACAGACCCACACAGCCAGTACTGCAGCAAGGTCATTTGGCAGTTGTACGACCGCCAAGGTGTGCGGCTCTGCCCGCCGTCCACCTGGGTGTTGCCGGACGATTTGGCAAGCAGCCGGATGCTGACCCGATTGCAGATTTGGCGGGCGCCTGAACGGGGCTGAAGTATGGAGAAAACAGACAGCCGTGACATGCGTTGGCGCGCCTTACGTGAACGCTGGAGCATGTCGAGCTTGCGCACAGCTGACTGGGTAAGCGATGGATATTGGCTGTTGATGACTGCTTCGCTGTGGCTGGATACATGCCCAGGGCTGCGCTTAGCACTGCCTCTGGTCTGGCTGCCACTGGCTGTCCAAGCCTGGCTGTGGTACGGCCGCTGTGCAGCAGCTTCCTCCCGTTATGGCGGGTGGGTCTTGCGCTTATGCTTTCGCCAAGCTCCCGGAGGCTTGGCTGCTGTGGCCAGTTGGCTGGCTGTGCAGCATGGAGCGCAAGAGGAGTGGGCGAGCGTGGCCTTGGCCCTGTGGGTTCACCCCTTCCTGCCCTTGTGGGAACATTTTCCGGCAGGCCATTGGCGCGGGTTGGCTGTCAGCTACTGGTTGTCGCTGGTGACCCCGGGGCTGCTCACAGCGTTTTCTTTAGCGGTTGCCGGCTGGGCACGCAGACGCACAGCTCAGGAGTTAAGGCGCAACTCCGGCTCCACTGCTTGAATCAGTTGGTTCATTTGTTGAGCCGCTTGCTGGTATTCGGCTTTGGCCGAGGGATTGTTTGTCTGTAATGCAAAGCCTTCCAAATCCGCTTGAATCTTTTTTAATTCAGCCAGCAACAATGCCTTGGACGGGTTGCGCGGCGGTGCCTGCAAGCGGCTGTCTTCATACAGATCAACATAAAGGTTACCTTTTCCATCCACTTGGGCTAAAAACACGTCTTTAAAGTCGCGTGCCCCTTGCCGGCGGATTTCTTCCCACAGCCAGGACCGGTCGTATCCTGCGTTGGCCAGGTTTTGCGGGATGACGTTGCCGTCGGCTATCACGGTATACGGCGCTGGTTCATTGTGGACGGGCAGGTTCACGGTTTGCGGCGTCAGCGGTTGACTATCCGATTTCTTCATGACACTGACTTGACCATCAGGTTCCAGGACACTACATTCGACGTCAGCCAACTTGAACGCCTCTTTTTCCCGGAGCAAGGACATCAACTCGGAAACGGTCAATTTTGCCTGACGCAGGTTTTGTTCTAAAACTTGGCCTTTGCGGACCAACACGGTGGGCGATCCGTTGACAAAGGTGGCAAACTGCTGCGAGAAAAGCGCCAGCCAACGAACCAGCAAGGACAGCAGGGCCCAGACCAACAGCGCCAAAACCGCTTCGCCCACGGGTAAACCGCGGTCCAGGGATAGCAGCGCAGCCAAGGCACCGAGGGCTACGCCGGCAACCACAGACCACTTTTGACCCACCGCTTTACAACCGAGGATGACGGCGAAGAAACCGAGCACGGCTCGAACCAGTACGTCAGCATAAGGATGCACCGTTGTTCACCTCATGACAGGGGGTGGGGCCACACAGGGCCACCTACAGGGTTCGCGGCAGCTGTCCAGAGCATGCTGGGGGTTTGCGCCAAGACGGAAGCCGGCGTATTGTACAAAACGTGAAAGGAGGTGACATACGGTGGATGTGGTGACGTTTGGCGAGAGCATGGTGTGTTTAACCCCGCTGCAGAAAGGGTCCTTAGAAACGGTATGGACGTTTTCGAAAAGGATGGCTGGAGCTGAGTCGAATGTCGCCATTGGCTTGGCTCGCCTGGGGCACCGGGTGGCGTGGGTCAGTCGTTTGGGAGACGATGGGTTTGGACGGTTTATTTTTAAGACACTGCGCGGGGAAGGGGTTGACGTCAGCGCCGTGCGCTGGGATGCTGAACACCCGACCGGGGTGTTTTTTAAGGAGTTCTCCGGCAGCCATACCGGGGTCACGTACTACCGGCACGGCTCGGCTGCTAGCTTCCTGCAACCTGACGATGTGG
>JAILZF010000172.1 GCA_023512635.1 Alicyclobacillus sp. | reverse complement strand
CAACAGCGGTACAAAGTGTTCGTTTCCACCCGGCGGAACTGCCACCGCAGCGTAAGGGGCCTGCTGGTCATAAGCAAACAGCGACGCCAGGTCCCAGCTTGCAACTCGTTCTTCGAGCCACTGTTCAAAGGCCCATGCCCACGCGTCTGCTTCCCCACCCGTTTCGCGCCGTCGCAAAGCCCGCAGGTTGTGAACCGTGCCACCGCTGCCTAAGATCAAGACGTCTTGGCTGCGCAACACAGCCAAAGCACGTCCCACCGCATACTGATCTGCCGGTGTCAGATGGGGAGCCACCGACATAGCCACCACGGGAACGTCGGCGTGTGGGTACAGCCAACGCAACACCATCCACGCGCCATGGTCTAATCCACGGGTGTCGTCCAAACACGCTGGGATGCCGTGGTCTGTCAACAGCGCCGCAATGGAACGGGCCAAAGCGGGATCGCCCTGAGCTGGGTAGACTACCTGATACAAAGCCTCCGGAAATCCGTAAAAATCGTGAATCGTCCGGTACAGAGCCGCACTGCCCACTGCTTGTACAGGGCTTTCCCAGTGTGCAGAAAACAACACCACAGCGCGCGGCCGGCCCAGTGTCTGGCCCAGATGACAAGCGAACCGCGTATACTCAGTATCCTCCAAAGCCAGCATAGGAGAGCCATGAGCCATAAAGAAGGACGGCCACATCCACATCTCCTCCCCATCCCTCGCGAAGCCCTGCGTGATTAAGGCTTTCCCACCTGCGCAGCCCCCGCCAGACGCTCGGCGGTGACCGCGATATGTGCAAACGCCTCATTGAGTTGCTGGATTTGCTGGGCGTGTTGGCGCGTTTGTGTACGTAAATCTGTGACCGCTGCATGCATCTTCTGGACCATACTGACCATGCTATCCAACTGACCTTTGATATTCCGCACCGCCTGTTTGCTGTGCTCCGCCATCTTGCGTATTTCTTCGGCGACCACAGCAAAGCCGCGGCCTGCGTCCCCTGCCCGGGCCGCTTCTAAGGCTGCGTTAAGCCCCAACAAATGCGATTGTGCAGCAATCTGTTGAACGAAGTCTAACACCGCGTAGATCTTTTGCAGATCCTGCTGCGCAGCCGCCGATTCATCTGCAAGTTGCTGCAGCTTGTCCGCCATCCCGTTGGACGACCCGGCGATTTCGTCGGTTGTGGCTGACATTTCCTGGACTAAGGCAGACAATTCAGCAGCGCCGGAACGCAACATCTCGACTCGTTCATTGCTGGTCAAAGCGCTTAGGCAACCGATGATTTGCCCGTCTTCAACGATAGGTACAGCCGTCGAGATGTACGGGACGCCAAACAGCGAGGCATCTCGTTCACCTTGGACCCGCTGTCGGGTTCGCAATGCCTCTGCTGTCACTGAACCCTGCAATTCGGCCAAACGTGTACCCACGGCGTGGGGCATACGGATTTTTTCTCCTTGCCGTTGGCCTACCATTTGTTCCGTGTCAAACAGGGACAAGTACGTGTCTTCCGGATAGGTCGCCTGGAATACGTCCATCACAGAACAAATGCGAGCTAACGTCGGATGCACCCTTTTCCCCTCCCTCTCTCCACTCCGTCCTCGTACGGCGGCAAGCCGGCACTCCCACTGCGTCGTCTCTTTGGGACCAGCTTACAATGACCCCATAGGACTGGCAATCCCCTGACTCGATGGATGCCTGACTTTTTCAAAGCGACCGAATCACCACTTTTGACAATGGATTTTTTAAACTGATAACATGATCCATAGACGGGACCCGTGCACCCCTCAAGAAAGGTGGAATTCAGCGTGCCGTACATCATCACTGCACCCTGTATCGGGGAAAAAGCAGCGGAGTGTGTGTTGATTTGTCCGGTCGACGGCTGCATCCAAGACGCCGGCAACCAATACGTGATAGACCCCGACACGTGCATTGAATGCGGCAGCTGTCAGTCGGTGTGTCCAGTATCCGCCATTTTCCGAGACGATGAACTCCCCCTGGAATATGCACCCTATCGGGAATTCAATGCGCAATTTTTTACAAGGAGGGGTTCGTGTTGACACAATCCTGTACCGAGTTTCAACAACCAGAGGAATTTGTCCATGAGATTGCACAAGAGGTCGATGAGTTTTTCCATGATCAGGGATACCATACCCTGTGGATGGTCCAAGACACCTCCCAACAAGACCCGGAAGATGTCCGGCGCGCTATCCTCAATCGATTATTTGTGGGCTACTACAATGAGGTCTATATCCGCGACTCGGTGTTGCTGAACATCCCGTATGCTCCCGATGTCAAAACGCACCAAATCCTGTTACGCCAGGCACAAGATGAAAACAAGCACGCCCTGTGGATCATCGACCTCTTGGGCAAACGCGGATACGATCCGCGAGTCCTGGGTAAAACCCCTTCGCTAGCGTATTCGCTGTTCTGGGACTTCATCTACGGCCGCATCCAGCGCGCCGAACACACCCAAAACC
>JAILZF010000171.1 GCA_023512635.1 Alicyclobacillus sp. | reverse complement strand
CCATGCGCGCCCGTGTATGCACATCGAGGGCGGAAAACGATTCGTCCATCAACAGGATCTCTGGTTGCACAATCAGGCACTGTGCCAACGCCACGCGCTTTTTCATCCCGCCGGAGAGTTGGCTAGGGTAGTGGTGTTCAAAGCCTTTGAGTCCTACCCGCTCAATCCAGCGCCGCGCCTCCTCGTGCGCACTGCGTTTATCCATTCCGCGCAAGCGCAAACCCAACGCCACGTTGTCCAACACCGTCTTCCAAGGAAACGTGTTGTCCGTTTGGAAGACGCACGCTGCGGCGCGGTTGATCCCTAGCAGTTCCTCCCCTTTAATCAACACGCGTCCCGCGGTGGGTTGCTCAAACCCGGCAATCAAGCTTAGGGTGGTGGACTTGCCGCATCCTGTGGGGCCCACAATCGAGCAAAACTCCCCCTTTGGAATACGCAAGTCAATGTCCTGCAAGACGGTATGCACTTCCCCTGTGGGCTTGACGAACTCCTTGGCCACGCGCGTTAACTCTATCACGATGGGCCGCGCAGGCTTGGGTTCATACCGGACGGTTTCTGTCATGTCTGCACCTCCCTGTCGGCCTGCAGCAATTTGAATGTAAGCGCTGACCTGTAGCTGAACAAGTTTTCTGGCGAATCCCACGATAGAATCAAAAACGCCAATTTTGCCGATTTTGCCACGCCACGCATAGCCCTGTCCGAAGGCAGCCAAACTGCAGAAGTCAAACCCGTGTGCCTGGAGGTGACGGACCCCGCCGTGCCAACGACTCACGAGGTGCTCTACCAGTCGGTGATTGCCTTTGTCTTGCTGTTTGGACTCGCCCGCTTGCTGGGCAAGCGGCAGATTGCCCAGTTGAGCTTTTTTGACTATATCGTTGGAATCACCATTGGCAACATCGCCGCCAGCTGGTCGCTGGACGAGGTCAAAACCCGGCACGCGGTGATCACACTAGCCATCTGGGCTTTGCTCTCCCTGTTGGTGGCTTGGGTACAGCGCAAGTCGTACCGCGCTCGCCTGCTCTTAGACGGCCGTCCCACCGTCGTGATTGAAAACGGTCAGGTCCTGGAAGACAACCTGCGTAAGGTCCATCTGTCCATCGAAGAATTGATGCTGCTGTTGCGGGAAAAAGACGTGTTTAAGCTGGCTGACGTGGAATACGCAGTTCTCGAATTGAACGGTAAACTGAGCGTGATGAAGAAGACGGACCGCCAACCAGTCACCCCGAAAGACGCCGGTGTACCCGTGTTGGCAGAGAGCGCACCGCGCTTGGTCATCATTGACGGACACGTGATGGAGCGCTCGTTGGCCCAATGCGGGCTGACCAAGGAGTGGCTGTTCGGAGAGATTCAGAAGCTGGGGGCGCGCGGCTTTGAGGATGTGTTTGTGGCCCAAGTCGACAGCCACGGCAACGTCTACGCCGACTTGTACCACGACCGCCGCAAAGAGCCGGAGATCCCGGCCAAGGCGTTGCTGGCCGCGAGTTTAAAGAAAATGCAAGCGGATTTAGAGACTTTTGCGTTGGAAACACAAAACGCGGAAGCCAAACGGTCATACGCCGACATGGCCCAGCAGTTGCAACAGATAGCAAACCGCTTGAGCCCCTACCTAAAAGATTAGCAAACCTGGTGCTCTACAAACGGGATCCCTTCGGTTTGGTTTGTGTTACCATGGGGACATGGGGCATGCAACCGTAAGGGGGGCAAGGTGTGTGAACGTGTATGATTTTGCGGCCGAACGGCTCAATGGACAGGTCCAATCCCTGTCTGATTACCGGGGACAGGTGCTGCTGGTGGTCAACACCGCCAGCCAATGCGGGTTGACCCCTCAGTACCAGGGCCTGCAGACGCTGTATACGCGCTACCGTGACCAAGGGTTTGCCGTGCTTGGCTTTCCCTGTAATCAATTTGCCGGGCAAGAACCAGGGTCGGCGGCCGACATTCAGTCGTTTTGCAGCAGCCAATACGGAGTGACATTTCCGCTATTTTCCAAAATTGAAGTGAACGGTCCGGGCGCTCATCCCCTGTATCAGTGGCTCAAGCAACAGGCCCCTGGCAGCGGACCGAACGCCCCGGAGATTGAATGGAACTTCGCCAAGTTTTTAATAGACCGCGCCGGTCACGTGGTGAAACGATATCCCCCGCAGACCCAACCAGAAGACCTGGCTGCAGATATTGAGGCCCTGTTAGCGGCGCCTCGGGCCTAGCCAGTTGGGCGCCAACCAGCTTCCCCGCGCCGCGGCGATGCGCAGCCGCTGCGCGGGGTTTTGAACTTTCCTTTTCCATCCCGCTGCGGTCCGTCTGTTCCTCCGTAAGCGTCAAATAGTTCGCACCTAGCGGCCCCGTGGGATCTGCGAGATGATCCTCCCAGAGCCGAATATCGGGAGGGATCATCGTGACGAAGGCGGAGTTGGAAGAACTTCGCGAGCTTTGGCGTGCCCGAGTGGCCGACTTCCAGTCCAGTGGACTCACCGGTGCGGCGTGGTG
>JAILZF010000170.1 GCA_023512635.1 Alicyclobacillus sp. | reverse complement strand
GGTGATGGGTATAAGAGACAGGGACGGGTCCCCGCTGGCCTTGCCGCGTCCGGCACGCCCGCGTCCGCTTCAGTAAACAACGAGAACGACTGTTCCACGACACTGTCGTCCACGGTTAACATCCGTTTTAACCATGCGGGGACAGACATGCTCCATACCCCCGTTCCCAACTGACCTCCGGCTCCTGTCAGGAAACACGCCACGCATAGGATGCTCCGTCGCCGCTAGCGGTATGCCGACAGGCCGAACCTCATAGGCCGCCTCCCGAACGGCTAAACTAGCGCCAATCATCCAACAGGTCGCCCTCGGGGTCACCAATCCATCACGCCGGACAATGCTCGGAAGATATGGGGGGAAATTGCATGTTCCGTCAGCGTTCAGCAGCGTCCTGTGCACGTCCCAACCAAATGCAACGGCCACAGCGGGCGAGTCGCCACTTTGCACGGTTCTTGGCCACCTGCCTGTGCCTAACGGGGGTCATCAGCGGCTGTACACGCCCTGCACCGCCGGCGAATGCAGGCGCCGCTGCCAGCCAAGCCGGACTTTCACGCGTTGCCACCCAAGGCAACTCTGGCGGACCCGCTGGTACACTGGCGGCCACGGTACGCTCCTGGCCGGATGTAGCCAAATCGGTGGATCAGGTGCCCGGTTTAAAGTGGACCGTGGTGTTGCAAGAAGGCAATAAGGCGTATGTTGGCGCGTTCCCGGACCACACTGAAACACCGAATCCAGACCGTACCAAGGCCCCGCGCACCGCGTACGACTTTCCAAAGTCTTATGACACACCGGCAGAACTTGCGAATCAATCGCCGGACGAAATTATTCGGGCACTACAAGAAAAACCCCCCCGCGTCGACACGTACGACCCTCGTCCGCGCGACCGCAGCGGTGCTTTAAGTCCTGAAAAACAGGCAGAAGTCGCTCGTCGGGTGAAGCAAGCCCTGCCAGGGGTCAACGCGGTGTACATCACCACAGACACCGCTTCGGCTGCCGTCTTACGCGGTTACGCCGAATACATTCAGGCAGGGGGTGACATGAGCAAGTTTATGGACGAGTTCCATCGCCGTATCCACATGATTTGGCCCAATGGCCGTGGTCTCGACGCCAACCACCCGTCAGCCGCACCGCACTTTGGCACGTTAGGAACCCCTGCAGACAACCGTACGCCGGTACGCGGACCCGTCCGACCTTAGGAAGAAGAGGGAGACTTGCTGTGTGACGGCAGCAACACCTTGGGTTGGAGGGTCACACGTAACGTCAAGGCACGCTTCCCTGGATCGTAGTCCAGGACACTCACCCCATATGGATTGGCCGGGCGTTGGGTGACGTTTAGCACCAGGTCGGAGTGGCTGCTGTCCACGTCAATCCAAGCCGGCCAGGGTAGGTGTTTCAGCGCCAAAAACAATCCGTCGACTGGAACAGGCAAGGAGCCAATCTCCGCACTTTCCATATGTAGACGCAAATTACCTCCGACAACTTCAGGTATCATCACGACGTCCGCTGGCACCACGCGGTCACTAAGTTGCAAGCCGAGGTTAACCTGCCACTGCGTATCCATTTGGACACGGGCGTACGCTAAAACCTTTGCCAAATCAGGCTGTTCGGACAAGGCATACGTTAAGTAAGTATTGACTGCATCCTGGTCAACCGTCAGATTCACGGCCGCTGTTTGACCTGCCGGCGCAGCTGGGGATACGGGCATTTGCTGCGTGCGCCGCGGCAAGGAGTCAAACCACAACCCAATCCCCGCAATTACCGCTAAGTTAAAACTGAACAACAAAAGAAACGCCTTTTTCCAGACCACGGCAGCCTCCTTCCTGGGGCACCGGCTCACCCCTGGCCGCCTGCTGGCGGAGGATTGGACGGAAACCGCCCAATTCGCTAGGATCGAAACGTGAGACAGATGAAAGCGGGTGGAGCAGTGTGAATGCCAACAAGTGGCGGAACTGGGCGCTTGTCTTCATGTTTGGCGGCTTTTTTACCATGTACGCAGGGGTGTACCACCGCGCTTGGATCCCGTATTTGCTTGCCGTCGGCACCGCCGGGGTCTTGGCAGGAATTCTTATTTACTTTCGGTTTGGACCCGTCAACCCGGCGTTACGTAATGTACAATGTCCGCGCTGCGGCAAGGTAACGCGGCTGACCGGGGCCGTGGACGCCTGCAGCCACTGCCGTCAACCTTTACGACGTAACATCCATGGTGAGTATGAACCGTACGTTCCTTAAACCGAGGGCTGTTCGCTGAAGGACATGACCCCGGGCCGAGCGTGTTCGTCACCTTTCGGCAGACCTCGTAACCTTGACTTGCTTGTGAGATACATCAGCCGGCCGGTGGCTGGCTGCGTAAGACAGGCAATCCGATTGGAGCGGGCAAGCCGCACACTGTGGCTTGCGCGCGGTACACACACGCCGGCCGTGGTGAATCAGCCAGTGGTGCGCCTGGGACCACAACCGTTTGGGGATTCGCTCACACAACTGCCGCTCAGTTTCTTCCG
>JAILZF010000169.1 GCA_023512635.1 Alicyclobacillus sp. | reverse complement strand
ATTCCAACACTCACCAGGAATATGGACAGGGAAGGACGTCTACATATCGAAGAGCGTGACGCTGGTTCCGCCTGTGGTCATCGGCAATGGCGTGCAAATAGGGCCAGGCAGTACCATAGGACCCTGCGCGGTGCTGGGTGACGGTGTGGTGGTGGCGTCCGGCTGCTCCATCGTGGAGAGTGTGGTGTTGCCGGGCGTCCAGCTTCAGGGCAACCGTGCGATTGTGCGTACCTTGGTCTGTCGAAACGGCACGGTCGCACTTCAGCCCCCAGTGGACACAGCTCAACAGGGGGTGCTTCAGCGATGACTCACGTCGCGTACGTCAGCACGTATGTGCCCAGACGGTGTGGACTGGCTACCTATACCAACCACTTGCGTCAAGCCGTGCGCTTGGCCACGCCTGCGCCCAGCGGCGACCTCGTAGCAGCCATGGTGGACGCACACGAGGACCTCACCGTGTACCCTGCGGGCGTTTGGTTCATCCAGCGCGAGCAACGCCAGGAATATGTACGCTTGGCGCAACGCTTAAATGAAAGCCCGGCCACCGTGGTCTCGCTGCAACACGAGTTTGGTATTTTTGGGGGTGAGGCCGGTGCTTTCGTCCTCGACCTCGTACGGCATTTGCGCAAGCCGTTGGTCACCACCTTCCACACCGTCTTCCCAGACCCGCCGGAGCCCTACCGCAGTATTCAGGCTGAACTGGCGGCGCGCAGCGACCACCTGATTGTCATGAACCGGCGTGCCGTGGATGTTCTCTGCCGCGTCTTTCAACTGAGCAACCAGAAGGTACACTACATTCCGCACGGCACCCCCGTCCCCGCACCGCAGCAGCGCGAACCCCTGCGCACCTTGTTGGGTTGGGACGGGCGGCGCGTCTTAATGACCTTTGGTCTCATCAACCAAGGGAAAGGCATTGAGCTCATCCTCCGCGCCTTACCTGACGTAGTCAAAGCAGTCCCAGAAACGCTGTACGCCATTGTGGGCCAGACTCACCCCGAGGTGAAGCGCCGGGAGGGGGAGACGTACCGTGAACAACTGCGGCAACTGGTCCGCCAGTTACACCTCGAACAGCACGTGGTGATGATTGACCGGTACTTGTCAGAACAAGAACTGGTCGACCATATCCAGGCCTGTGATTTGTATGTCACGCCGTACCCTGGACTGCAACAAGTCACCAGCGGGACCCTTGCTTACGCCGTGGGACTGGGACGTCCCGTACTGTCTACGCCGTACTCGTACGCTCGCGACCTTTTAGGCGAGGACTCAGACCTGCTCATTCCCAGCCACGACATCCAGGGTTGGTCTAAGGCCATTGTCCGCATGCTGTCGGACCCTGAGCGCTTATCCCAAGTGGAGCAGGCCATGACCGCGTTGGGCAGGCATATGGCCTGGCCGCGCGTAGGTGAACTGCATGCGCAATTGTTCACCAGCCTGTCGGCCATCCAAAAAACATGGGCCATAGGGGGGACTGCGGTTGCCTCGGCTACCCGTTAATTTGACCCACCTTACGCGCATGACGGATGATACAGGCTTGTTGGAGCACGCGGTCGGACGCATCCCCCGCCGCAGTGAAGGGTATAGCACAGACGACAACGCCCGTGCCCTGTGGTTGATGACCCTGGTTGCGCGCTGGGCGGAACAGGAGGGGGATGCCAACACGCGCGCGATCACCGGCCGGCTCGCCGATACGTATGTGGCGTTTCTCGCTTGGGTGCAAGAGACAGATGGCCGATTCCACAACAACATCGCCTACGACCGCCGCTGGGAGCCGGAAACACCTTCCGAAGACTGCCTGGGTAGAGCGTTGTGGGCTACCGCTGTGGCGGGTCTGCACGACCCCGACCCAGAGCGCGCGGAGCTGGCCCGCAGGCTATGCCAAAAGGCTTTTCCGGCCGTATCGCGCTTGCGTTATCCGCGGGGCTTCGCCCACGCCTTGGCGGCAGCCAGTCTGCTCCTAAGCGAGCTCCCGCATGCCCAGGTGCCCATCTCCTTCCGCCGCTGGGCAGAGCATGCCCTGCCAGCGTACGCTGAATCGCTGTGCGCCTCGCTGCTGGCATCCTATCGGGCACATGCGCAACCCGGTTGGCACTGGTTTGAAGAAGCCATGACGTACAGCAACGGGGTTCTGCCATGGGCGCTGTGGCTATGGGGGCAGTATCGCCCGCAAGCGGACGTGCTGCGTGTTGCGCACGACAGTCTCAGCTTTCTCGCGGAAAAAATGTCAACCCCACAAGGTAGTCTCCGTCCTATCGGCAATCGCGGTTGGTGTCGGCCGGGACAGTGCAGTCTTTGGGACCAGCAACCTATTGAATTATTAAAGCTAGCGTTGGCCAGCAGCGCCGCTTGGGAAGTCAGCCGTGACAACGCGTGGCGCGAACTGCTGTCGCTTTGTCACGCCTGGTTTTATGGGGTGAACGATGGGGGGGTCGCCATGGCCGACCCTGCCGACGGGTCGTGCTGCGACGGTTTAACCCCCAACGGACCGAATCCTAACCGCGGGGCGGAAT
>JAILZF010000017.1 GCA_023512635.1 Alicyclobacillus sp. | reverse complement strand
CTGTAGGTCCCGACGTGCAACATGGCCCTTACCCGTTCTGCCGCCAGCACGGCCAGGGTGGTTAACGCACCCCCGCCCACGCGCTGTCTGTCGCTTCCGCCATTCCCGTACTCAACACCCCGCGTGTCACCAGCTCGCGGATATGCATTTCCAGGGTCTGCATGCCATACGCTCGGCCCGTCTGCATCACCGAGCGGATCTGGTGCGTCTTCTCTGTGCGAATCAAATTGGCCACCGCTGGCGTATTCATCAGCACCTCCACCGCCGCCACCCGGCCTTGACCGTCTGCCCGCCGGTACAGCCGCTGTGTGACCACCCCTTGCAAAACCGACGCCAGTTGCAGCCGCACCTGCGCTTGTTGACTGGGTGGAAACACGTCGACAATACGATCCACGGTTTGTACCGCATCGCTGGTATGCAGCGTCGCCAGCACCAAGTGACCCGTTTCTGCCGCGGTGACGGCCGTTTGCACCGTCTCTAAGTCACGCATCTCTCCTACCAAAATCACATCCGGGTCCTGACGCAGGGCGGCCCGCAACGCACTGCTAAAGTCGCGCGAGTCCTGCCCGATTTCACGCTGGTCAATAATCGACAAATGATGCCGATGCAAATACTCAATCGGGTCTTCCAGCGTGATGATATGCTTGCGCTGTGTATGGTTGATGTGGTCGATGACCGCAGCCAGCGTCGTCGACTTGCCGCTGCCTGTCGGGCCGGTGACCAGTACCAAGCCATGCGGCTTTTCGGCCAACACGCGTACCACGTCTGGCAGCCCTAAATCGGCAAGTTTCGGGACTTGGTTGGGCACCACCCGCACCGCCAGGCTGACGCATCCGCGCTGCCGGTACAAGTTGATGCGGTAGCGCGAGACCCCCGGAATGCTGTAAGAGAAGTCGATCTCGCCGCGCTCGCAAAACACCTGCCACTGCCGTTCATCGGTTAACGTCCGCCCCATCGCCTCTGTCTCTTCTGGGCGCAGCGGCTCTCCCTCAGCCAACAACTCGCCGTGCACGCGCAGCACCGGCGGTGCATTGACCGACAAATGCAGGTCAGACGCCCCCGTCTCACGCGCCCGAATCAACAACGCCCGAATGTCTGCGCTCTCCTGTAACTCCATGCTTTCCACTCCTCACCCTACTCCGGCAGCGCCACCCGCATCACTTCCGCCACCGTCGTCCAACCGGCCTGCACCTTGTCCAAGGCGTCGTCCAGCATACGCCGCATCCCTCCAGCGACAGCCAACTGGCGCAACACCGCTTCCGGTTGGCGGGCCACCACCGCAGCGCGCAGCGGCTCATCCATGCGCAGCACCTCTTGCACCGCCAGCCGGCCAGCATAA
This sequence comes from Alicyclobacillus sp., assembly GCA_023512635.1. Taxonomy (GTDB): domain Bacteria; phylum Bacillota; class Bacilli; order Alicyclobacillales; family Alicyclobacillaceae; genus JAILZF01. The sequence continues at coordinate 23,743 of JAILZF010000017.1, read as the reverse complement.
CCGGTACGGTTGCAGGCCGGGCACCCGCGCCCGCGCTGCGGCCGCCACGTTCCCTCGTCGTTCCCTGGCGTGCGTGTCACTCCGTCTGCGCGCGGAGTCGGTCGCTCTGCCTCCAGCACGTGTCCATCCAGGTCTTGGTCAAGCAGTCTGTGCTTACGACCAGACGGCTGCGCGGAAAAAGAGGCTTCACTACGATCCGGTGCTGCTTGACTGGACAACGCATGCTGTAAGAACGCCTGTTCAGCTGGTGGCAAACTGTACGTCTCAGCACACTGCGGACAGACCCGCCGTACCAACCGTTGCGCCACCACCCCTAAGACCGCCGAGGCCACCAAAAACGGTTCGATTCCCATATCCACCAGCCGGGTGACCGCCCCTGCAGTATCGTTGGTGTGCAGTGTACTGAGTACCAGGTGCCCGGTCAGGGCGGCCCGGATGGCGATTTCCGCCGTCTCCTGGTCACGAATTTCGCCCACCATCACCACGTCCGGGTCTTGCCGCAAAATCGCCCGCAGACCGCGGGCAAACGTTAAGCCGGCCGCCAGATTGACCTGTACCTGGTTGACCCCGGGGAGTTGGTACTCGACAGGGTCTTCAATGGTCACGATGTTTCGTTCCTCGCTAGCCAGTTCGCGCAGGGCGGCGTACAGTGTAGACGTCTTGCCGCTGCCGGTGGGCCCTGTGATCAACACCATGCCAAACGGCGCGCGGAAGAGACTGCGAAACCGCATTTCGTTATCTGGAGAGAAATGCAAGCTGGCCACGTCACGTACACCATGGCGGGCGTCAAGCAGGCGCAGCACACACTTCTCCCCGTGTACCGTGGGCAACGTAGAGACGCGGACGTCGACCGGGCGCTGCTCGTACTCCACGCGCATTCGTCCGTCTTGCGGCAAGCGACGCTCAGCGATGTTCAAGTTGGCAAGAATTTTAATGCGCGCGACCACGGCAGCCTGCAAGGCCTTGGGCAACACCTGCTCGGTGCGCAATACGCCGTCGATCCGGTAGCGCACCCGCAGCCCTTGCGCCTCTGGGTCGAGGTGGATGTCACTCGCCCGCAGCGCCACCCCGTGACGCAAGAGCTGGTTCACCACGCGCACCGCCGGCGCATCCTCATCCGTCAGCTCGCGCGACAAGTCGACATCCGAGGCTCGTTCCGCCGCCCCGGCCGTCGTGGCCGTCCCTGCCCCCCAGGCGCCAGTCAGGTTGCCCGTCAAGCCATAACAGCGGTCGAGCCAGGTGCGCAACTGTTCCTTGGCCGCCAACACCGGCTCGACTTGACAGCCGGCAGCTGCGCGCAAGTCCTCTAGCGCATAAAAATCGAGCGGATCCGCCATGGCAACCTGCAGTTTCTGGCGGTCCCGGCGTAACGGCAGCGCCAGGTGACGGCGGGCTACCGCTTCCGGAATAAGCTGCAGGGCCTGTCTGTCGATGCTCTGGCGGTTTAAGTCGACGTGCGGTATCCCCAGTTGAAACTCCAGCGCCTCGATAATCTGCGCTTCGCTGACCCACCCTTTGCGTACAATCAGCTCGCCCAGGCGCTCCTTGCTCTGCTGCTGCTCGCGCAGCGCCTCGGCCAGTTGATCTGCAGACAACAAGCCCATGTCCACGAGCAGGTCACCTAACCGCTTGCGCGCCACGTCTGTTTCCCCCTCTCCTCAGACTGGTCCGCTAACCTCGCCAAGCTGTCCCTTGACCAGACAGCAGGTGGATCACATACCAGTGCCAAACGGTGTCTCCAAACACCGCCGTGAGGGTGATGCCCATCGCAATGAAGGGGACAAACGGCAGGGGTTGACGCCGCTGCAGACGCCCACCGGCGCGCCAGATCAGTCCGATGACCGTTCCGCAAAACGCTGCCCAAACGAGGGATTCCAGACCGCGCCACGGTCCGAGCAGCGCGCCCACTGCCAAATACAGTTTGGCATCCCCAAGCCCCATTTGCCCACGCGAAAGGACATGCAAGACCACCAACACCGCCCAACATACACCCGCCCCAACCAAGACGTGGGCAAGCCACGGCAGGCCGCCCGCCCCGGCTAGGATCACAGTCAACCCTGCTCCCGGCAAAGTCAGCCAGTTAGGCACTCGCATGCTGGTGAGATCGGTTGCACAGGCGGCCGCCAACAACCACCACAGGACAGCCCACGCTGCCCAAGCCCCCGGCGCCGCCAGCGATAAAGTCACCGCGTACCAACAGCCGCAAGCCAATTCGAGGGTAGGATAACGCACCGGAATGGCCGCACGACAGGTCCGGCAGCGTCCACGCAAGTACACCCAAGCCAGGACGGGCACCAGTTCCCAAGCAGCCAGGGTCCGGCCACACTCTGGACAGTAGGAGCGTGGCCGGACCAACGACTCGCCGCGCGGCACACGGTCCCCCACTACGTTTGCAAACGACCCGAGGACACTGCCTAGAACAAACGCGTACACCCACAGCACCACAGGCCAATCACCGGCATGCCCCACCCGCTCGCCTCCACTCAGTGCAGACGCTGACATCTTCGTCAGGATTATTCGACCTGCAGGGGCGCAAATCCTGTCGCAGGGTGTTGGCAGGCTCTGGTTTTGCACGATTCTTGGCGAAAGAGCGTATAGACGAAATGTCCTGCATGCTATAATGGAAGCAAGTTCAGATGGAAAGGACAAGCCCGGCAGCAAGGCAGCCTGTCTGCTTGAGGCGGTGCACCATGAGGGGGATGCGGACGATGGGTTGGCGGCGTACCCTGGCGTCGGTCGTTGTGGGTGGGGTGGTGTTGGCTCTGTTGATGGTCTTCCTGAATGTGGCCATCAAACTTGCCCTGTTGGCTGCTTTGATTGCCTTTGCTTTTTACTGGTTCACGCGTGCCGCAGAACTGTGGCGCCGCCGCCGTCCGTGGTAACGCCCCCACACGGGAAAGGCTGGTCCAGCGGGAAGTCCCCCGTAGACCAGCCTTTTTGCTGTGGATAGCGATTAGACAACGTTGGCTTGAGCGTCAAGCCAGGGCCGTTTCCGCCCGACGGCTTAACGCATCCCCTAGTTGATAAGCCACCTCCCAGATATCCCCGGCCCCCATGGTCAAGACCAAGTCGCCCGGGCGTACCGTCTGCAATAGGTAGGAAAGAACCTCGCCTTTGCTGCCGATATAGCGCGTCTGAGGGTTGCTCTCGGCGCGAATCCGCTCAGCCAACTTTGCGGCAGACACCCCTTCAATTTGCTGTTCGCCAGCTGGCGAATAAATGTCTGCAATAACCACCTCGTCGGCGCCGTGAAATGCCTGGGCAAACAGATCAAAGAGGAAGTAGGTACGCGTATAACGCTGCGGTTGAAAGACCGCCACAATACGCCGCCCGGTGGTGCGCGCCGCTTCAATGGTCGCGCGAATCTCCGTCGGGTGGTGAGCGTAGTCGTCAATCACCAACACGCCAGCGGCTTCCGCCACCACCTGAAAGCGCCGCTTGGCGCCGTGAAACTCGCTGAGCGCCTCAGCAATGTCCGTGAACGTCAATCCAGCCTCGCGGCCAACCGCAATGGCCGCCAAGGCATTGAGGATGTTATGTCGCCCCGGTAGGGCCAGTGCTAACGGACCTAACCGTTCGCCTCGGTAAAAGACCTCTGCCCGGCTGCCGCGGTCGACGAGTTCCACGTTGCGTGCGGTGTAATCAGCCCCGGCAGACAGGCCATACGTTAAGACTCGGCAGCGCGCAGCCGGCCGGACTTCGCGCAACGTCGGATCGTCCGCACAGAGGACGCACAGGCCGTCATCTGGAACCTGGCTGAGAAACTGGGCGTACGCGCGCTTCAAATTGTCGAACTGACCCCCATAGTGTTCCAGGTGGTCTGGCTCGATGTTGGTGACCACCGCCACCTGGGGCCGATAATGCAAAAATGACCCGTCGCTTTCGTCCGCCTCGGCGACAATGAACCGGCCGTGTCCCGCTTTCGCGTTGTCCCCGATGTTGCTGACGACACCTCCAATGACAAACGTCGGGTCGAGTCCGCAGCGTTCCATCACGTAGGCAATCATCGAGGTGGTGGTGGTCTTGCCGTGCGCCCCTGTTACGGCGACGCCAATTCCGTCCGCCATGAGCCTGGCCAACATCTCCGAACGGTGCAGGACTGGAATGTTGCGCGCGCGGGCCTCCTGCAATTCGACGTTGTCCTGGGGCAGCGCCGTGCTATACACCACCAAATCAGCCCCGGCGACTTGCCCAGGGGCGTGGCCGCGGTAGACCAGGGCGCCGCGTTCGCGCAGCCGCTGCGTCAACTCTTGCGAGGCGACGTCCGAACCCGAAACGCGGTAGCCCAGGTCGAGCAAAACGCGCGCGATGGCGCTCATACCGTACCCGCCGATGCCTATGAAGTGCACATGTTCGGAGCGTTTCACGCACCTCACCGTCCTCGTCTCATCACTCACGTCTGGCACATCCCGGACCCAGCCAAGGCGCTCGCTGTGCCCGGCCCACCCCGCAAGACCTACCCCTGACCGCCGCCGCTTTGCCTAGGAGTCAGCGGGCGGGCCTGTCACCCTGGGCAGGGGATGATAGGATAGCCTTCCTCGCTTCATGTACGGTATACAGAGAACCCCACACGCACACGGGTCCGCCATAAGCGACTGCCTGGCGGAGCGCAGCCGCGACCTCCGAAGTAACGGTCAACGGGCCGCGCCACCCGGCATCCTTCATGGCTACGGCCAAGTCGGCAGCCGGGAAGGCGCGGGCCTGTTGGGGCTGACACACCCACACGGCCGCAGCCACAGGCAACAGGGCGCGCAGCATAGGCCGTACGTCTTTGTCGGCCAGAACCCCCGTCACCAGCATCCAACCGCCGCCATCGCCCGTTTGCGCCGACCAGGCGCGCAGCGCTTGCGCTAACGCCGCAGCGCCTTGCGGATTATGCGCGCCGTCTAACACCACCGTCTGACCTTGGTAGGACAGGACCTCGAAACGTCCTGGCCACCGCGCTGCGGAAAGAGCACGGCGCAGGTCTGGCAACGGCAACGGCTGGGTCACCCCGGCCTGGCAGGCCAGCTCATACATCGCCAGTGCCACAGCCAGATTCTCCACCTGGTGGTCTCCCCACAGCGGCAGCGGCAGTGCAAACCAGTCGTGCTGCAAACCGCGGTAGTGAACCGTCTGCAGACCTGCTTGACGGGAGCTGGCGAGCGCTGCCACGTCCCGGCCGACGACCACCAAGGGAGCACCCACCACCTGTGCCCGCCGGCGGATCACGTCGAGCGCCTCGCCGCTGGCTGAGCTGACCGCTGGCACACCTGGCTTGAGAATCCCCGCCTTTTCGGCAGCAATCTGGCGCAGCGTCGGCCCTAACACAGCTGCGTGATCCATGCCAATTTGCGTGATGGCCGTCACGCTGGGCTGCACCACGTTGGTCGAATCCAGGCGCCCGCCCAGCCCCGTTTCCCATACCACCACATCCACCTGGGCCTCCGCAAAGGCAAGGATAGCCATGGCCGTCAAGGCTTCAAACTCGGTGAGCGGGTCATCGGGAGAACACACCTTGTCACTGGTCACACGTACGCGCTCAGCCAGCGCCGCCAGCTGTTCTGCAGGAAGCTGTTGTTCGCACACCTCTACCCGTTCGCAGCCCGCAGGCGTGTTTCTGTCCGCCGCGCCCCCTGAATGCCCCCTCCAGGAGGCCGGCTGAGCCACCACGAAGCGTCCACGGTAGCCGTCAAACGACGGCGAGGTAAACACCCCCACCCGCTGCTGCACGGCCAAGACTGCGGTCAACAGCGCACATACGGATCCTTTGCCGTTGGTCCCAGCCACGTGGAGAAAACGCAATCCCGCATCCGGCCGGTCTAACGCCGCCAGCACCCTGCGGATACGTTCCAGCCCTGGCTTTTGTCCAAAGCGCTGCAGACCCTGCAACCATTGCAACCCAGCTTCCGCCGTTGTCGCCATAATCTATTCCCCTTTGCCGGTAGCGGTCACCTGTCAGACGGGCCGCTTACACCCGGCGAAACAACTCCATACGCGCAGCCAACGCTGCCAATTTCGTGCGGAAGTCGTCCGCTTTGGCCTGCTCTGCTGCAACCACCGCAGCCGGCGCCTTGGCCACAAATTGAGGATTGGCAAGCTTCTTTTCCGCCCGCTCAAGTTCACTCGCCAGGCGCACCTGTTCCTTGCGCAGGCGCTCCAACTCCGTCGCAACGTCCACCACCCCGGCCAGGGGCAGGTACACCTGCGCCCCGCTGGTCACCGCCGACACCGCCTGCGCCGGCGCCTCGCCCGCCAGCGTCAGCTGCCACGTTGAAACATTGCAAAACCGCCGAATCGCAGCCGCATTGGCGGCAAACAGCGTCTGCCATGCGTCGTCCTGGGCGTGCACCACCAGCGGCACCGCTCGGCTTGGTGGCAGGTTGAGCTCAGCGCGCAGGTTGCGCACCGCCCGCACCAGCTCCATCACCGCTGCTGCCTCCCTGGCTGCCGCCGGGTGGTCCCATTCAGGCTGCACCCGCGGCCAAGCCGCAGTCACCAATGCCTCACCGGGCAAGGGTAGAGACTGCCAGATCTCTTCGGTCACAAAAGGGATAAACGGATGCAACAGCCGCAACAGCGTGTCAAGGACGCACACCAACACCGCCCGCACCTGCTGCTTGCGCGCTTCATCGTCCCCGTATAGCGCGAGTTTCGAGAACTCGATATACCAGTCGCAAAAGTCGTCCCAGGCAAAGTCGTAGATCACACGCCCCGCCTCACCAAACTCATAACGGTCCAAATAGCGGGTAACGGCGTCAATCGTCTCGTTCAAGCGGTGCAAAATCCAGCGCTCCGGCAGCTCCCAACGGCTGCGGTCCAGTGCAGGCAGCTCCGTACCCTCAGGCACGTTCATCAGGACAAAGCGCGCAGCGTTCCACACCTTATTGATGAAATGGCGAGAGCCTTCAACCTTTTCAAAGGCAAACCGCTGGTCGTTGCCAGGCGACGTACCTGTCGTCAAGGTAAAGCGCAATGCGTCCGCCCCGTAACGGTCAATGACCTCTAGTGGATCAACCCCGTTGCCCAGGCTTTTCGACATTTTGCGGCCGTCGGCAGCGCGGATCAATCCGTGTACCACCACTTCCCGAAATGGCATACGCCCTGTGAACTTTAAACCGGTAAAGACCATCCGCGCCACCCAGAAAAACAGGATGTCGTACGCGGTCACGAGCGCATGGGTTGGGTAGTAACGGGCATAATCGCCCGTTTCATCAGGCCAACCCAGCGTGGAAAACGGCCACAGTGCAGAAGAAAACCAGGTATCGAGCACATCCTCGTCTTGGTGGATGCGCTCTGAACCGCAGTGTTCACACCTCTGCGGCTCATCGACCGCGGCCGTAACCCCACCGCAGTCGGTGCAGTACCAAGCGGGAATCCGGTGTCCCCACCACAACTGGCGCGAGATACACCAGTCGCGGACGTTCTCGAGCCAGTGAACAAACACCTTCTCAAAGCGATCCGGGATAAACCGCAGTTCACCGCGCGCCAGCGCGGCCAAAGCCGGTTCAGCCAGCGGCTGCATGCGAACAAACCACTGCTCCGACAAGTACGGCTCCACCACCGTTTCACAGCGGCTGCAGTGGCCTACCGCATGCGTCAGCGCTTCCTCTTTGACCATGTAACCTTGTGCTGCCAAGTCAGCAGCAACTTGCGCACGTGCCGCTTCTCGTGTCAGACCCTGGTAAGGCCCAGCCCAGGCCGTCAAGCGGCCATCAGGACCGATACACTGTGGCATTTCCAGTTGATGGCGCAAGCCGACTTCAAAATCATTCGGGTCATGGGCAGGCGTAATCTTCACACAGCCACTGCCATACTCGGGATCGACGTAGCTGTCCGCAATCACGGGGATCTCCCGGTCTGTCAAGGGCAAGCGCAACCGCTTCCCCACCATTTTTTGATAACGATCGTCGTCTGGGTGGACAGCCACCGCCACGTCGGCAAACATCGTCTCCGGCCGCGTGGTAGCCACCACCACCTCGCCCTCCCCGTTGACAAGAGGATATCGTACGTAGTAGAGAGTTCCTTGCACCTCGCTGTGCTCCACCTCGATATCGGAGAGGGCGGTGGCACAGCGCGGACACCAGTTGATTATGCGCTGCCCGCGGTAGATCAGGCCTTCCCGGTACAAATCGACAAACACCTTGCGCACAGCTCGCGACAAGCCTTCATCCAGCGTAAAGCGCTCGCGTGACCAGTCGCAGGAAGCGCCCAAGGCGCGGATCTGGTTGGTGATGAGGTTGCCGAAGCGATGCTTCCATGCCCACACCCGCTCGACAAACGCCTCCCGGCCCAAGTCGTAACGCGACAACCCGGACTCCTCGCGCAACGTCTTTTCTACACGCGTCTGCGTTGCGATGCCAGCATGGTCCGTCCCGGGCAGGTACAGCGCGTCAAACCCGGCCATGCGTTTATAGCGAATGATGATATCTTGTAACGTATTGTTCCAGGCGTGTCCTAGGTGCAGCGACCCTGTCACGTTCGGAGGTGGCATGACGATGGCAAATGGGGTCTTTCCCGGGTCACGTCCCGCAGTAAAACAGCCGCTGCGTTCCCAAAACGCGTAAATCTTCTGTTCCACCGCCGCCGGGTCGTACGCCGGCGGCAACAGTGCTGCGTGTGCAGAGTCTTGCATGCTGCCTATCCTCCTTATCGCGCCCAACCGCGGGAGCCGACCCAGGCCGCGGCCGCCACAGGCGGTGAACCCAGGTACACAGCCCGCGCATCCATATAAAAAGCCTCCCGTCCGCTTCAGGACGGAAGGCTCGCTTCCGCGGTACCACCTGAATTCCCTTCGCATGGGCACGGCTTTGGCGCGGTGCACCCGGCAGCCCGCGTCAACGCCGCCTTGCCGCCGCAGCGAAGGGCCCTTCTTCACCGATAACGGGGTGAACCGGTCGCAAGACCGCTCGGGGCCGACCTTCAAGGGAGCTCGGGGACGGCTTCCAGCCATGGCCGCCCTCTCTGCGGAGCGTACACCGCCCCTGACCGAACCTGCTCCTTTACTCCTGCCCGTCCTCGCGTACGGATCAACTTGTAGAACGGTTGGCAATCAGCGCGAATAACGTCGAATCATTCCTATTCATGATAGCGGATGCGATCCCGCTCGGTCAACCGAGGGCAGGTGACCCTTCCACGCCCGGATGTGCCAGCTGGTCCGCGGCCACTGCTTGACCAGCGGTTCGGTGCAAGGCCAGTTGGACCAGCACGCGGTCAAGCACCGCGTCGGCCGCACCCGGCTGGCCAACCGCCGCTGCGGCTGCGCGCATCTGCTCCAGCGTTGAGCCCGTAAACGCCGGCAACACCGCTTGCAACTCACGCAAGTTGCGGACACACCGACCCGCCCCAGCTGCTTCCACAAACGCTGCGTTATCCGCCTCTTGCCCTGGTTGGGGCTTGTACAACAGCATCGGGCAGGCAGCCGCCAACGCCTCCGCTACGGTGAGGCCGCCCGCTTTGAGGACGGCGAACGCGGCCCCCTGCAGAAATGACGCCACCTGTTCAACAAAACCATGCGCTTCAATCCCAGGATCACGGGCGGCCAGATGTGAAACCAGCTTGTACATACGCGCGTTGCGTCCGCACAACACGTGCACCGCCAGCTCAGGTCGCGCTGACCGCAGCGCCAGCAATACCTTGGCCAACTGCGGAAACACGCCGCGCCCTCCTGTTAACACCACCACATACTGCCTTGGCGGCAAGGGCAACGGCCGTACGCAAGCGGCAAACTGCCGGCGTACCGGAATACCGGTCCCCCAGCACGCTTGTCCCGGCGCGACATAGCCTTGCGCCTGCGCAGCTCGCGCTAACGCCGGCGCCGGCAGACAAAACACGTCCGCCTGGTGGCTGAACCAGCGCCCATGCAGGCTAAAATCGGTCACCACCACGACCTGCAACGGCCGCCTGATGGCCTGACCTTGGTCCCCGGACCGAGCAGGAAACGCCAACGCCAGGTCGGGAAACAGCTGTAAGACCACGTCCGGCTGATGTTCACGCAGCGCTCGGCACGCCCCTTGACGGGAGAGCAGAGCCAGCAACTGCCACAACCAATGGTGCGATGGCAAGCGCCGCGTTACCCGGTAACTCCAACCGTACAACCAGGGAAAAAACCGCGTCGAAAGCCGGTAACACCCTTCACTCAACCAGGCGCATAAGGGGTGTGTGGCGCGAAAGTTATCCACCGCCACCGCCTCAATCTCGGGTCGCCTGGAACACGCTTCCAGCAAGGCATGGGCAGCCTGACGGTGGCCGTCTCCGATGGCAGCGTACAAAATCAACAAGCGCGTCATGGGATTCGCTCCGTCTGCGTCGGCAAGTGCAAGCGGATCAACCGTTGCTTGCCCGCCGCCACCAATTTGGGTTCAAAGTCATCCGGCCGAGTCAGCAACAACTCACCCGCCCGCGGATTGACCGCGCGCAGGACGTGTCGCAGGTGCCATCCCACCAGCCGCCGCAGCCAGCGGCTGCGCAGCGGCAACACCGTAAAGCCAAAGCGACTGATGTGACGATGCACAAAGGTAATCCCATAGACCGCTTGTGCCGAGGCATAGCGCGTTTCCTGCAACACACTGGCCAACACCGGCAACGACCGGCGCGTCTCCTCCAGCAGGCGCAACGCGACACTGACCGGACTCTTCTCCTCCCGCAACAGCTCAGCTAACAGGGTGTTGTTCAGGTGAAGCTCCACCACCTGATCGAACGGCTTGACCGACACCCCATCCACCGTAAAGGGCCTGCCTAAATAAGTCCGCCGGGCAATCAAAAAAAGGTGGCGGTGAGCCGGGTCCAACGGACGCACCCTGGCCACATGCCGAAACACCCATTCAAACGCTAGAAACGCATGGTAGTGCAGCCACGGGGTCACCCCACAACCTCCTGCTCAGCGTCTAACACCGCAAACTGCCAACCGCGTTCGTGCACCATGCGAGAGAGCAAGGGGATGAGCTGGATAACCGACTCCGGGGCCCCTGCCTCCGCGCCAAACGTCTCGTCACTGTCGTGCAGGACAATGATTCCACCAGGCTGCAAACGCTCGGCGATACGCGCCAGCAACAATTGGACTGGTGTCCGCCGCCAGTCACCCACCATCACGGACCACAAGACCAAGCGATGGCCAGACCGAGGCAGCAAAGCAAGCGTCACGGCGTTGCACAGCCCCCATGTCGGCCGGTACCAGCAAGTTTGCAGGCCAAACCGCTGGCGCAGTTGCGCGGCAGCACCGAGCAACTGGCGGGCGGTGAGCCCAGGCCCTAGCAGCGGCACCAACCAGTGTCGCTGTCCGTGAACTTGCACGCTGTGCCCCTCGGCACGCATCCGCTCCACCAGTGCTGGGTAACGCAGTGCCTTCTCCGACAAGACAAAAAACGTGGCCGGTACACGCGCCGCGGCCAGGGCGTCCAGCAACCGGCCGGTGTAACGCGGGTCTGGACCGTCGTCAAACGTTAAGTACACCACCGGCCTCCCTGGCAGCGCCCGCACCCCGCCGCGCCCCATCACGCGCGTCCAGACGTTGGGCAGCAGCGCGTAGGCAATCGCCGCTGCCAGCAAAACAAGCAACAGTGCGAGGCTTACGCGCCCAATCAGAACCATCCCTCCTGCACCGTAGGTACGGCGGCCTCGCCACGGCTGTCCGCCGGCCGGGTCTTCCCCATCCGCCGCATACCGAGTACAACAAGGCCAGGCTAAACGGTTCCCCCTGGCACAAGCGATGGGTGAACACCGGCCGGCGTGGGGCAAGGCCGTTGTGCAGCCAGCTCCAACACAGCATCCGCCACCCGCTTGGCTGCCCCCGTCACCCAAGGGCGCAACTCCCGCGCTGCTGCCCGCATCGCCTGCAGGCGCTGGGGATGGCCCACAACCACGTCTTCTAGTGCTGTCCGTACAGCCGCTACGTCCTCAGCCAAGACCGCGGCCCCCGTGCGCAGGATGTACTGAGCGTTGCATGACTCTTGCCCAGGGGTTGGCCGGTACAGAATCATAGGCAGCTCCATCGCCAAACACTCAGTCACCGTCAATCCGCCCGGTTTGGTGACCACAGCGTCCGCAAGCGCCATCCACTCGTCGATCCGCTCGGTATAGCCAAGCACGCGCACGCGTTCACTGGCCCATGCTGCAAAACGTCTCTGCAGTCGCTGGTTGTGACCGCAGACCACCACCAAGGTTACCGGCGCTGTGCGCAGCAAGGGCGCCCACTCCGCCGCTTCCGCGATAACTCCGCCACCCCCGCCCATCACGAGCACCACTGGCTGCTCGGCAGGCAATCCGTAACGTTGACGCAACAGGTGGCGCTGCTGCAGGTTTTCTCCCGTGTTGGCCAGTGCAAAACGTTGCCGCAGCGGGATACCCGTCAAACGGATTTGGCTCGCCGAGACCCCATACTTGCTTAATTCGGCACCCACCTCAGCGTTGGCGACACAATAGACATCGGTCAACTCCTGAACCCACTGCCGGTGTGCCGTATAATCGGTGATCACGGTCAGGCTGGGGACCCGCGCTTCGCCACGCGCCCGCAGCTCTGACAAGACCCCCGCTGGCGCTGGGAAGGTGTTCACCACCACATCTGGATTGTACACGTCCAACCAGTGCTGAAAGGCGGCAGCACCTAGGTGGTGCAGGCCGCGCTGCAGAGCAGAGGTCGGCTTTAATCGGCCCATCGACCGGTAAAACAGCCCGTACAAACGGGGGACGTGTTGAACCCCTTGCAGCAGGCTGAACTTGGCAAACGAGCGCACGGCTGGGTGCAACCACTCCACGTAGTCCACCACTTGCACATCGGCGCCTCGTTCTTGCAATGCTTCGCGGACCGCATGGGCGGCCTGGTTATGCCCCTCACCAAACGAGGCGGTCGCGATCAACACTTTGGTCACGCTGTCGCACCCCCCGCTTCTGCTTCCAGTATAACGCGGCGGACAGTCCGAGACCAACGGGATCGACGCAGGTTAAGCCCGGCGCCAGAAGGCCGCCCCGTAATGGGCTGCCAAAGCGAGCAGACACACCGCACTCGCCCAAAACGGAGCCGCCAAGCCAAACGCGTGCGCCACCACGCCGCCCACCAACGGTCCGACCGAAGCACCGAGTCCTTCCACTGTGGTATAGACTCCCCAAGCAGACGCCCGCCAGTCGTCCGGAATGGCACGAGTCACATAGGCATTCCAGGCCGGCATCACCAAACCAAACCCGATAGCCAAGCAAAAGCCGCACAAGCCAATCCACAGCCAGTTCGCCCCCGGCCAGGTCGGCAAACTCGCCACACCCGCCCCGCTTAACGCAAACCCGGCCACCACAAACCGGCGCGGCCCAGACGTGTCCACCAAACGGCCTGCGGCTAACAACACGGGGATGGCGACCGCACCAGCCGCCACCACCACCAACCCGTACCACTGTTCGGGTACACCTAACTGCTCCGAGACAAACAACGGCAAGGTAGGAACCAGCATGCTGGCAGCCGCCGTCTGTACCATCACCCCCGACATCAACGAAGACCGCTCCCGTAAAAAACGCTGCAGTTGCCGCCCCCAAGCATCCGTCCGGCGGCGGCCGCTCAGGGTGCGCTGGGGCGCACCTGCCGCTGCCAGACACGCCAACAGCCAGAGACTGGCTAACAACCAGCCGAGGTGATCCGACCAGTGAGGCAGCAAGGGGCTTACCAATACGGGTCCTGCACCTGCCGCGACGAGCCAAAGCGTGTAATTGCGGCTCATCCAAGTACCCTGGCCTGGGTCTTGCGCGCGCCGCCCACCCAACACAGCCAGCCATAACGGGGAGATCCCCGCACCCCATACCGCAGCGCCAGCGACCGCCCAACGTGGGTCACCAATGCGAATGGCACCCAGCAAGCCGACAGCGGCCAGCAATGCCCCCCCTGTCACCACGCGGCGAATCGTAAACCGGTCTAACGCCGCGCCTGCCACCGTCTTGCAAGCCGTTTCGGATAAGTAATGGGCCGTGGTCACAGCACCAATCCAAGCCACCGACCAACCCAGATGCTGGGCGGCATAAAACGGAAAATAGGCGAGGAAAAACGAACCGCGGACGAACTCCGCCAGCGTAAAACAGGTCATCAGCGAGCGCCAGCCGGCGTTTGCTTCGGTGATCTTCCATCCACTCCTATGCCTTGTCGCGCCAGACCGCAAGCAAGACAGCCTTTAACGCCGCTTGCGTTTTTTCTTGCGGTGAACGCGCCGGTGTGTGTGCGGCGGGCGTGACTCTGCCGCTCGCTGGGCCGCTGCGGCCGACCGTTTGCGCTCCGACCACTGGGTGAGGCGCAGATACAAGTACGCCATGGACAAACCGACTGCCAGGTTGAGTACGTTCAGCTCAGCCAGGGACAGCCATTCCCCCTGCGCCAGTGCCTTGGCCCACGTGTCTTCTAGCAAAAACTGCAGCAGCAATCCCAGGACAAAGGTGACGACAACGCCGGCCATGGCATTCGCCAAACGCCGCTCTTGCGCCTTGGGAATGATCACATACGACACCATCAGCATCGCCAACAACAGGCTTTGTTCTAACGGATAATGGACAGCAAAGTAAGCAATCACTTGCAAGACCAACACGGCGGCCACCGTCAATCCGCCGAGCCGCCAGTGCCAGCCTCGCCATATCCCACGGTCGGTCGTCAAGTCGGTCATGTTAGCCTGACTCCCCTGTTCTTGACGTGGGGCAGCAGGCGTTCCCTCCCTTGCTTCACATGCGCTTTTGTCCATCTTACCAAGTTTGTCCTGGGTTGTCACGACATGCAGGGGTCCTGTCTCTGAGGTCTGTATGCGTGCCGGAGCATGGAAGCGCATATACATACAGCAACACCCACAACCCGCCAGCCATGCGGGTATCGGGCGACAAACGCCACGTGCAGAGGGGGCGGCCGCCGTGGGATTTTTTTATGTACTTGCACGATTCGTCAAACTGCTGTTGGCCATCGCCATGTTTTTGCTGTTTTTGCGGGCTATCCTGTGGCCTAGTGCACTCGACCTGTTGGTCTTGCTGATTTTGTTTATTGTTTTTGTCACGCTGTTTCTCGGTGCACCCTAACCTCAAACGCATGCATCGGTCAGCCACCGAACACGAAGCGGACTGCCCCGCGAAAACGCATGCAGAGGCAGCCCGCTGTCTTTCCTTCCTATCTCCGCAGATCGTCAGCCGCGTACGGCTGCAGGCACAGGGACGCGTAACGACTGCCCCGGATAGACGGTTTCCGTCGCCAAATGGTTCACGCGCATCAGGTCGGTTTTGCTGCACCCTAACCGCTCAGCCACCATGTCTAAGGTCTCCTCTTCCATGACAATCACAAAACGGAGGGTGTACTTGGTCTCAGGGGCGTTGAAGTCGACAAACGACCACAACGAGGATGCACCTGGCCCGTGGTTCCCCTCGCTGCGGCTGGCAGCCTCACCGACGGCTGCCGGAGCTGCCAGGTCACCCGCTGCTGCCTCGGCGGTCGGTTGTGCCACGGTCCCTGTGCCCCCGCCGGCTGCCATGCTCCCCCGCCCTGGCACCAAGGCTTGAAAGCCGGCGGACGGCAGTTGGGCTGACGCTGCTGCAGCGCTTGCTCCCCAAACCACAGTGGGTTCCTCTCGTGCCGGCGTACCGTCGCTCTCAGGGAGGTCTGCCGCCAGTTCCGCTGGCGTCAATTGATGTTCAAACTCCATCCACACAGACTCCGCCGCTTCCGCCGATTGACGCGGCTCTGGCCCAGCTGCCGCCGGTGATGCCGCAGAGTTTGCAACCACATCGGTCTCTGCCTCTGCAGGTGCTGGCCGAGTAGCGGACGATGCACCGGCGTCGTCTGTCAGAGCAACAGAGGTCGCAGCTTCCCCCGCCTCATGCGGCTCCGTTGGTGTGTGCCGTGGCGGCGTGTCTGCCGCCTCCTGGGTCGTCCTTGCAGCGCTGGCAACTGGCCACGGGGTATCGAGGTCTACTTCACCAGCGGCCGCGGACGCCGCAGCCGTTGGGGCAGCCTGTGTCGCGTCTTCCCCGCCGTGTCCTGCGCGCGCCGCACTAAGGTCTTCCAGACTCGGCCCTTCTGCCTCCCGACCGCGGCCGCGCCACTCCATAGCCGCAGGCTGAACCGCCAGAGCCTCGGCCGCCTCAGCTGTTGGCGATTCCGCAGGCATGGACCGGTCCCTGGCCGGTTGCTCAGCCCCCTCTGGCACAACCGTGCGGTCCGTCGATGGAGTCGCCTCCGGAAACCAATCTCCAGCTTCTTGTGCACCACACTGAAAATGGTAACCTTGCTGACCGTTCAGGCCAGAGATCTGCAGGTCAGCCAGT
This sequence comes from Alicyclobacillus sp., assembly GCA_023512635.1. Classification (GTDB taxonomy): domain Bacteria; phylum Bacillota; class Bacilli; order Alicyclobacillales; family Alicyclobacillaceae; genus JAILZF01. The sequence continues at coordinate 7,498 of JAILZF010000017.1, read as the reverse complement.
ACCCGCAACCACTGCGGCGCGGCCACCTGAATGTTCCATTGGGTGATGCGACTGGCCACATTGACCAAGCCGCGCGGTTGCGCCCGCACAGGAACGCGCAGCAGAAACGGCAAACGGTGCTGCACAAACCGTGTGGCGCCCACGCTAGCCGGGTCCCAAGCGGGACTCGCTCTGCGGTCGGTTTCACCTGGCGGGACCAACACCCCGGCGAAAACCACTGCGCCTTCCAACACGTACGCGTCGCCGTTCCGATCAAACGACGTCACTTCTGTCGCCACGGTGGCGTCCTCGAACGTATCGCCTTCGCGGACCGCCTCAAGGAACACCTCCTGATCCAAATTCAGCCGGATCACCGGGGCCCGTTCCACATCGCTCACGTCGTACCCCTCCCTGCCCTCGCGTCTCGGCACCGCGTGGACGGCGCTGCTGCGCAGAGTGCTCCCGTACGACTGTATGCCCGGGCCCGGGCGGTTATGTCGCGGGGCAGCCGGCTGTAGGGAAGAGAGGTACAGACAGCGGCGACCGTCACAGCACCAGACCAGCCCCCTGTTTCACCCGCTCACACCTCGGCCATGGCGTCAGCCACGGCCGCTACCGTCCAAGCCAACTCCGCCTCACCGTGGACCGCCGAGACAAAACCTGACTCCAGTTGGGACGGTGCAAGGGCCACACCGCGGCGCAAGAGCGCGTGGAAAAAACGGGCGTAGCGCTGGCTGTCGGCTGCTGCGGCAGCAGCGTAGTCACGCACCGGCCCGGGGTGGAAGAACAGGCCAAACATCCCGCCCAACGCATGCCCCGTCACGGGAATGCCATGCTTAGCCCCTGCGTCGAGAAACGCCTCGACCAACGCTCGACCATACGCCTCCAGCCGCGTGTACAGCGCCTCCCCTTCCTCCTGCAACATGCGCAAGGTCGCCAGACCGGCAGCCATCGCCAACGGATTGCCCGAGAGCGTACCCGCCTGGTAGACCGGACCATCCGGAGCGACCCAGCCCATGATTTCTCGCTTGCCTCCGTAGGCCCCCACGGGCAACCCGCCACCAATCACCTTGCCCAGGGTGGTCAGGTCAGGCACCACCCCAAAGCGCGCTTGCGCCCCGCCCAACGCGATGCGAAAGCCCGTCATGACCTCGTCAAAGATCAACAAAGCCCCATACTGCTGCGTAAGGTCGCGCAGCGCTTGCAAAAAACCGGGCACAGGCGGGATGCACCCCATGTTCCCTGCCACAGGCTCGACAATCACCGCGGCAATGGTCTCCCCCCGAGCTGCAAACAGCGATTGTACCGCTGCCACATCGTTATACGGCAGCACCAGGGTGGTCTCCGCTGTCGCAGCCGGCACCCCCGGACTGTCTGGCAAGCCGAACGTGGCCACACCAGATCCCGCTTTGACCAGCAAGCTGTCCGCATGGCCGTGATAACCGCCGGCAAACTTGACGATACACGGCCGGCCTGTATACGCGCGTGCCAACCGTAACGCGCTCATCACCGCTTCGGTGCCACTGTTCACCATGCGTACCACTTCTACCGACGGCACCAGGTCAATCACCAGTTGCGCCATCTCCGTCTCCCATTCCGTCGGCACACCGAAGCTTGTACCACGTCGCGCCGCTGCCACCACACTGTCGATCACGCGCGGGTGGGCATGGCCCCAAATCAGCGGACCCCACGACAATAGGTAGTCAACATAACGGTTGCCATCGAGGTCGTACAAGTACGGGCCAGCGCCGTGATCTGCAAAAAACGGGGTGCCGCCCACCGCCCGAAACGCCCGCACCGGGCTGTTGACTCCCCCTGGCATGACCTGTTTTGCAGCTGCATACGCTGTTTCGGAGCGCGTCAACACACGCGGGCCCTCCTTCCTGTCTCAGCCTTGGCCAAACTCCTCCCGCCGCCAGCGTACCGCGTCTTTCGCGTGATACGTGATCACCATGTCCGCCCCTGCCCGCTTGAACGATGTGAGCAACTCGTCGACCACCGTTTGCTCGTGAATCCAGCCTTGGCGTGCAGCCGCCTTGACCATGCTGTACTCGCCGCTAACGTTGTACGTCGCCAGCGGCACGTTCAATTCCGCCCGCAGGCTGCGCGTGATGTCCAGGTAGGCCAGCGCTGGTTTGACCATCACCGCGTCCGCACCTTCTGCCACGTCGCTCCAGGCTTCGCGCAGCGCCTCGCGCGCGTTGGCCGGGTCCATCTGATATGTTTTCCGGTCGCCAAAGGCAGGGGCCGAGTGCGCAGCCTCTCGAAAGGGACCGTAAAACGCCGAAGCGTATTTTACCGCGTAAGACATGATGGCCACATCCGTCAACCCTGCCGCATCCAGACCAGCGCGGATGGCAGCCACTCGCCCGTCCATCATATCGGACGGCGCCACCACGTCCGCCCCGGCTTGCGCGTGGGACACCGCGGTTTTCACCAACAACTCTAGGCTCTCGTCGTTGACTACCCGCCCGCCGCGTACCACACCACAGTGACCAGCAGGGTTGTACTGACACAAGCAAACATCGGTGATGACCACCAGCTCCGGGTTTTCCTGTTTGGCCGCCCGCACTGCCTGCTGCACAATCCCTTCTTCCGCGTACGCGCTGGAGCTGCACTCGTCTTTGTGCAGAGGCACGCCAAATAGCAGGATGGCCGGAATACCGAGCTCCGAAACTTCAAGCACTTCGCGCCGCAGCTCGTCCAACCCCAAGTGGTCCACCCCTGGCATTGCTGCTACCGGTTCGCGGCCTTGCAACCCTTCCTGAACAAACAACGGATAGACCAAATCGTCCACCGACCACCGTGTTTCCCGCACCATCCGGCGCAGGTTGGCTGATGCGCGCAACCGCCGGTGGCGACGAAACTCTGTCATGCCCGTCTCCTCCTTCTCCCCACAAATCCAACCACGCGGACCAGGCTCGTCGCAAGGGCTGCTGACCCGGAATCACTCTGTTTGGGAAAGGCAGCCCCCTGGGCGGGGCAAACCTGCCAACAGGGCAGCCACGGCCGCGTCCGACGGGGCGGCTGCCGTATACACCGGCCACAGACCAGCCGCTTCTGCCGAAGCTGTGGTCGTCGGTCCCACACAGACATACACGGGACGGGCCGATGACAACCAAAGACGACACTGTCGCTGCAAAGAACGAACCGCGGACGGGCTGTACAAGGCAATGGCCAGACGCGGTGCACCTGCAAGCAGTGACTGCCAAGCCGCTGCATCGGCTGCTGACTCCAGAGTCTGGTAACCGCACACCGCCCGCACGTCCAGACCGGCCGCTCGCAGCCGCTCTGACAATGCTGAACCGGCCAACTGTCCGTGTACGTACAACACCCGTTCCAGCTTCCCCGCCCGGCCTTGCGCCACACACTCGGCCAGGGCCGCCGCGGTAGCCACCTCCGGCCAGTGCTGAACCGGCCAGCCTGCAGCTTGCGCCGCGGCAGCGGTGGCAGGGCCAACCGCGAGGCAGCAGCGCGGCGGCGCAGCAGCCACCTCGGCCAACGCAGCCACCAGCGCCCGCACTGCATTCGCCGACGTGCAAATCACCGCATCCAGCTCGCTGGCTGCCCGCGCTGCCGCCAGCAGTTCGGGACCGCGGCACCATTGCACGGCCAACAGGGGCAGCACCCGCGCGTCCGCTCCGAGGTCGCGCAAAGCGGCGGCCGTGCGCTCAGCCTGGTCGTGTGGACGGGTCACCGCTACCCTCCATCCACTCAATGGCCCCGGCATCCCGTCTCACCCGCCTGGTTGTAAGGTCGCCGTAGTCTCTAACAGGCGATCCGCTCCTTGCTCCCGCAATCGCCGGGCCACTTCCTGCCCTACCGCTTCCGGGTCCATTCCGTGCGCCTCAGCGCGCACACACCACCGCCCATCTGCACTGGCCACCAAGCCGCGCAGCCAGACCTCACCATTCGGCATGGTTTGTGCATAACCCGCCAAGGGCACCTGACAGCCGCCGTTCAGGGCCGCCAGCAGAGCGCGCTCCGCCCGAGCGGCGGCGGCCGTTGGTGGGTCGTGCAACGCTTCTAACCAGCGGAGGACACGCGTATCGTCAGCTCGGCACTCCAGCGCCAGCACACCTTGTCCCACCGCAGGCAGGCAGACCTCGGGGGCCAGCCGCTCCGTGATGCGCTCGCTCCACCCCATCCGCTCCAGGCCTGCCGCCGCCAGGACTATGGCATCTAAACCTTCACTCGTCAGCTTGCGCAGGCGCGTATCGATGTTGCCCCGCAGCGGCACGACCTGTAGATCAGGACGTTGGAGCAGCAACTGGGCTGTCCGGCGCAGGCTGGAGGTTCCTACACGCGCCCCCGGCGGCAAGTCTGCCAGGCCTTGTCCGCGCGCTGACACCAGTGCGTCCCGCGCGTCTGCGCGCACCGGAATCCCCCCCAATACCAAGCCTGGCGCCAGCTCCGCCGGTACGTCTTTGAGGCTGTGCACCGCAAGGTCGGCTTTCCCCGACAGCAGCTGTGCCTCCACTTCAGACACGAACAGCCCCTTCCCGCCGATTTGCGCTAACGCCACATCCAGAATCCGGTCTCCTCGCGTGACCACGGGCACCAGTTCAAACGCCAGGTCTGGCACCCAGTGATGGAGTTGATCCAACACCCACTGCGTCTGCCGCAACGCCAACGCACTGGTGCGCGTGGCTACGCGCAACTTGTTCACACCTTCCACCTCCACTCTGCTAGCCGGCACCTAGGGTGAGATCAAAGATCCCCACATCCCCCCAGCCACAGACCTGTCACGGATGAATGGTTACCAGGGGGAACCTTGCACTCCCCTGTCACCCCCCGGCGCGGTGCAGCAAGGAGAAACTACTGATGACAGCAAAGTTGACCAGAACCCCTGTAAAACAGAAAATGTTCATCCGCACCAGCTGCAAACCACCCCAGCCGGAGCGAATGCGCAACAACAGCGCTGTGCTGTATGCCAGCCACAGCGCCGCGGTCGCAAGTAGTTTTGGATCGGCAAAAGACAGGCGGCCCAGGGTCAGCTCGGCCCAGACCACGCCCAAGACCATGGCCACCAGCAGCAACGGGACGCCGGCCAACACACAGCGAAAAGCGTACGTGTCCAAACGCTCCAATGAAGGCAGCCGAAAATACCACCGATTCCAGCGCTTGGCACGCAACCAACGGTCTTGCAGCAAATACATAAAAGAGAAGACGAAGGCAAACGCAAACGCGGCATAGCTGAGCAAAGCAAACGCGACGTGCAGCAACAACAAATCGCCTTGGTGCACCGCATACACCACAGACCCTGGTCGAAAAGCTGCAAACGCCGCCACCGCAAAGCCGACCGCGTTCGCTAAAAACACCACCAAATCAATGCGAAAAAACGCATCCACCACGAGCGTGACCAGGACGATGAGCCACGCCCACACCAACAACGCATCGAACGGCGTGTAAAGAGCCCCTGTTCCTAACGCACGGAGTCGCCCCAACAAAAACAGCGTAGCCAGAACAAAAGCGGAAAACAGGCATACCAGCCCCGCTCGGTTGAACAAGCGCCGCGGCAGTACAGCGTCGCCAAAAAACAACACCAAGCTCAACGCGTACAGGGCCACAAACGCGTCGTACAGCCATCTCCCCGCAGCCATGGCCCTGCCCCGTTCAGCGCAGCACCGGGTGCAGCGGCCGCGCCGCCCCCTCTGCGTCAGCGTTTGTCCCGCGCTGCAGGGACGCGCGCCAGCGCTGCACCGCCTCCGCAAAGCCGACGGGGGGTGAGAGCACCGTCTCCCCGTCCTCCCACAGTGTCCCGCGTTGCCACTGCCGTACATCTTCCTCTGTCACCCCAAACAGCTGCGCAAACACACGCAGCTCCTGGCTGCTGCCAGAAGCGGCCAACGCCTTCATGTTGAGAATCGGGTCGCGCAGCAGCTGGTTGACAATGCTCATGGTGTGCTTGTGCAACAACTTGCGATCCCGTTCGCTTAAATCGGGCAACTTGCGCTCCAAGCTAGCCATCACCGACGCCTGGATGGCCATCCCCTTCGCGCGCACGGCGGCAATCAGCGGCACCACCTCTTGCTCTGACAACCACAGCGAGTACTCCTGCAATGCCTCCTGGATCATCCGCTCAATGTCCCTGGCCAGGCGTTCGCGTTCTGCCAAGTTCGCCTCCACCACGCCCTGTAGGTCGTCAATATCGTACAGGTACGCGTTGCCCAACGCCGCCACCGCCGGGTCAATATCGCGTGGCACCGCTATATCAATCAGCACCACCGGGCGTTGACCACGCCGTTGCAGCGCAGCCGCGACCTGTTCAGCGTGCAGTACAAAACCTGGTGCCCCCGTCGAGGCAATCACGATATCCGAGTGCCCGAGCGCGTCACCCAACTTGTCCCACGGGACCACCTTCCCGGCAAACTCGTCCGCCAGCTGCTGTGCCCGCGCCAGGGTGCGGTTGCAAATGGCCAGCTCGGTCACCCCGGCCGCTTGCAGATGTTGGATGGCCAGCCTGCTCATCTGCCCCGCCCCCAACACCAAGACGCGGCAGCAACGAAGGTCGCCGAGGATCTTTTTTGCCAACTGCACCGCCGCGTAACTGACCGAGACCGCGTTTTGGCCGATACCCGTCTCCGTTTGCGCACGCTTGCCCACCTGAATGGCACGGCGAAACAGCGGGTCTAACAACATCCCAGCATTACCAGTCGCCGCCGCAGCCAAATAGGCATCGCGCACCTGGCCAAGAATCTGGGTCTCGCCAATCACCATCGAATCCAATCCGCACGCCACGCGCATTAAGTGGTCGGCTGCCGCATAGCCGCGCAAGACAAACAGGTGCGGGGCCAGTTGCTCCGGCGCCATACCTGCGCGCCTGGCAAGCAGTGTACGCAAGTAGTCTTCACCCGCACGTGCGGAGTGAACCACCGCATACACCTCTATCCGGTTGCAGGTAGACAGCACCACGCTCTCCAAAGCGGTCCGCGACTCGCGCAGCGTGGCCAACACGTCCGCCAGCTCGTCCCCCGTTACACTCAACCGCTCGCGCAGCTCGACTGGCGCCGTTTTGTCGTTCATTCCGACCACGATGATGCGCATGCCTGGTACCTCCTCCCGGCCACCGCACAGCCTCAGATTCATACTGCTGGCTGCAGCGGCACCGTTCTCCCGTCCTCTGCATCTTGGCCTATTATACCACCTGCCCTGTGTCAAAACCGTGAAAGCTGACTACCGTACCGGCCAAGCGGCCAGATCGGCCTCCATCAACGCCCACAGCTCATCCAACCCCGTACGCGCCACAGCCGACACCGCCAAGACCGGCGCCGGGGTCGCCAAGGCTTTTTGAATATGGCGGACTTGGTTCAAGGCCGCTCCGCGCGACAATTTATCCTGCTTTGTAGCGACAACGCAGGCTTGTAGGCCATGGTCGAGCAACCACCGATGAACCTCCAGGTCTTGCCGAGTGGGCGGATGGCGAATGTCGACCAGGTGCATCACCCGCACCAGTTGCGGACGTAATGTCAGGTACGTTTCCACGCGTCGACTAAGGGCTGTCAACGTGGATTTGCTA
>JAILZF010000168.1 GCA_023512635.1 Alicyclobacillus sp. | reverse complement strand
CAAACAAAAAAGCGACGTTTTGCAGCGTATCCCCGCGTTGAACCACATGCGTTCCGCCGATGAGATACATGCCCGTTTCGCGTGCCAACCGCGTAAACAAGTCTTGGTAGGCTTGCGTGAAAGAGGGCAATTGCGCAAACGGCAAAGCGTTCCCCCGGCCGTCGCCGATGGACAACAGTTGCGTCGTGAACAACTCCGGAAAGAGGACAAAGTCCGGATGAAATTCAGCTGCCGCTGCCACAGCTTGTTGTACTTGCACAGCAAACTCGCCCCAACTGGCGATGGTACACAGGCGGTACTGTACCGCAGACACCCGTACACGCATGTTGGCTTCCCCCTCCCTTCGTACCGCAGCTATTATCAGCCAATCCCCCGGCCACAGCAACTCTTGACAGCATTTGCCTACCGCCATTGTCCCCTGCGGAATCCGCCACGTGTGCATAGGGATGGGACCATACAAGGAGGTGTCCAACGCATGCGTACGGTGGTCTTTCTCCATATGCAAAAACACGGTTCCAGCCGCGAGGCCATCCAAGCCGCCGAACGCTTGGGCTATTATACCGTCGTGCTTACCAACCGGCCAACGTTGGTGGCTCAACGCTCCGAGTTCCCTGACGTTCACCGGCTGCTGGCCGTGGACTTGGATCATCTTGCATCCTTAATGTCCCACCTGCAATCGCTCCAAGAAGAAGGCTTGGAGCTTGCCGCCATCGTAAGTTTTGTCGATCCGTACGTTTCCCGGGCTGCCCTGCTGGCTCGCCGGTTCTGTCCTGTCCGCCCGCGTCTCCAGCCCATTCTGACCATGGAAGACAAGGTCCGTACGCGTAAGACTCTCACAGGCACCCCGTACAACCCGTGGTACGCCGTGTTGGACAGGGCAGAGGACCTGAACTTGTGGCTGGACCAGGTGACCGAACACTTGCCGTTGGTGGTCAAAGCCCCCCGCTCCACAGGAGCCAAAGACGTGCATGTTGTCTGCTCCAAGCAGCAGTTGGCCAAACGCGTTCATGAGTTGATCCAGCTTTACCCTGGCCTACCCGTACTGGCTGAAGAGTATGTGAGCGGTCCGCAATACCTGGTGGAAGTCCTGGCTGTCCAAGATACTGTCCACCCTGTGGCGCTGGTTGAACAACACATTACACTGCATCGCGGCCACCCCATTGTCGACGGGTACGCATTGTCCGCCAGTCCACCCACCCAACGGACGAATTCATTGATCTCGGCCGTAACCGACATCGTGCAGCGGATTGGACTGCGCTCTGGTCCTTGCCACTTGGAGTTGCGACAGAACAGCGGGCAATGGAAGCTAATTGAAGCCAATCCCCGCATAGCCGGCGGTGCCATGAACCGCATGATTGCAGTCGGTTTAGGGATCAACCTGGTACAAGAAACCTTAAAGCTCGCCTTGGGCGAGCAGCCTGACCTCACGCCGCTCTGGCGAAAAAACGTCTATACCCATTACGTCTCTTGTACCCAGGCGGGTACAGTGGTCCGCGTAGTGGGAAAGCAGAAAGCATTGAATTGCCCCGGGGTGGAAGCGGTGTATGTGAAACCACGCAAAGGCCAGAAGGTTCGCCCGCCAACCTCTCTCGGACAACGCTGTGCGTACGTAATGGCCAGCGATCCATACTCTTTGGACAAAGCTCGTCGAGTGGCCGTTCGCGCTGCATCCTGTCTGCAGTTTCAACTGGCGGAGGAGGGCGCCCCATGATTCGTCTGGGCTATCTGCACACCCGCCGATTACCAGAGATGGTGCACAAACTCTTTGCGTTTGCTGCGGTGGCTGCCATGGAAGGGGTCGAGCTGGTCTATTTTACGCCCCGTGGTATTCTGCCGGAGGTTCCTTGTGTGGACGGCTGGACCTTCCGCAACGGCAGTTGGCGTCCCTGTACACGCAAACTGGACGTGGTCTATAATGCAACTTCTCCCCAAAACGCTCAAGCCATGGCAGCAGTGGACCGGCTGGCCGCAAAGATTCCATTGACCTCCTGGTCCGTGGGAGACAAGTGGAACGTCTATCAACGACTCGCTCAGGGCGGCCGATTTGTCCGCTACCTTATACCGTCCAGTCTAGCGACGTCGGTACATGACGTTTGGCAAGTGTTGCACGCACACGAACGCGCTGTCCTCAAACCTGTTTGGGGTCACCAAGGCAAGGGTATCGTTTTTCTGGAGGCTGATAAACAAGGATTGGCGGTGTGGCAAAACGGGGTTCCTCCCTTGCAACACGCAAGGTCTGCTGCAGACACCTGGTTGGCCAGTCTGCTGCGCGGCGAGCAGTATCTGGTCCAGCCTTGGATGGACTGCCAGACACGCGCCGGCGAGCGGTTTGACCTGCGGGCCCACGTGCAAAAAAACGGTTCCGGGACATGGCATGTCACGGCCGTGTACCCGCGGATTGCTCCGCAGGGCAGTCTCGTCCCCAACTTAAGCAGCGGTGGCTACACCATGTTTCCGCACCTGTTTTTCACCCGTGAATTTACGAATGAAGCATTGGATATCCAGAAATGGATTGA
>JAILZF010000167.1 GCA_023512635.1 Alicyclobacillus sp. | reverse complement strand
CATCACACTGGGTCAAGGGGCCCCCCGTGAGAAAGAAGGTGACGAGATGCAGGCACTGCTATGGACCGGCCCGCGGGCGCTCCACTTCACTCGTCTGCCGGATCCTCAACCAGCCGCCGGCGAGGTGGTGGTGCGTGTCGCCTATGCCGGGATTTGCGGGTCAGATATTTCTGGATACCTAGGACATAACCCGTTACGCAACCCCCCCTTGGTCATGGGACATGAATGGACCGGCGTGGTTGCTCAAGTGGGAGAATCCGTCCATCGGCTGCGCGTCGGTGACCGGGTGGTGGTGAATCCGTTGTTCGGCTGCGGGACCTGCGCGGCTTGCCGCCGCGGCCAGCCTCAGCGTTGCCAGGCACAACGCAGTTTGGGCATCCAGGAACCGGGCGGGTTCGCGGAGTTGGCCCGCGTCCCTGAACAAAACTGCGAGCGCATTGCCGACTTGTGGGAAGCGGTCATCACGGAACCCTTGGCGTGCGCTGTACGCGCCGTGCGCAGGGCGAGAGTGAGCTTAGGAGACCGCGTGGTGGTCATCGGTGCGGGGACCCTCGGGTTGTGTTGTCTGCGTTTGGCCAGGATGAGTGGAGCCAGCCACGTCGTCTTGATCGATGTGGTGGAGGAAAAACTCGCGGTTGGAACAGCATGGGGGGCCACCCACACGTTCCATGCAGAGCGAGAGGACGTGACCTGGCAGGTTCAGCAACTGTTTGCCGAGGGTGCGGATGTGGTGTTCGAAGCCGTCGGGTTACAACAGACCCGGCAACTGTCGATAGACCTGGCAGCCCGCGGCGGCCGGGTGGTTTGGCTAGGGTTGCATCAAGAAAGGTCAGAACTGATGCTCAATGCCGTGGTCCGCAAAGAACTAGAGGTACTTGGGAGTGCCAGCTATACACCTGAAGACTTTGCTATGGCGTTGCAATGTGTGACCAACAGGCACTGCGTCGCCGAGGCATCGTGGGTGAAAGTGCGGCCTTGGCAGGAAGCGCCGAGCGTGTTTGAGGACATCACAGCGGGGCGGGAGCGAGCCGTGAAAGTGGTGTTGGCGGTGCACCCGGAGTCCTAACGGCTCCGGGCGTGCCCTTTGTCGACACGCGGTCAGGAGGTGGGGAGATGACAGTGTGGGATGCTTTCCGCTTAGACAAGCGAGTGGCTGTGGTTACAGGGGCTGGCAGTGGCCTGGGGTGGGCCATTGCGGAAGCCATGGCCGAGGCGGGAGCGGATGTAGCCTGCGTGGACCTGGACGAGACACGCGCGCAGCGGGCTGCGCAACATGTCCAGGCCTGCGGCCGCAGAGGTTTGGCCATTCAAGCGGATGTGTCCGATGAAACGGCGGTCGTCGCTGCGTTTGCAAGGGTGATGCAAGAGTGGGGCAGGGTGGATATCACCTTTGCCAATGCGGGCATCGGCGGGAAGGCGCCGCGCTTGACCGAGTTATCTCTTGCGTATTGGAACCACGTGATTGCGGTCAACCAAACGAGTGTGTTTTTGACGGTACGGGAAGCTGCTCGTCACATGCAGAAAACGGGAGGGGGAAAAATCGTGATCACCGCCTCCATTGGCGGAATGATTGCGGAGGTTGATTTGAATTCATTCGCGTATTCGGCGGCCAAAGGGGCCCTGCTCAACATGACGCGCGCAGCGGCCGTTCAACTCGCACCCGACAATATTCAAGTCAATGCGATAGCTCCCGGGATGTTTTTAACCAACCTGGGCGGCGGACGGTTGCAATCCGCGACAGGCAATCCGGAAGTGGAAGCACTGCGCGAGCGACTTTTGGCCAAAATCCCTGCGCGCAGGTTTGCCACGCCCGATGAGATCAAGGGATTGGCTTTGTTTCTCGCCTCTCCCGCTGCCCAGTACACCACGGGCGCAGTGTTTGTGATGGATGGAGGAGTCACCGCACAGTAACTGCTCAGCAGGTGGAGACCAGGCTCTGTAGAACCCCTTTTACTAAGGTCTCCATTTCTATGAAGGATATGGACATGGACCCAAGCAGGCGAGAAAGGGGCTGGCTCGTGGTGCGCATCAAAAATGTGTATTACCCGGTGGCGGATATGTCGGAGGGGGTGGCCTTTTACCAAGCGTTGCTTGGTCTCTCGCCACAGTTTGTCGACGGCGAGCGCTGGGCGCAATTCAAGGTGGACGGGGTCACCTTTGCGCTCAGTGGCGAAGGAGAAACCCCGGCAGGGTTGCAAGGGGGGGCTGTGACGTTGGAGGTTGAGGACCTGGCAGACGCTGTTGCCGAGTTACAGGCGCGCGGTCTCACCGTCAGCCCGGTGCGCGACATGGGCCCTCACGGGAAAACCTGTTGGTTGCGCGATCCGTTTGGTAACTTCGTCCAGCTGTATTCCCGTTGAACTCACCCCAGCAGCATGACAACTCCGTCAGCGACGGCAAAGGAGCGGGATGGCGTGGAGGTTTTCGTCTTTGACTTGTTACCCTACAAAGATCATTTGGCTCATTTAAAAATGGATGGCGAGCTGCCTTGGCCGCTCGGCAAGCGGCACTTTCAACCACACGTCGCAGTAGAAACGTATGCCGAACACCTGGCAGCATGGGAAGAACTGGAC
>JAILZF010000166.1 GCA_023512635.1 Alicyclobacillus sp. | reverse complement strand
GTGGTTGAGGTGCGTACCCGTGGTGAGGAACAGGAACTGACGGTGGCTTTCCCGTCGCCTGTGGGCATCAAACGTTTGTTGGCAGCGTTTGCCCCCATTCAAAAAGTGGAGTAAGGAGGGAGCCTGGTGTGACATCCCATCCTCCATTTACCTCCGCAGCGGCCGCGGCTGAGCGGATGGAGTGGCTGCGTCAACAGATTCGCCACCACGATTATTTGTACTACGTGTTAGACCGTCCCGAGGTCCCGGATGCCGTCTACGACGAATGGATGCGTGAGTTGCATGCGCTGGAAGCCGCTTTCCCGCAATGGGTGACCCCCGATTCACCGACGCAGCGCGTGGGAGGGGCGCCGCTGGCAGGGTTTGCCAAAGTTCGTCATGAACAGCCGATGCTCTCGCTGGCCAACGCGTACAGTGCTGAGGACCTATTCGACTTTGACCGGCGCGTCCGTGCCACAGTTGGGCCGGTGCGTTACGTTTGTGAGCTGAAAATTGACGGCTTAGCCGTGAGTTTGCTGTATGAACAGGGCCGGTTTGTACGCGGTGCGACACGCGGGGACGGTGAAACGGGGGAAGACATCACCGCCAACCTGCGCACCATTCGCGCCCTGCCGTTGCGTTTGCGGGAGCCGGTCAACGTAGAGGTGCGGGGTGAGGCATATCTGCCGAAGCCTGCCTTCCTGCGGCTTAATGCCCAACGCGAGGCGGCTGGAGAACCGCTGTTTGCCAATCCTCGCAATGCGGCCGCCGGGTCACTGCGCCAGCTCGATCCGCAGGTCACCGCGGACCGGGGCTTGGCGGTGTTCGTCTATGCTGTGGCGGACGCCGAGGCTGGTGGAGAGTTGCCGGTCTCATCCCAGTCGGCCGCGTTGGCTTGGTTGGCGCAGTTGGGGTTACCCGTGAACCCCACTTACCAGGTGTTTGAACGCATCGAAGACGTCTTGGCGCATATCGAAGCCTGGTCTGAGCGGCGACACGAGTTGCCTTACGCCACGGATGGTATGGTTATCAAGGTGGACGATTTTGCACAACAGCGTGTACTCGGGTCAACGGCCAAAAGCCCGCGCTGGGCCATTGCTTTCAAGTACCAAGCGGAACAAGCGGAGACAGTGCTGCGGGCGATTGAATTAAGCGTCGGCAGGACTGGAGCGGTGACGCCGACGGCAGTGTTTGATCCGGTGTCATTGGCCGGTACGACAGTGTCGCGCGCTTCTCTCCACAATGAAGACCTGATTCGTGCGCGCGACCTGCGCATTGGCGATGTGATTGTGGTGCAAAAGGCGGGAGACATTATCCCAGAGGTGGTCTCTTCACTGCCTGAGCGGCGGACGGGTAACGAGCAGCCTTTTGTCATGCCGGCAGACTGTCCGAGCTGTGGCCAGCCCTTGGTACGCCTGGACGAAGAGGTCGCTTGGCGGTGTATCAACCCGTCTTGTCCAGCGCAAGTACGGGAGGCCATTCTGCACTTTGGTTCGCGCGATGCGATGAACATCACCGGGCTAGGTGAGCAGTGGGTGGATGCGTTGGTGCGCAGCGGCTGGGTACGAGATGTCGCAGACTTATACCTGCTGCGCAAAGACCAGTTGATGCAGTTGGAGCGTATGGGGGACAAGCTGGCCACCAATCTCTTGGCGGCTATTGCGCAAAGCAAGCACAACTCGCTCGAGCGGTTGTTATTCGGGCTGGGAATCCGCCATGTGGGCGAGAAGGCAGCCAAGACCCTGGCCAGCCACTTTGGTGATTTGGCTGCCCTGATGGCAGCTACGCCAGAGGAACTGACGGCGGTGCGCGAGATTGGCCCCAAAATAGCGGAAAGCCTGGTGGCATACTTTCGCCAGCCGAGCGCCAGACGGCTGTTAGAGCGGTTGCAAGCGGCTGGGGTGAATACCCGTTACCTTGGTCCTCGTTCGGCGACTGGGCCGTTTGCTGGTAAGACCTTCGTATTGACCGGAACGCTCGAACGGCTGGACCGCAAAACCGCCAGTGCGTACATTGAACAGCTGGGAGGCCGCGTGGCAAGCAGCGTCAGCCGTCAAACGGACGTCGTGGTAGCAGGTCACAAGGCTGGATCGAAACTGGGCAAGGCGGAGGCATTGCGCGCGTCGGGCCAGAACCCAAATTTAGCAATTTGGGATGAAGCGGAGTTGCTTGCGCAACTGCGGGCCGCGGGCCTGAACATGGAGAAGTAAGCGGTCAGTTAGCCTTGCTGGTTAGGGATGTTCTGGGGGTTGTGTGAACACGGGACTACGGCTGGGACTGTGCCCGGAGCAAACGCTTGCTGGTTAGGGATGTTCTGGCGGTTGTGTGAACGGCTTCCCCCAGCGTGAAGGGCTGGGGCGGCCATGGCAGGGAGCTCCGCAGACCGCCCGCAACTGGGTTGCACCGGCCGGCTCGTGTTACGAGCGGCCGCGAACAAACTCCGGCAGGGAGTACTTCTTCTCGTCTTTGACCTGCAGCCAGGGGATGCGTGCGGACAACCGGCCCAGGGCAAACGCGACGGGAATTCCGACGGCGCACGCCAACATCCACTCGTTTTGCGTCACGTCCATCCCTCCTCGCGGTGGCAGGGCGCAGGGCGCCCACGCAGATGTGT
>JAILZF010000165.1 GCA_023512635.1 Alicyclobacillus sp. | reverse complement strand
CCGCTGCGGGGCCTGCTGGTGTACCCGGGCATGGTCTTACATTTTGACGTGGGCCGGGAAAAATCGGTGAAGGCCTTAGAAAAGGCGATGCTAGCCGCCGATCCGTTGATCCTTCTGACCTCGCAGGAAGACGGCCAGGTGGATGACCCGACAGAGCAAGACCTGTTTAAAGTGGGAACGGTGGCACGCGTCAAGCAGATGATGAAGCTGCCCAACGGAACGCTGCGCGTCCTTGTTGAGGGGTTGGAACGCGCCCGCATTGAACAGTTCCTGCGCTCTGAAGAGTGGTTTGAAGTGTCTGTCCGGCGCGTGCCAGAGCCGGATAAGGTAGTCGTCACGCCTGAGATCCAGGCGATGATGCGCTCCTTGGTTCAGCAGTTTGAACAGTACGTGAAGCTTTCCAAGCGGATTGACCAGGATACGCTGCTATCGGTGACTGAGCTGGAGCACCCTGGACGGCTGGCTGACGCGGTGGCGACGCACCTGCCCTTGAAGATCCGCGATAAGCAAGAGGTCCTGGAATCGTTTGAGGTCGTTGAGCGGTTGGAAAAAGTCTTGCGTATCCTCTCGGACGAGCGTGAGGTCCTGGAGCTGGAGCGCAAGATCCACCAGCGCGTGCGCAAACAGATGGAGCGCACCCAAAAAGAGTACTATCTGCGCGAACAGATGAAGGCCATTCAAAAGGAACTGGGGGACCGAGAAGGGCGGACGGGCGAAGCGGAAGAATTGCGGGAAGCCATGCGCAAAAAGCCGTTGCCTACGGCCGTAGCGGAGCGGTTGGAGAAAGAGATTGACCGATTGGAACGGATTCCGCCAGCGTCTGCGGAAGGGACCGTGGCGCGCACCTACATCGATTGGCTGCTGGCATTGCCTTGGTTGGAGGCGGCCGAGTCGAGCATCGACTTAGAACGGGCTGCCCGCATATTAGACGCGGATCACTACGGCCTGGAGAAAGTCAAAGAGCGAATTCTCGAGTTCTTAGCGGTGCAGAAACTGGTGGACCGGCAGTCAGGTCCCATTATTTGCTTGGCTGGGCCACCCGGGGTAGGGAAGACTTCCCTCGCTCGCTCGATTGCCAAATCACTGAACCGCCCGTTTGTCCGCGTGTCGCTAGGGGGCGTGCGGGTCGAAGCGGAGATTCGCGGCCATCGCCGGACGTACATTGGCGCGTTGCCTGGCCGCATTTTGCAGGGAATGAAACAAGCTGGTAAGCGCAACCCCGTGTTTTTGTTGGACGAGATTGACAAAATGGCCAGTGACTTTCGAGGGGACCCGGCTGCGGCCATGCTTGAGGTCCTGGACCCAGAGCAAAACAGCAGTTTTTCCGACCACTACATTGAATTGCCATTTGATTTGTCGGACGTGCTGTTCATTACCACGGCCAACGACGTGTATCAAATCCCTGGACCGTTGCGGGATCGCATGGAAGTGATCCAGTTGTCGGGGTACACCGAGATCGAAAAATTAGAGATTGCCCGCCGTCATTTGTTTCCAAAGCAGCGGGAACGGCATGGATTGAAGGGCGACCGGGTGCGTATGGCAGACCCGGTGATGCTGGAGCTCATCCGCCACTATACACGCGAAGCTGGAGTGCGCCAACTTGACCGCCTGCTCGCGGCCGTCTGCCGCAAGGTGTCGAGGCGCGTGGCAGAAGGTGAACAAAAGCGGGTGACCGTCACCCCTAAGCTGTTGCACGAGTTCTTGGGGCCGCCGCTGTACCGACATGGGGTGATGGAGGAGGAAGACCAGGTTGGGGTGGTGACGGGGTTGGCGTGGACACCGGTAGGCGGGGATACGCTGACCATTGAGGTCTCCGTCCTGCCGGGGAAAGGGAAAGTGGTGTTGACCGGGCATTTAGGAGAAGTGATGCGCGAGAGTGCGCATACGGCGCTGTCGTACATCCGGTCCCGCGCCAAATCGCTAGGCTTACCGGGGGACTTCGCGGACAAGGTCGACATCCACGTCCACGTCCCGGAGGGTGCCATTCCCAAAGACGGGCCGTCTGCCGGAATTGCCATCGCAACCGCCATTGCGTCGGCTCTTACCAACCGTCCTGTCCACCGGGAGGTGGCCATGACTGGAGAGATTACACTGCGCGGGCGCGTGTTGGCGATTGGCGGGTTAAAGGAAAAAGCGTTGGCGGCTCACCGGGCCGGTTTGCAAACGGTGTTGATCCCGGCCGACAATGAAAAAGACTTGCGTGACATCCCGGAATCGGTGCGCAACGCACTGAAATTTGTGCGCGTCAAGCATATGGACGAGGTCCTGGCCACGGCCCTCTGCCCGGCGCCGTTACCTGGGGAAAACCCGTTAGACGCCTTGTGGGCAGAGTTACCACACCTTGTGCCGTCCGCGTATTCCGAAGAGGGTGCCCATCAGTGAAGATCCGCTCCTTGGCGTTTGAAGTAGGGGCCGTCCGGCCAGAGCAGTGGCCGGACGGCTTGCTGCCGGAGTTTGCCTTTATTGGGCGCAGCAACGTCGGGAAGTCGTCCTTGCTCAATGCTTTAACGGGCCGCAAATCTCTGGCCCGCGTCTCAGCCAAACCGGGGAAGACGCAAGAGGTAAATTTCTTTCGTGTCAATGAGACGTTTCGCTTGGTGGACCTGCCTGGGTACGGATATGCGG
>JAILZF010000164.1 GCA_023512635.1 Alicyclobacillus sp. | reverse complement strand
ACGTAATCCACCTCAGAGCCTGCCAACAACTCTACACTGTCTCGGTCAATCGCAATGGGTACGCCTTTCAGAGTCAACCGTTGGTCTGTCGGCTGCGGGGTGTCGAGCGCCATCCCATAGCTAAAGCCGGTGCACCCACCTGGTTTGACATACAGGCGCAAGACACTTTCCTCTGGCTCATGTTCCGCGAGCAATTCAAGCAGCTTGGCAGCTGCACTGTCTGTAAGGGTTAGCATCGGGTCACCCCCCTTCATTTCATTATACTGCACGCTGGCGAACCGCTGCCAGCACCGCCTGGGCATGCCCCTCCACTTTCACACGGGGATACACTTCAGCCACTTCACCCGCCGGGTTGATCAGGTACGTGGTGCGTACAATCCCCAACGATGTCCGGCCAAACATCGTCTTTTCGTGCAACACGTCGTACGCGCGGCACACCTGCCCGTCCGTGTCTGCCAGCAAGGGGACCGTCAAACCGTGTTTGGCGGCAAAGCGCTGGTGCGAAGCCAGTGAGTCGCGCGAAATGCCGTAGACCGCTACCTGCAATGCCGCAAACTCGGGTAACAATTGACTAAACGACACCGCTTCGTTCGTACAGCCAGGGGTGTTGTCTTTAGGGTAGAAAAACAACACCACCCAACGGCCGCGGCATGCGGCCAGGGAAACTTCTTCACCTGTGTGCGCCGGTAAGACAAAAGCGGGAGCGGGTTGACCGACCGTCAACGCCATGAATGCCACTCCTCCCCTGCATACAGCCTTCCGACCTACTCGCGGACGACCTTGACCGTGCGAATCTCCGGGTCATCTGGACCTTGCACGGGCAAACCAGCCCGCAGGTTTTCTTCAATATAATCCAGGTTGTCTTGCGATACCAACTCGCCCGGCAGGAGAATCGGGATCCCAGGCGGATAGACCATGATCATCTCAGCAATGGTCCGGCCCGCCGCCGCCTGCAACGGGACAATCTCCGTCGGTGCGTAAAAAGCATCCCGCGGGGACATGCGCAATTCCGGCATCGAAGGCACTTTGACGTGCACCCGCCGCCTGCCTAGCTGGTCCCGGTAGGCGCGCGAGATGTGTTGCAAAGCCTCCACCAACCGGTTGATGTCCGACTCCTCGTCCCCCCAGGAGACCACGCACAAGACGTTGTACAGGTCGCTCAACTCGACCTCGATGTTAAACTCTTCCCGTAACATAATCTCCACATCATACCCACGCAAACCCAGGTCTTTCACACAGATGGTCAACTTCGTGGGGTCTAGGGCATACGTGGCGCTG
Organism: Alicyclobacillus sp.; assembly: GCA_023512635.1. Lineage (GTDB taxonomy): Bacteria > Bacillota > Bacilli > Alicyclobacillales > Alicyclobacillaceae > JAILZF01. Next base: position 1,349 of record JAILZF010000164.1, on the reverse strand, counting down.
CTGTGCAGGATCTCCCGCCCCGGACAATACAACCCCGGGATTTGGTTGATTCGCTCGCGCGCCATCTCTGCCAAGACAATTGCCTTCTCCATCCGCTCCCGGCCGTACAAGGCCAGCTCTTTGCGCGCTGCATCCAGAGAGGCCAACAGCAGATACGAGGTGGAGGTGGTGGTCAACATGCTCAACACCACCTGAACGTGACGCGGGTCGACCAACCCTTCGCGGACGTTGAGCACACTGGACTGGGTCATCGATCCGCCGAGTTTATGCACACTGGTGGCCGCCATATCAGCGCCCGCCTGCATGGCCGAGAGCGGAAGCTGTTCGTGAAAGGCGGTGTGAATCCCGTGTGCCTCATCTACCAGCACCGGGATGCCGTGGCTGTGCGCCAGCTCCACAATCCGGCGCAGGTCGGCGGCCACCCCGAAGTACGTAGGATTAATCACCACCAAGGCCTTGGCATCCGCATGCCGGTTGAGCGCATCCGCCACCGTTTCGACCGACAGCCCGTGCATAATCCCTAACTCATGGTCAACTTCTGGCGGTAGAAACACGGGCTGGGCACCTGCCAACAAGATGCCCGTCAGCACTGATTTGTGGACGTTACGCGGCACCAAGATCTTGTCTCCAGGGCCCACCGTGGCCAAAACCATGGTCATGATGGCAGTGCTGGTCCCCTGGACTGAGAAAAACGTGTGGTCCGCACCGTACGCTTCGGCAGCCAGTTCTTGCGCCGCTTTGATAACCCCCGTGGGGTGGTGCAAGTCATCGAGCGGCGCAATATTAATCAGGTCAATGGACAAGGCGTTGTCGCCGATAAACTGCTGAAACGCGGAGTGCATCCCGCGGCCACGCTTGTGTGCAGGGATGTGAAACTGGACAGGGTGGCGCTGCGCGTGCGCTAAGAGCGCGCTAAACAACGGGGTCTCCGCTTGGTTTAAACGCCAGCGGCCGCGTTCTTCCCCCTGCCCTGTCCCAGACCCTGCGCTGGCTTCGGCCACGCCAGCGGTAGCTTGCACACGTACGCTGCTCATGCTTCCCAACCCTCACGAAACGCCGCGCTTGCCCGCTCCCACAGATCTGGCCGAACCTGCCGCAAGTAGGCCGCCGCACGTTGCCGCACTGGCGCCGGTACAGCCGTGAGATCGACCTGACCCTTGACTGCCCGGTCCATGCGGTTGACTTGTTCAGATAACGACTTATACCCTAAGCGCTGCTGCGCATCCACCCAAATACGAAACGGCTGCGCCCCAGCAAACCCTTGCTGGCCGTCTTCTCCGCGGCGCAGGGTCAGCCAAATCACCCACACCTCACGCGTGGGATGAAGCTCCTCCAGTGAGCGCGTGAAG
>JAILZF010000163.1 GCA_023512635.1 Alicyclobacillus sp. | reverse complement strand
GTGTAAAACAGGGTGGTCACCTGCTGAATCGCGGTATACGTGGTTTGGATGGGTACAACGTTCTCCACCAAGCCGACAAACTGCCGCTGTACATAGACTGGCACGGCAGCAGCGAGCAGGTGTTGATGGGTGGCTGGGTCAAGGTGGACGGCGGTTGCCGAGGTATGATGCAACAAGGTATGGGCAGCTATGGAGTCTACACGCTTTTGCCCGAGCAACGCACCCCCCGCCGTGGTATCACGGACCACGCCATCCGCATCTAAGACGTAGACCACCCCGTCCCATAGTTGCGGCAAGGCGTTTAACAAAGAGTGCGCGTCTTCCCGGTGATTGGCAGGGTTAAGTTCGGGACTCACCACAGTGGCTAACAACTGTGTTTGGCTCAACAGGTCGGCTTGGTCATTGGCAATCAAGGTCCCCGACAGGGAGCGTACAAAGTACGCACCAATTAACTGGAGCGCAAACAAGATCAGCAGGAGGTAAATGATGACCAGTTTGGTGCGAATACTGCGGAACACCGCTGCTTACCTCCTGACGTAATAACCGACTCCCCGCTTGGTGATGACCACCTGTGGGTGTGCCGGGTCGTCTTCCAGTTTTTCGCGCAACCGCCGTATCGTTACATCTACTGTGCGCTCATCGCCACCGTACTCACTCCCCCAAACCTGGCGTAACAACTGGTCACGCGTGAATACCACCCCTGCATGGGCGGCTAAAAAAGAAAACAACTCAAACTCCCGATGCGTCAGCGGTACGGTTTGTCCGCGCTTGATTACACTATACGTATTCCAGTCAATGGCCACATCTCCCACCCACAGGCGCTCCCGCTCCCCCCCGCGTCCCCCGTCTTCCAGAGCGGTCCGGCGCAAATTGGCCTTGACGCGCGCCAACAGCTCACGCATGCTAAACGGCTTGGTCACGTAATCGTCTGCACCTAGTTCCAGTCCCACTACTTTATCCACCTCAGCGGTGCGTGCGGTCAACATGATAATCGGGACCGTACTGAAGGAGCGGATCTCGCGGCAGACCTCAAAACCGTCTTTTTCTGGCAACATCACATCCAGCAGTACCAGGTGCGGCTCCGCCCGCCGAACTTGGAGCACTGCTTCGGCACCATCGCTGGCCAGACAAACGGTATGTCCATCCCGCTCCAAGGCAAATTTTAAAATTTCTGCTATTGGTTCTTCGTCCTCCACCACCAGGATGGTCGCCATGGTGCCCTCCTCCTTTTCTCCGTGGCTGCCAACCCCAGCATAGTCCGGCCTTGCTTCGCTCAGACTACCCACACAACCTGTTTGGAGGTGGCGGCGTGAGCGAGCGTACAATTTTATCGTCTTTCCTAAGTGAAGCGGATGCACAACAGGCCGCTGAGCGTATTCAAGCACTCGGGGTCAACGTCACCCAGGTTGACGAACTACATGCTTTTAGCGGTTCACCACCGCCGCGGCGAGCGTTTCCCATCAGTGGCAAAATAGCTGGTCTGTCTTCCTTGACATTAAACACCGTGCCACTATCCCGCGATGCGTCCATCCTGTTAGCCGCTGACCCGTCCGCCAGCGGGATGGCTGATGGCGCCGACCGCGTCACGGGGCGTAACTGGTTGCTGACCGTGGTCTGCCCTGAAGAACTAGTGGATCAAGCTGTCGCTATTATCCGCGAGAGCGGCGGATACACCTGAAGGGCCCGGTTTGTCCACACCAGTAAAAGGAGACCCGCTTGTGTAGCGCATCCTTCCTGTTCCAATGCAGGGGTGCAGGGTCGTGGCTTCCCCGTTTACGGCCGCTGGACCCAGACAAACACTGGATGCGTCAACACATCTTGATACCGGCCTAAACGGTCCGCAAGCCAAACGTTTGGGTCGCCCGCTGCACCTGTCGTGGGCATGTAGCGGGCTAAATCGAACAACGGCGGACCAAACCACCATGGTTTGACGGTCACGTAAGCCCTTATTCCTTGCAATGGGCCTTGTCGCCAAGCTGCAGGAATGTGGTAAACGTACGCAAACTTGGCCCAGAAGGCCAAAGCGGCCAGCGCCGCGAGACTGCTCATTGCACGCAGCCAAAAGCGCAAACTCAGGAGCGCGCGTAATAACCGCAACCTGCGTAACCGCAGCCGGCGGCGGCGCTGCCGGCGGCGCCGGGCACGTGCCAATGCCTTCTGGTGTGCACGCCGCGTCTGGTGCGGGCGGTCATGCGTGGAGCCGGTGGAGGTGGTCATGCGCCTGTGTGCACCTTTTCCAGGTTGACAAATTTGTTGTAGTTCTTTAAAAACACCAGCTCCACCTTACCTGTCGGTCCGTTACGTTGTTTGCCAATAATTACTTCCACAATGTTTTTTCGTTCGCTCTCGGGGTCGTAGTAATCGTCTCGGTATAAAAAGGCGACCACGTCAGCGTCTTGTTCAATACTGCCCGACTCACGGATGTCCGAGAGCATCGGGCGTTTATCTTGCCGTTGTTCCACTGAACGGCTGAGCTGTGCCAAGGCCATGACGGGGACGTCTAACTCCCGCGCCAACTGTTTCAAGGAACGGGAGATATCAGATATCTCTTGCTGACGGTTTTCCCCAGACATCCTCCTGCCTTGGATGAGTTGCAGGTAGTCAATGCCGACAAATCCCAAACCCTTCTCCGCTTGCAGGCGGCGCAGTTTGCTGCGCATCTCG
>JAILZF010000162.1 GCA_023512635.1 Alicyclobacillus sp. | reverse complement strand
GTGGCGACGTTTGGCCTCGCGGTGGACAGACCGCGCCCTAATTCGATGGGGGAGCGCGAAACGGATTTCATTAACATCGTGGTCTGGCAAAAGCAAGCAGAGTTGTGTGCACAGTATCTGCACAAAGGCCGTTTGGCCGCCGTGGATGGACGCTTGCAAATCCGCACTTATGAAAACCGCGAGGGGCAAAAAGTGCGCGTCGCAGAGGTGGTCGCTGAGACGGTGCGTTTCCTCGACCGCTCAGACAATCCTGCACCAGCCACTGCAGGACCTGGACCGGCCGTACGGCCAACACCAGAACCCCGGCGGGCTCCCAACCGGTATGAGGATGATCCGTTTGCGGATGACAGCCAGACGATACACATCTCAGATGACGATTTACCGTTTTAACCCAGCGGACAGGCGTTGACTGTCTGCCATCGTTCCATGCAGAGGAGGGAGAACCCATTGCCGCGTAAAGGCCGAGGTGGAAAACGGCGCAAGGTGTGCCAGTTTTGCGTTGACAAGATTGAACAGGCCGACTACAAAGATGTGGCCCGCCTGAGCAAATACCTGACAGACCGAGGAAAGATTATCCCACGCCGGATTTCTGGGAACTGTGCGCGTCATCAACGCCAGCTGACACTGGCCATTAAACGGGCGCGCCAGGTCGCTTTGTTGGCGTATACAACCGAGTAAGTGAAAAAGCGAGAGACCTTCCGTCTCTCGCTTTTTCCATGATGGGGCAGGACTGACCATGTCCTGTCTTGCTCAGCTAAAAGCCACGTATGCAGGGTTGTTTCCATTCTACGGAGGCTTGCCACGGACAAATCAGCTTTGCAGGAAACGCCCGTAACGCGTGGAATAACTTCATCAGTGGAAGGGACCTCACCAAGCGCAAAGACCCTGCGCCAGGGCAGCGAGAGGAGGGCGTGGCCATGCCGCAGTCAGACTCGCACGCCTGGGTAGCTCGCAGGTTGCGAACCATTGAGCAAACCAAGGTTGAATTGTTACAGCACGTGTGCAATGTATATCGCAGCGTGCAACAAGCGAATGAGCGGGAAGTCACGGAGGCGTTAGGTGGCGTGGTGGCGGCTGCCTATACACTGGCCTGCGAGTACGGCCTTGACTTGTCTGCGGTGGATCGCGCAGCGAGAGCGGCTTTAACGTGTGCCGCGGAGAATGGCGCAGTAACTGAGGTGGAAGCCGTGAAGCGGTACTTGCAAGCGCGCTGACGGCAGGGAGGAAGCATGAACGAAAGGCAGGACAGCCGGAGGGTCTGGTTGGCCAGCGGACTGTTTGGCTGTTTGCTTGCAGCAGGTACCGCTTGGCCCGGCGGCCAATGGCTGTGGTGCTTGCTGCCCGCACCGTTGACCGTGTTGTTTATGCTACGGCAGGCTAACACCGCACTGCTGTTGTCCGCACTGGCCGGGCTCGCCTTGGCGGGCACAGCGGCAGCTCTGGCTCCCCTTTGGAGCTGTACGCTGGCAGGAACCGCCTGGATGGGCCATGCGGCCGTCCGCCAAGCGCGAGGGCCTTGGCCTTTTTTGCCGGTCATCACCTTGGCATGGGTGATGGCGATGTTGGCGGCGTTGGCGTGGGCGGAGGCGCACGGTTTGCAACTCTCTCAGGCATGGTCTGCCGCGGTCAGCACGTCTATGCAGGCCAATCCAGTGTGGCAGCAAATGGCCATCAGCGAACGCAGTCGCTGGGTGGAGGCTGTGGTGCAAGCCTTGCTACAGTTGTTCCCAGCATTGATGGCGTTGTCTGCCCTCGCCATTACACTCATCAACTTGTGGTTGGCCAAGCGGCTGAGCGGCCGTCACACAGCCGTCACACTATTGAACAGTCTGCACCTGCCGCCAGCCGTGGCCGCAGTCTGCGGTTTGGCTTTGTTGTATACCTTAGGTGCAGGGTTGCACCCTGTACCGATTTTGTACCAGTGGGCTTGCAATATCTTGCTGGTCGGGGCAGGTCTATTCAGTCTGCAAGGTTGCGCTTGGGTTCATATACGCTGGCAGCGATGGCCGGCGTACAGACGGTGGTCGCTGGCGCTGGCGGGTTTCGCCGCCGCTGCCGCCCTAGGGTGGCTGGCCTGGGTGGTGGATGGCGTACTAACCGGTCTGTTGTGTGTCGGCCTATGGGATTGTCTCCGACGACTGTTTAGGGAAACGGAATAAGATTGCTTGTACAAGTAGGCATACCATTTCATTTGTCAGGGTAATCCAGTGATATCAATTCTGACAAAGAATACACGTTTGTTGCCATGAGGAAAGGGGGAAGCTGGATCGGTTGTTCAACGGATGAGCAACCGTCCCGGCGAGACAAGTGAAGGTGATTTTGTTAACGGACGTCAAAGGACACGGCCGCAAAGGTGATGTGGTGGACGTTTCCGAAGGATATGCCCGTAATTACCTGCTGCCACGGAAGTTAGCGGTCGAGGCCACAGCAGGGAACTTGCAACAGCTGCAGGATCAGCAAAATGCCAAAGCGCGCAAAGAGGCACAGGAATTGGCTGCTGCCCAGGAACTGGCCAAACGGCTGCAGGCGTTGACCGTCACTGTGCGAGCCCAAGCGGGGGAAGGGGGTCGTTTGTTCGGCGCCATTACGAGCAAACACATCGGGGATGCCCTGGCACAACAAGGGTTTGACTTGGACCGGCGGAAAATTCATCTGCCAGACCCCATCAAAGCCTTGGGCAACTACCAGGTCACAGTACGGTT
>JAILZF010000161.1 GCA_023512635.1 Alicyclobacillus sp. | reverse complement strand
CTTGAACACCGTCTGCGCTTGACCGTAGCAGAAGAGGTGAGGGTCATCCGCAAGACTCTGCGCTTGCTTTGGACAGGGGTCACAGGCGGGCTAGCGGGGCCTGAAACGGTCAGGGCAACCGCACCAACCGGGCGGGGCTTGTCTGAACCACGGCAGGAGGCGCTGCAGGAGGCCCTGGCGGTACTCTACCGTGCGGACGAGGTGGCTCAGCGGTACGCACACACTCTGGGGCGGGCAGCGCACTGGATGCAACTCATGCCACTTGAACAGGCCCGTGCCATGGAGCGTCTCTTCCGGCAGGTGTTTCACGAATACCGCCAGATGGTGCCTAGCGTACGCGAGCTGTATGGCGAGATGGAGACGAGGTACATCGTTCCTTTCGAATACAGGTTGCAGCGGGGGGTGTAAACATGTCCTGGGAGAGCGAGCGAATTGACCAGAACGTGTATAGCCAGGGGGACGTGGACCGATGGGTGTACAGTACCTGCAACATCTGCTCCATTGGCTGCGGGTGTTACATCGCGGTGCGGGACGGGAACATGGTCGGCATTCGCGGGAATGGCGCTCACCCAGTGAACCGCGGACGCCTCGGGCCCAAGGGGGAGAACCAGTGGCTTGCCAACCATAGTCCAGACCGGTTGCTGACACCGCTCCTCCGGGACGTCTCCGGCCGTCTGGTACCGACAAGCTGGGAGCGGGCGATGGCCACGCTTGTGGGCAAGAGCCGCGAGGTGCTACGGCGGTTGGGCCCGAACGGTATTGCCATCTACTCGACGGGACAGGGATTCCTGGAGGACTATTACACCATCGCTAAGATTGCCCGGGCGGGGTTACGCTCCCACCTGCTCGATGCCAATACGCGCTTGTGTACGGCCACCACGGAGTGGTGCCTGCTGCAGTCGTTCGGGGCCGACGGGACGCCTGCGTGTTATGAAGACATCGATCTCGCGGACACGGTCATGCTCTTTGGTCACAACGTCGCGGAGACGGGCACAGTCCTTTTTGAGCGCATCATGGATCGCAAGCAACGGACAGGCATGCCTTACCTGATTGTGGTGGACCCGCGCCGGACGTGGACAGCGCAGGCGGCAGACCTGCACCTTCAGCTTATCCCCGGTACAAATCTTGCTCTCATGAACGGGCTGTTGCACCTCATGCTGCGCAACCGCTGGATAGACTCAGAGTTCATCCGCCAGCACACCGTTGGGTTTGCGGAGATGGCAGACTCTGTGCGTACCTGGACGCCGGAGCGCACGGCGCGGGAGACAGGACTGCCCATGCCGCTGATTCACCAGGCGGCCCAACGCCTAGGCACCACGCCGACGCTCGTCTCGACGACGCTGCAAGGCGCCTACCAGAGTGCGGATGCGACGGCGACGTGTGTGGCCATCAACAACCTGCACCTGGTCCGCGGATTGATTGGCAAGCCGGGGTGTGGTCCGCTTCACATGGCGGGGCAACCGAGCTCGTCGACCAACCGCACCGTCGGTGGAGTGGGGACCTATCCGGCCCACCGCAATCCTTCCAATCCAAAGCACATCCAGGAGATGGCGGAGTTGTGGAACGTGCGTCCAGAGGACCTGGAGATAGGGCCGGAAAAGGATATCGAATACATGATAGACCTGATGGAGCGCGGCCAGTTAGGGCTGTTTTGGAACATCCACACCAATCCGATGGTCTCCCTGCCCAACCGCCTGCGTGCGCGGCAGGCATTCGAGAAGACGTTTGTCGTAGTGCAGGACTGCTTTTTGACGGAGACGGCGGAGGTGGCCGACCTTATTCTGCCGACCGCCATGTGGGGAGAGAAGGAAGGGTTGATGGAAAACGCGGAACGCCGGGTGCAGCTGTGTGAAAAGGCGGTTGATCCGCCGCCTGGGGTCAAGAGCGACTTTGACATTCTGCTCGACTACGCTAGGCGCATGGACTTTCGCGACAAGGACGGTCAGCCGTTGATTCAGTACGACACGCCACGGGCTTGTTTTGAAGAGTGGAAAAGGGTGTCGCGCGGGCGTCCATGTGACATGTCGGCCATGACGTACGAGCGCATCAAGGCGCTCCATGGCATCCAGTGGCCTGCCGATGAACAGCACCCGAACGGGACGCCGCGTCTGTACACGGATTTTCATTTTCACACTGAACCGGATGACGTGCAATCGTACGGACATCACATGACGACCGGGCGGGCACGCACCCGCCGGGAGTTTGCGGCGCTGCAAGCGAACGGCCGCGCCATCCTGTACGGACTCGAGTACTTCCCGCCGGCGGAGCGACCGACGACGTCGTATCCGCTGTGGTTGACCACGGGCCGTTTGGTTTGGCACTGGCACACGCGGACGAAGACGGCGCGCTCACCCTATCTGCACGCGGCGGCCCCGCAGGGGTATGTGGAGGTCCACTTCCGGGACGCGGACCGCCTGGGCATCCTGCCTGGCGAGCTGGTGCGGGTGGTGTCGCCGCGCGGCTGGATTGAAGTGCCGGCGCGGGTGGGAGACGTGGTCCGCGAGGGGGTCGTCTTTGTCCCGTTTCACTTTGGGAGTTGGGAGCAACATGAGGCGGCCAACGACCTGACGGCCGATTTTGTCGACCCCATCTCGCACCAGCCGACCTTCAAACAGAGCGCCTGCCGGATTGAAAAAATCCGCGGGACCCACACCCTTGCACCGAGCGAAACCCTGGAGGACGTCGCCCGGCGCTACCAGCTGACATTGGCACAATTGGCCCTCGCCAACCGCTTGCTGCCGCCGTACCGCGCAGATGTCGGTACGGTGCTCGAG
>JAILZF010000160.1 GCA_023512635.1 Alicyclobacillus sp. | reverse complement strand
GCGTGAGGCCGCGCGGTCGCAGTCGAAGGGCAAGAAGGCCCCGCGGACCAAGCGCAAGCGCTGACCGCGTACCCGGAACACGTTGGTGGCGAGCACGTGGGAAAGCAAGGTGTACAATCGCAGCAAGCCGTAGGCTGCGGCCATGCAAGCAGCGAACACCGTCATGAGCAGTGCTACGGCAATCCAGGTCTTGGCCCGGGGAGGAAACATTCCCCCGGGAAGCAGCCCGTACTGCTGCCACCGTTTCAGGGGCAGGTGGTGCAGCCCCCATGCCATCACCCAGCATGCGCTGCCCCAGGCGGCCGTCCAGCGGCTGCGCGCCAGGCCGGCAGCCAGAGGTAAGTCAAGCCAGTCTTCGATGGCGGCTGGCCGCTGCACGACCTGCCAAAGGGTTTGCCAGTAGCCGGTCCAGCGGACGGGGTCTGCGCTCACGGGGGTGCCTCCTTCGCTTGATAGACAAATCCTTGGCCAGACTGATAACGGCGCTGGATATGACCGTGTTCCAACAACCGTTGCAGGTGTGCTTGTACGGTGCGCTGAGCCATCGTGAGCAGAAATGGCGGTTGTAGTTGGCCGTACAGGTGGTGGACGAGGTGGTCCAGGTTGGCTGGCTGCTGGTGCAAGGTTTGCCAGATCTGCAGTTCCCGTTGCTCGCGCCGAGCCCGCAGGGAGCGAGCTGCGGCGGCAGCGTCGGTCAGGGCTTGGCCGTGTCCTGGGCCAGCGATGGAACAGCCGCAGCGGGCAATCTGATCTAGCGCCCGGTAGTAATCGTCCAGGTGGCCGTCCGGCGGACCAATCCACACAGACCCACGGCCGGCGAGGTGATCCCCCACCAGCACCACACGGTCGTCTGGGATCTCGAGGTGCAGGTGGCCGTGCGTATGGCCGGGTGCATGGTGCAGCAACACGGTGAGCGAGCCAATCCGAACTGAGTCCGGGGCGGGCTGCAACTGCACCCCCGGGCCCAGCGTGCGCACCGCGGGTGGGAGGTCAAGGGGATGCAGCCATAGGGGTACTTGCAACGCTGCTTGCAGAGGCACTAAGCCGCAGGTGTGATCACGGTGATAATGGGTGGCGACTAAGGCAATAACGCGGTGGACGCCCCAGTCGGTCAATTGCTGCAGGGTGAACTGGACCGCCTGTGGATGGTCCGATCCGGCGTCGATGATGAGGGCTTCACCGCCATCGACAATCGCGTACGTATTGGTGGTCAGTGCGATGGCCTTGGTGGCGGCTGGGAAGGCCCATTGGAACACGTGCGGTGCAAGCGTCACGGTTTGGGGGAGCGGAACAGACACCAGCGGCCCCTCCTTTCGCTTCTCTAAGATTATACAATAAGGCGGCAGGCATTCTGTGCCAGTCTGTAAGGAGGTTCCCGCAGTGGACAAGCATCAGCGTCGGTCTTGGCAGGCAGCCTTGATAGACTTGGACGGGACACTGTACTGCGGCCGGGATGTGGTGCCCGGGGCGCCGGCGTTTGTAGAGCGGCTGCGAGATCGTGGCATCCAGCCTGTTTTTTTAACGAATAACTCAACCCGGACACCGCAACAAGTTGCGGACAAATTGCAGGCGCTGGGGATTGATGCCGCAGCGGCGGAAGTCTGTACGTCCGCGGAAGCGACGGCAGCCTACCTTTTACAGAAGTATGGCCGGGTGACGGTCGGGTATTTGGGACAGGACGGGTTGCGGTCCGCCTTGATCGAGGCGGGTCATCAACCGGTCTCCCTGGGCACTGCAGAAGAGGAACGGATTGGTCAGACCATCGCGGCGGTTGCTGTGGGGTTGGACCCGGAGGCCGATTACATGCGTTTAGCCGCAGCTTGTGACCATGTATTGCGACTGAAATCTTTTGTATTGACAAACGGCGATGTACGCTTGCCAGGCGAGGGCAGGTTTTGGCCTGGCAACGGGGCGTTGGGTGCGTTTATTGCAACGGCCACGGGGATTCAGCCTTACCTGGCGGGTAAACCGAACCCGGATTTTATTGCGTTTACCCTGGCGCGCTTTGGTTTGCAACGCCAACGGGTGTTGTTGATTGGTGACAACCTGCGCACCGATGTGGAAGCGGGAAAGCGAGCGGGTGTATACACCATTCAGGTCTTGACCGGGGTTCAGTACGGAGGTTCCGGTGAGGAGGCTGACGCTCTGCCGGACGTGCAAGCGGACGAGGTCTACCCCTCGGTGGCCGAGTTGTTTGTGGACGGCTGAGCTGGGGCGGCCCGTCCAAGGGATCCGGCAGAACGGACAACGTGGTCAAAGCTCCGGTTTGCTAGGCTTGATAGACCTAGATCTAGTGGTTATAATCAGGTTGTCTTGCATATCAAGCACTACATATAGGCTGGGGGCGGAGGAGGCTATGCGCTGTCCGTACTGCCAGGCAGATTCCTCACGTGTTGTCGAGTCGCGGGCCAGCGAGGATGGGGCGAGCATGCGGCGCCGACGGGAATGCCTAAATCCGGCGTGTGGCCGGCGTTTTACGACCTATGAACGGGTCGAGCAGCGACCGCTGATGGTTGTCAAAAAAGACGGGAAACGCGAAGAATTCTCTTTGGAGAAACTGTACCGTGGTTTGAGCAAGGCGTGTGAAAAGCGGCCCATCTCCACAGGTGAGGTGGAACGGGTCGCAGAGCGCATTGAGCGTCAACTGCGGCTGGAGTTTGAACGCGAGGTGCCGTCTGCGGTGATTGGAGAACGCGTGATGGAGGAACTGCGGGGATTGGACGGCGTAGCCTACGTTCGCTTTGCCAGCGTCTACCGCGAATTTCGGGACGTCGAAACGCTGGCGTACGAAG
>JAILZF010000159.1 GCA_023512635.1 Alicyclobacillus sp. | reverse complement strand
GGAACGAGGTTTGCGCCATGCGGTTTGGTGGGTTGCGGCCGTATTGTTGGCGGTCAGCGCAGTGGCAGAATGGACGGGGGCGCCAGCGGTCTGGGTATTTGTAGCGTCAGCGCTCGCCATCGTGCCACTGGCTGGTTTGATGGGTCGGTCAACCGAATCCATTGCTGCACACGCCGGACCGCGTGTGGGCGGACTGTTGTCTGCCACGTTTGGCAATGCCGTTGAACTAATCATTGGCGTGATCGGTTTGTCACATGGATTATCCTCACTGGTCAAAGCGTCCATCACGGGATCCATCCTCAGCAACCTGCTGTTTGTCTTAGGCGTGAGTTTTTTTGCTGGGGGCGTACGCCACCCGGTGCAGCGCTTTAACATCCGGGCGGCGCGCAGCAACGCGTCGATGTTGATGTTGAGTGTGGGTGTGGCGTTTGTCGTGCCGGCTATCTTTGCCACAGGTGAAGCAACGGCCAGCATGGCGCTGTCTGCCGTGGTGGCGGCGGTCTCGTTGATCTTGTACTTGGCAGGACTGTACTTTTCTCTGTTTACCCACCGCGAACTGTTTGAGTCACTGCATCAATATGCACAGGAGGACGAGCAGGAGGCGTGGCAGGTAGGACCAGCTGTGGCGGTGTTGGTCGCCACGACGGTCTGTGTAGGTGTGGTCAGCGAGTGGCTGGTCAGCAGTCTAGAACACCTGGCCCATTCGCTCGGTTGGAGTGAGGTGTTTATGGGTGTGATTGTGGTGGCCATCGTCGGCAACGCCGCAGAACACGCCTCAGCCGTGTGGATGGCGGTCAAAAACCGTATGGACTTGTCGCTGGAGATTGCGGTGGGCAGCACCTTGCAGGTCGCTATGTTTGTTGCACCCTTGTTGTTTGTCGCCAGCTTGCTGCTAGGGCGCCCCATGCCGCTGTTGTTCTCCTGGCCGGAGCTGGCATCGATGAGCGCAGCGGTATTGCTGGTGGTGGTTTTGATGATCGACGGTGAGTCTAATTGGCTGGAGGGTGCGTTGGCGCTCGGGGCTTACTTGGTCATGGCGGTGGGCTTCTACACACTCCCGGCGCTCGCTTGATGAACCACGGTCTCAGGTCAGCCTTGCCCAGTCAACGGCGTACAGGATGCAAGCCGCGGGCTTGCAGAGCGGCAAGGAGGCGGGCGACGTGCTGTTCGTCGCGGGTTTCTAAGTCTAACTCAACCTCGGTCTGGCCGAGGGCAATCCCGGTACCGACACGATGGTGTTGGATGGATAGTACATTGGCGGCCTGCTCAGCCACCACCTGGAGCAGGTCGCGCAATGCACCTGGCTTGTCTGCCAACCGCAATTCAAGGCGCAGGTAGCGGCCCGATTCGGCCAAGCCATGCTCAATCACCCGCGACAACACGGTGACATCAATGTTTCCGCCAGAAATCACCGCTACCCAATCCCCTGATGAAGGCGGCAACTTATGGTAGATGCATGCGGCCAGAGCGGCTGCCCCAGCGCCTTCTGCCACGAGTTTGCTGCGCTCCAATAACCAGACGAGTGTCCGTGCCAACTCTTCTTCCTCCACGGTTACCACGCCGTCCAACCATTGTTGAGCCAGGGCCAGAGTGAGACGGCCAGGCTGGCTGACCGCAATACCGTCTGCCAGGGTTGGCTGCAGGGGAACGGGGGTCAACTCTCCTGTTGCCAGCGAACGCACCAGGCCAGGAGCGGCTGCCGCTTGCACCGCAAAGACCCGGACGTCCGGCCTTTTCGATTTCACTGCTAAGGCAATTCCGCACACCAGTCCACCGCCGCCTGCTGGCACTACGATGGTGCGAACACTCGGCAATTGGTCGAGGATCTCTAAGCCAATCGTGCCTTGGCCTGCAATAACCAGCGGATCGTCGAACGCATGGACGCGTGTGCTGCCCCGGCTTTGTTGCAAGGTCCAAGCGTAGCTGCTGGCGGCATCAAACGATGTGCCGTGCAAGACCACCTCGGCACCATAACCCTGGGTGGCAGCGATTTTAGCGAGGCTTGCATTTTCCGGCATGACAATGGTACTGTGCAGGCCTAGTTGAGAAGCTGCGTAGGCCACCCCTTGCGCATGGTTTCCAGCCGAAGCGGCAATCACACCGCGGGCCCGTTCGTGCTCTGGCAACAGGCGCAGTTTGTTGTACGCACCACGCAGCTTGAACGAACCGGTCTTCTGCAGGTTTTCTAGCTTTAAAAAGAGAGGAACACCTGCGAGTTGGGAGAACGTGTGCGCTGGGACCAATGGGGTTTCACGAACTACGCCGCGTATGGCCGCGCGCGCCTGCTCCACATCAGCGAGTTGCGGCAACGGTTCCAACGATGCATCCCCTTTCGTTCTGTGACCAGGCGCAGGTATGGTTGTCAAGGGTGGGTCCCTGCATTAAGCTTGAACCAGCCATGCACTGAGGAGGGAGCCGCTTGCTGCACATTGCCGACCGTGTACGCCCCGGGATTGAACAAATTGAACCGTACCAACCTGGCCTAACGGACGATGAATTGAAGCACCGGTATGGGTTGACGCGTGTTGTGAAATTAAACGCGAACGAAAATGCCTTGGGCCCTTCGCCACGCGCGTTAGAGGCCATCCGCAATGAATTGGCCATGCTGCATCACTACCCCGACGGAGCGAGTGAGTTGCTGCGCCAAGCTATCGCACAATTTCACGGGGTGGCTGTAGATGCAGTCCTGGCGGGCAATGGCTCAGACGATTTGATTAAATTATTGTCGGAAACGTTTCTGGACCCAGGGGACGAAGTAGTGATGCCGTCGCCTTCGTTTTCCCAATACGCTTTTGGCGCGGCGATTATGCG
>JAILZF010000016.1 GCA_023512635.1 Alicyclobacillus sp. | reverse complement strand
CCGATGCGGTCAAACATCCACGCCACGCAACCGCTCTCGCCCAAGCTGCCCCCACGTTTGTGAAAGATATGGCGAATGTCCGCCGCCGTCCGATTGCGGTTGTCCGTGACAATCTCTAGCATCACCGCCACCCCGTGCGGACCATACCCTTCATAGACCAGCTCTTCGTACGTGACCCCTTGCACCGCTCCCGTTGCCTTCGCAATGGTACGAGCAATGCTGTCCGCCGGCAGGTTATGTTCTTTGGCCCGCTCTATCGCCGTCTTTAAACGGAAGTTGGTGCCCGGATTGCCGCCGCCCTCCTTTGCCGCCAAGTAGATATCGCGCGAGAGCTTGGTGAACAACTGGCCGCGCAAGGCATCCTGTTTCCCTTTGTGGCGCTGAATGTTATGCCATTTGGAATGGCCGGCCAACGCTCGTCCCCTCCTCTATACGTGATAACAGGTTACAGTCCCCAGTCACGCAGGTAGCGAAAATCCACGCCAATGGTTCGCCCTGACAGCTTTGCAATAATGGGGGGCTTACGCTTGTATTGATTGCGCGCCACTCGCTGAACCAGGCGTTGCACGAAGGCTGCATCGTACCCTCGCGCCACTAGGTCAGCCGGAGAGAGGCGGAGGTCAATCAGTTGGTACAACACCTCATCCGCGTCGTCGTACGTAAAGCCGAGCTCCCGTTCATCCGTCTGGTCGGCCCACAAATCGGCACTCGGCGGCTTCTCCAAGATGCTGCGCGGCACGCCGAGGGCGGCCGCCAGTTGCCTGACTTGACACTTGTACAAGTCTCCCAGCGGGTTCAAGGCGCTTGCCATATCTCCAAACTGCGTTCCGTAACCAAGCAACAACTCAGTCTTGTTGCTGGTTCCTAACACCAGTGCCTCGAAGTGGGCAGATAAGTCGTACAAGGTACACATCCGCTCACGCGCCATGCGGTTGCCTCGTCGCAGTGGCGGAGCTGCGCTGCCCAGCAGCTCGTCGATGGTGGCAAAGTACGCGTCCACAGGCCCCGTGATGGGCACGGTAAGCGACGTCACCCCCAGGTCGTCCACCACCGCTTGCGCATCGCGTACACTCGCCGGGCTGCTGGTGCGGTAAGGGAGGAGCACGGTGATGACCGCTTGCGGCCCAAGTGCCCGGACCGCCAAATACGCCGCCAAGGCTGAGTCGATCCCGCCGGACAACCCTAAAATCACCCGATGAAAGCCAGCTTTCTCCACCTCTTCGCGGATGAAGGCGGTCAATACCGCTGTAGCCAAATCGGTATTTACATGCAACTTGCGTTGAATGTCTGGTCTCACAACCGCCCCTCCCCGGCCGGCCCGGCCATCAAACGGGTCAATCCGCGCACCAGCACGTCCACTTTTTCGTCACGCAACAGCGGGGTGGTAAAGCGTGCCCGGCGTACGGCCGCCGGGTCCACGTCCGCCCATGCCAACGCCTCGGTCAGCGCCGGCGCTTCCGCCACCCATTCTCCTGTAGGAGCCACCACCCCGGAGCTGCCAAAAAAGCTGATGCCGTCTTCAAAGCCTACGCGGTTGACAAATACCACATACGCCCCAAACAACTGTGCGTAGACCTGAAGCAACTGACGCCAAAACGCCTGTGACCCGAACGCCTCCTGCTCAGTCACGGTGCGCGCCGGGCTGGCGGCTGGGACCAACAGCCAGGTGGCCCCTTGCATGGCCAATAGGTAAGGGCTGGAAACATGCCATGCGTCTTCGCAAATCATCATCCCGGCTCGGCCGTACTTCGCGGTCACCGGCTGAAAATCCCTGCCTGCAGCAAAGTACCGGCCTTCGTCAAACATACCGTAGGTGGGCAAGTACACTTTGCGGTGCACCGCTTGAACCTCGCCGCCCGCCGCGTAAACGCTCGCCACGTAGTAGAGGTGGGCCGGGGACTCTTCTACGAAACTGAACACCACGTCCACGGCACGGCTGGCCTGTACCAACCGCAGGATGTCCGGGTGATCCAACGGCCGCGCCACTTCCAACGTCAAATCCTGAACTTGGTACCCCGTCAAGCCGAGCTCGGGAAACACCACCACATCAGCCCCGCCGCTTCGGGCCTGTTCTAGCCATGATAAGTGCTTTTCGACGTTCGCCGCGACATCCCCTAACGCAGGTCGCAGCTGACCTAAGGCAACGCGGATGTGCTGTGTCACCTTCTCCACTCCCGCCCAGTCCGCCTTTTGCTGCCACTTGGGCAGGCGCTGGTTGTCCGCCTCTCAGTATACTCCCCGGGCTTTTGTGCGCAACCGCACGTCAAAACGACCAGGCGGAGTCAATGCTGCGCCGCGTGTTCTTCCGCCCACAGCTGCCAGCGGGCCTGCTCACACGCTGCGGCGTATAATACCCGCGCACGTCCCGCTTCCGGGCAACCTGCCTCCAGCCATTCACTGGCAACTCGAACCCAGACGTCAGGAAAGCGCAACAGCAGCCACAACACCTCAGCTCGCTCCAGCGTCAGCCCGGCAGTGCGCTGGTACACAGCCACCGTCTCGCGCAGCAACCCTGGTTGTGCCCCGGCCAAGAACAGGGTGTGATTGCAGATTTGCAACACATCCCCAAGCGGATCGTCCAGGCCAGCTTGGTCAAAATCGAGCAAGGCCAGGCTTGGGCCGCCTTGCCACAGCACGTTGTGCGGGGCCAAATCACGGTGACAGTAGGCCATGAGGGGGGGGTGTTCGCTGCGCAGGCTCGGCCACAAGGGTTGGCTAGACCAGGCTGCGCGCACCGCCTCTGCCGCGGCCGCCTGCAAGCGCGCCCACAACCCACGCACCTCTGGCAGACGATCCGCGATGACCGGCCAGCTCTGCTGTAGAAAGCGGGCTTTCCGGCGCAGCTTTTCCCGGAGGCTGCCGCGGTATAACACAGCACTGTCGAACAACGTGGCCACAGGCAGCGCACGATGCAAGGCAGCCACGGTGGCGATAGCCGCCAATCGCTCTTGGCGGTTCGCGTATTGGGCGTGCCTGCCGTCCAACCAAGGCTGCAAATACCCTGTCTGCTCGGCACAGACACTGACAAACGCACCGTAGCGATTCATCACGGGAGCCGCCACAACCACGCCTGCAGGCTTGAGCCGTTCTGCCAATCGCGCCACTACCACCAACCGCGGCTCAGCTACGTCGGCTGGGACTGTTACAGGTTTCCAAATCCACTTCTGGCCGTCCTCTTCAATCAATCCCCAAACCGACCTGCGGCGGACGACGGCGCGAAGACGCAGCCCGTACGCTGCAGCCACCGCCGCCCGCCAAGCCGTTACAGCCGACTCAGGCATCCGCTGTGACTGCGGAGGAGCCATCCTCATCGCCTTCTCCCGCCAATCTGACGGGCGTCCCGGAAGACTCCAACCACGACGAATCATCCACTGCCTCCCGCCAACTGGACCCCCATCCACTCTCGGCGAAGCCTGGCCAACCACCGTGTATCCACCAGGGCCCGCCCCAGCTCCAAAGCGGCAGCCACGGCAACCAAGGCCCGCCTGGCCAGCCCCAACCATGCCGCCAGCCTGCTGCTGGGTAACCCCCCCACGAGCCCAGCCAACCAGCCATCCACGGCAGGCGCCGGAACGGGTAATGGGTGTGCGGCCCTGGCGGACCTACCCAACCTCCGGGCGCAGGAGGAGTGGTGGAGGGACCCTGGGCAGGTGGAGTCAAACTGGACCCTGGGGGCGCCGCTGGCGTCCCTGGTCCAGGTTCAGCCACCATCCCCGCCGTCCCGCCTGCCGGAAAGACTGGCGCCCCTGTTTCCTTCCCCCCTGGGACTGGCACGGGCTCAGCAGGGCCCGCAGACACGACACCCGCCTCCGCCGGTCCGCCGGCTGGGCCTGGGACGTACAACAAATCACCCGCTTGCAGCATGGGTCCATGCATCGGATTGAGTTGGCGCAGCTGCTGAATGCTCACGCCGTACTGCCGGGCGATGCTTTCCCACGTTTCCCCTGGTTGCACGACATGCGGCCAGACAAAGCCAAAATACGGAGGGATTTCACCCATCGGCGGGGGTTCAGGAGCTGCAGGCGGAGCCGGACTGGTAGGTCCGCCGGCCGGCGGCGGTGCAGGCGCTGCAGCCATCTGACCGACCGTATCTGCCGAAGCTGTCGTGTCGGGAATCACCAGTATCTCCCCTGGCCGTAACTGGTGCGGGTCTTTGATGTGCGGATTGGCCGCCAACAACTGGTTCAACCGGACACCTGTGGCTTGACTGATTTTCCACAACGTATCGCCCGGTTTGACCACGTAGGTTTTCATCGTGCTCCTCCTCTCGCGCGGCCCAAGTGGTGAAAGCCATCGCTGCAGTATATGCGTCCGCCTAGTCTCTGCCCCGCACCCACCCGTTGACAGGTGAAAATGGGCGGCGCTGACGCGCCGCCCACCGGCAGCTGGATGGTGGACCAAGAAGATAGAGGAGGATAAGCAGCCAAAGGCAACAACCGGAAAATACTTCAACCCTATGCGATTTCAGAGTTGGAACCGTGCAACAGCGCTGTGCAGTGCCTGTGCCATCTGCGCCAACTGCTGTGCTGAAGCGGCAATCTCCTCAACCGTTGCCAAACACTCTTGGCTGCTGGCGGCATTTTCTTCTGAACCGGCCGCAACCTGCTCCATGGACGACGATACCGTCTCAACCGCGGCCAACGCGCTGCGCGTCCGTTCTGCTTGGGCGTGCACACTGGCGAGTATCGCTTGCGCCGCTTCTTCTACCTTGTGCACCGACTGTGCAATGTCGGTCAACACCTTGACCGTCTGCTGACTGGCTTGAACACTGTCAGCCACCACGTCCGCCCCGTTGCGCATGGCCGATGCGACACGTGCTGTGAGCGCCAGGTTGTTCTGCACAATCTCCTCGATTTCTCGGGCCGCTACACGCGTCTGGTCTGCCAGTCGGCGCACCTCTTGGGCTACCACGGCAAAGCCCCTGCCGGCTTCTCCTGCTCGCGCCGCTTCAATCGCTGCGTTAAGCGCGAGCAAGTTGGTCTGTTCTGCAATCTTGCGAATAGTCCCGGAGATATGGGAGATCTGTTCCGCAGAACGACCCAACTCGGTCACGTGCTGACTCGCGTCGAGAGACGCTTCTTCAGCGGCTCGCATGGCGGCCTGCACCTGTTCGACCGATTGCTCCCCCCGGGCAACCGCCTGTACCACTTGCCCCACAGCCTGGACCACCTCGTTGGCCTGGGTGACGACCTCACTTCCCTGTGCATCGACCGCCGTCAGAGAACGATTCATTTCCGCCAGGGACTGTGCGGTGCGTTCACTGATGGCAGCAAATTCACTGGCTGTCTCGGCAATCTGGCCGACCGCCCGAGTGGTCTCGTCCGTGGCAGCCATCAGTTGTTGAGCGCTGGCGGCCACCGCAGACGAGGTGGTTGAAACCTGACGTACCAACCCCGCCACCCCTTCAAGCAGGTGGTTGGTGGTTTCCGCCAATTGTTGCACCTCGTCGCGGCTGTGCACCCCGCTGATGCGCCGGCGCAAGTCACCACCGGCAGCCGCCATCTCCTCTAACACTTGAATCACGCGCCGCAGATTACGCGGTGCCGTCACCGCTAAGCCGCCGCCAAACCCGATGGCCACCGCGCTGGCCAACAGCACCAACACCACCATGGCCAGTTCGGTATTGCGCACCATCCGCGCCAGTTGGGCGGCCCGCACCTGAGAATTCGTTTGGTTGCGTTGAATCAGCTGCTGCAGGTTGCTGGTGACCGTGTCAAGCTGCTGTTGACCGGTCCCAGCCGATTCGGCCGCGACCGCCAGTTGCATCTGTCCGCTGTCGCGCAGCTGGATGAGCCGGTCGGCGTATTGGACCCACTGGTCCAAAGCGGGCGCTGCCTGTTCTAAGTTGTTGCGCGAGTTGGTATTGGTCTGCAGCAATTGCCGCAACCGAGCCATTTGTGCAGGGTAGGCTTGCTTGGCCGGCTGATAATCGTGCGTCAACAGCAACCGGTTGCCCGTCACCAGGTAGCCACGCACCGCAGCCTCCATCTGTTGTACCTGGCCTTGCAGAGCCCCCGCCGCCTGTACCACCTGCAAGTCGTGTTCCGTTAAAACCTGGACTTCTGCTTCCATGTTGTTTAAACGGACCACTCCGACCACGCCTAGCACTACCAAGACCACGAGCACAGCTGCGAAAGACGCCGTGACCTTCCAACGCATCGAGATGCGCTCTGGCAGCCAGCGCTCTGCGCATTTTCTCCATTTTCGCCACATACCGCCGCCGCGTTGCAGCCATCGATGACTGGTTGTCCACGGATTGGCCATCGTCCTCTCCTGGCGCAAACTGCCCGCCCAAGTGGTATGCCAGGGCCGGCGCTTTGCACCAGAGATTCCCTCCTTCCCCACCGCCATGCAGCCTACCCACGGTCCCGGTTGGTGCATGTGCCACGGTTGAGGAATATTTCTCCTTTCGCGGGCTTTTTCCTCTTCTTTTCGACAAAATTCTATGTATATCTACCTTTCACATGCTGCTGTCCATGGACAGAGGGCACGCCCCCAACCTGGTCAGCGCGAAGGGCCCCTCCTGCCCGATCCCGCGGCCCCGCCGGGAAGGTTTCCTGGCCAACTGCCCCATGCAGCCCCCGGCGCGACATACGTATCCGGCACGTCGCCGTTCATCACCACGTACGCCAAGAGTGTACTGGTTTGCACGTGCGCCGGTTCCGTCACCAGGGGTGCCACCGCCTGCACGTCGGCAGACAAATCGAGATAGAGCAGGTGCACCGTCTGGTTCACCCCCACCGATTGCACCTGCGCGCGTACACTAGCGTGCGCGCTTCCTACCAGGTAGACTTTTACAGGCAAAGACGGACCCACGTCAGCCATCAGGCTCCCGCCTACCGCATGGAACACGGGCAAACGAAACGGCTTGGCAGACAAGTCACGCAGCTGGGCTTCCGCCCGGTCCGCGGCGGCAGCTTGCACCTGCGTCACAGCAGCAAAATCAAAATGGGCTACCCGCGGTTGCTGACCGTCCGCCTGGTCTACCACGAGCAGGTGCTCAACTGCTGTATCGCGCACCAGTTCTTCTGTGACGGCGGCGTTGAGTGCCTCTGTGGCTACACGCACCGCCATGGCTCGTGCGGATGCGGTCACCGCTGGCCGCAACCGCCACTCTATCCAGGCCAATAGGCCACACACCAACCCGGTCCCCAGACACAACAGGACCAGTCCACGCAGCCAGCCAGGCAGCGGCCGGCCGGTTCCTGGCCGGACCCGGCCACTGCCCTTGCCCCGGTGCAGAGGCCGCGCTTTAAAGTACGCCACCGTTGACCCCTCCTCGTCCCATGTATACGCAGGACGAGATGAATCAGACGGCCTGTGACCACCGCGTGTTTACTTCACCCGGCAACGGACAAACTTGCGTTTCCCAAGTTGAATGACCATGCCGTCGGTAAGGTCCAACGGTGCCGTGGCATCCGTCCACTTCTCCCCGTTGATGCGCACGCCGCCTTGCTCAATCGCTCGCCGTGCTTCGCTGTTGCTCGGGGCCAAGCCCAGGTCGACCAATGCCTTGACAATCCAGACCGGACCCGGTTGGACGGTCCGCTCCGGGATGTCTGCAGGCAGTGCACCTTCTTGAAAGACGGTCTGCCACCGTTGCGCGGCTTCTGCTGCTGCGTCTGGCCCGTGAAAACGCGCAACCAGTTCGTGCGCCAGGCGCAGTTTGGCGTCGCGCGGATGCACACTGCCGTTTTGCAAGCCGCGCTGCAACGCCTGCAACTCCTCCAGGGTCATGCCGGAGAGCAACTCGTAGTACTTTGGCATGAGCGCGTCCGGGATCGACATGACTTTTCCCCACATCTCGTGCGGCGGCTCGTCAATCCCGATGTAGTTGCCGAGGCTTTTGGACATTTTCTGCACACCATCCAGACCTTCCAGGATGGGCATCATCACCGCCACCTGCGGCTCCTGGCCAAACTCCCGCTGCAAAGCCCGGCCCATCAAGAGATTGAATTTTTGATCGGTACCCCCAAACTCTACGTCCGTTTGCAAATACACGGAATCATACGCCTGCATCAGAGGGTAAAAAAACTCATGGATGTGAATGGGGCGGTTTTCAGCAAAGCGCTTGGCAAAGTCCTCCCGCTCCAACATGCGCGCTACGGTTAGTGTCGCAGCCAGGCGAATCACGTCAGCAAAGGTCAGTGGGGCCAGCCAATCAGCGTTGCGTACAATCATAGTCCGAGCCGGATCAAGGACCTTGAGCACCTGTTGGACATACGTACGTGCGTTGGCGTTAACCTCCTCCTCACTTAACTGGCGGCGTGTCTCCGATTTGCCCGTCGGGTCGCCAATACGCCCTGTGAAATCACCAATAATCAAATGGCAGAGATGACCAAACGCCTGCAACTGGCGGATCTTTTGCAGGACCACCGTATGACCCAAGTGAATGTCGGGAGAGGATGGGTCCATCCCTAACTTGAGACGCAGCGGTTGTCCTGTGGCTACCGAGCGGCGCAGCTTGGCCGTCAATGCTTCCACCGGGACGATTTCCGCTGTACCGCGCTGGAACACCTGCAACTGTCGTTCAACCTCGCGCTCTTGTTCCGCCGTCAGGACAAGCGCGGGGCGTTCCGCCCCATCCGCGCCTTGTCCGCTGATGGTCTCTGGCCGCGGGTCATGCGCCTGTTGATGCATCGTCATGCGTCCACCTCCGCGCTGTCACAAAAAAAGCCTGCATCCCGCAGGGACGAGGCAAAACCCGCGGAGCACGCGCCAACCACCACCGTGCGCCGGGGAAATTTGGGTCATTATAGCAGACAACGTCGTTCCCTGTCAATCCGCGCAAGACTTGACAGGGCGTGTGCTATAATCGATGGCAACAGGAAGGGAGTGAATGCGGATGGCGAAGCGCCAACGCCCCACCAGACGGCCGCCCACCACACCTTCGGCGGAATCCGCCCAAAGCCGACCACCGCGCCGCAGGTTGCGCCGCTGGCTGACCGCTTCCGGGGCTGGCATCGGCGCGTTCGCAGCCGTCGGCCTTGGTGCCGCGGCCGGTTATACCGCCGCTCTATTAAAAGGGTTGCCCACGGTCACCGCTGCAACCTTTACAAATTTGAGCCAACCCACCGTGGTTTACGATGTGCACGGCCAAGTGATCGGCAAGTTTGCTGCCGACGGCGACCGGCAGCCTATCTCCGGCATCGACCAAGTCTCGCATCAGCTGGTCAATGCCTTCATCGCAGCTGAAGACAAGACATTTTATCAAAATATAGGGATTAACCCCCTGGCGATGGCTCGTGCGGTGGTTCAGGATTTGCTGCACCATCAGATTGAAAGCGGTGCCAGTACCATCACGCAGCAAACCGTCAAGCTCGCCCTGTTTCCTGACCAACAGCGCACCCTCAAGCGCAAGGTCCAGGAAATCGCTCTGGCCTTAGAAGTCAACCACCTGTTAACCAAAAATGAAATCATGACCGATTACATGAACTGGGTTTACATGGGCAAAATCGGCGACCAACCCGTGTACGGCGTAAAAACCGCGTCTGAACTGATCTTTCACAAAGACCCGAAAGACCTCAATTTACCGGAAGCCGCGTTGCTCGCCGCCATACCAAACAACCCCAGTTTGTTTTCTCCATATGATAACCTCAACAACGCATTGCAACGCCAGCACTACATTCTCAACCAAATGCTGGTGAACCGGCTAATTACACAGGCAGAGTACGACGCAGCCATGCGCTACGACATCCGTAAAGATATTCAGCCTGAACCCAAGACAGCTACACTACTCCAACACCCTTATTTAATGCTCGACGACATTCGACCGCTGGTGGTCAAGTACCTGGTCGACAGCGGCCGGTACGCGACAGCAGACGACGCGCTCAAGGCGCTGCCGACGGCAGGCTACAAGGTCTATACCAGCATCGATTTGAACGCGCAGCAGGAAATGGAGCAGGTGCTAGCCGACAACACCCTGTTTGGCCACACGGACAAGCCTGCACTAGCTGCCAATGGCAAGCCGCTGATGGTCGACGGCAAGCCTGTGGTGGACCTGTATGAAGCCGGAATGACCCTCATTGACAATGAAACCGGCGGCATTCTGGCCATTGGCGGAGGACGTGACTACCAGCGGGACAGCATCGACCATTCGGATGTACCACAGCAGCCGGGGTCTGCCATCAAACCCCTGCTTGATTACGGTCCAGCTTTGGACATGCACCAAATCACGGCGGCCACTCCCATCCTTGACGCACCGGTACACTTTACAGGCAGTAACGGTACCATTTGGTCACCGCTGGACGACGACGACCAATGGCACGGTATTGTCACCGTCCGCCAAGCGTTGGTCGAATCGCTCAACGTCCCTGCCATCAAGGTATTGGATCAAATCGGACCGGCCAAAGCCGGTGCGTATCTGGCCAAAATGGGCATCACCACGCAATCGCGCACCCTCAACGGACAGCCGACCTTGGATCCGAGCGACCTGCAACACCTGTCCACCGCCATTGGCGGTATGCGCTGGGGGTTGACCGTTCAACAGATGACCAGCGCGTACACCGTTTTTCCAAATCAAGGGATTTATCGTCCGGCTTATTTGATTTCGCGTATTGCTGACCGCGACGGCAACACGGTCTATCAATATAAACCGACCGCCACCAAGGTGTTCTCTCCGCAAACGGCCTATATCATGACAGATATCCTGCATGACGTGGTATACCGGCCGGATGGCACAGCGTACAGCATAGGAACCCATTTCCCGGGGGAGTACATTGCCGGCAAGACAGGGACCACCGACGACCACCGCGACGGCTGGTTTATTGGGTATACCCAAAAGTACACCCTCGGCATCTGGATGGGGTACAACCATAACCAACAAATTGACACCGGGCCCGGGGTCAACTGGTACAATTTAAAATTTTCTTTATGGAACCGGGTGATGGACCCGTTGCTCAAAGCCAATCCGCCCACCAAGCCGTTCCCAGAACCCGCAGGGGTGGTTCGCCTCGACGTTTGCAGCAAGTCAGGCCAACTGCCGACGGCCTTGTGCGCGGCCGATCACGATGTGATCAGCGAATGGTTTATCCAAGGAACGGAACCCACAACACCCTGTACGGTGCACGTGCAGGCCTTGTACACGGTGGTCAACGGCAAGCGCTACCTGGCGACCACGGAAACCCCGCCGTACGCCATTCGCACAGGGATCTTTTTGGTACCCCCTGGCAAGCTGGACCCAGGCGTGATCACCCCGGACAGCAGCGAATACCTGCCGACCCAGCCCGACCCGCGCGGGGGGGAAGTGCTCGCCGGAGAAGCTCCCGAGCAGCTGCCATCCGCTCCAGCCTTGGCAGCCCCGGCTGGCGTTCACGCGGACCTCAGCGCCAGTGGTGTCCACCTGACCTGGCAAGCCGTTCCTGGCGCGACCGGTTATACGGTCTGGCGAGCCAATTCGCCTGACGGCCCGTTCGCTCATATCGCCGGACCGCTGAACGTCACCAGCTATACCGATACCCTTGCCCTTGGCCACGCGGGGACGGTCTATTACCAGGTGTACGCCACCTCCGCGGCAGGGGTTTCCCCACCCTCCGTGGTGGCGTCTGTCAACTTGGCGGCGCCAGAACCGGGCCACCAGGCAGGCCCTGCTAACAACTCCGCTGGCCGGGTACCTGCCGCACCCCCGCGGCCCCCTGCACATAACCGCCATCCTGCTCTGTTGCCTGAATGGCTTTGGCCTGACACTGAACCGGCACACGACTCCGCGTGAACGCCCGCCCGGTGGTTTACTGTAAGTCGCAGACCGTGGCCCCGTCCCCGCCCTCCCCAGGCCCTCCCGGGGCCCAGGCGGCAACGTGGGGATGGCGGGACAGGAAGCGGCGCAACCCGTCACGTAACGCCCCCGTCCCCTTGCCGTGGATAATGGTCACGCGCTTCAGACCGTGCACGACCGCCGCGTCCAGGTACTTGTCGACCTGCGGGATGGCCTCGTCGACCGTGTGCCCGCGTACGTCCAGCTGCAAGGGGACATGCGCCGCTGGGTTGCGGCGCACCCGGGTTACCGCCTGCTCGGCTGTACGCTGTGCCCCGGACACCAGCTCCACGTCTTGCACCGGCAGCTTCATACGCAGCGGCCCCAATTGCACCACCAGTTCACGCCCGTCCGCGGATCGCTCCACAACCTCTCCTTTTTGCCCAAACGACAACACGCGCACCGTCGCCCCTACCGGGATGTCTGCCGGTCCAATGCGCCGCCGCTGTCCAGTTTGCAGGTTGGGCCGGGCCTCGTCCAACGCCTTGCGCAGGGCCACCAGCTCATGGTCTTTGACCACCGCCTGACGCTGGCGAGAGCGCAGCTCCTGAATCACGCGCTCGGCTTCCCGCTCAGCCCGCTCCAGCACCTCCTGGGCCCGGCGGACAGCGTCAGCCTCCTCCTGCTGGCGGGACGCCTCCCACTGCGCGCGCTCCAACGCCAAGCGCGCCCGTTCCTCTACCAACGCCTGACGTTCACGCTCCGCCTCGGCACGCAGCTGCTCCGCTTGGCGTTGGGCGATTTCTATTTTTGCAATCAATTCCTCGACGCGGACATTGTCACTGCGCAGCTCCGCCCGCGCCCGCGCCAAGATAGCCTCTGGCACACCCAGCCGGGCGGCAATCGCCAAGGCGTTGGACCTGCCCGGCACACCAACGCGCAACCGGTACGTCGGGCGCAGGGTTTCGATATCAAACTCAACGCTGGCATTGGTGGCCAATGGCTCGTGAAACGCATACGCCTTGAGCTCTGCATAGTGGGTGGTGGCCACAACGCGTACGCCCCGCTCCTTAAAGTACTCAAGCAAAGCCACCGCCAGCGCTGCACCCTCGGCGGGGTCCGTCCCTGCCCCCAACTCGTCTAACAAGACCAGGCTGTGTGCACTCACCTTGTGTAACATGCCCACGATGTTGCGCATGTGCGCTGAAAACGTGGACAAACTCTGCTCAATGCTCTGCTCGTCACCAATGTCAGCGTACACCCCGTCGCACCAACTGAGCTCACTGCCCTCGCTCGCGGGGATAAAACAGCCGGACATCGCCATCAGGGTCAACAGCCCTAAGGTCTTTAATGCGACCGTTTTCCCACCCGTGTTGGGGCCAGTGATCACCACCAGCGTAAACGGCTGGCCGAGCGACAGGTCCATGGGCACCGCTTGATCCCGCGGAATCAACGGATGCCGAGCGCGCCGCAGCGACCACACCCCGTCACTGCGCAACCGCGGCATCTGGGCGTCTTCGCTCAAGGCATAAGCAGCCTTCGCAAACCACGCGTCCAGTTGTCCTAACCAGCAGGCGTTGCTCGCCAGTCCGTCCGCCACTGCCGCAACCACGCCAGAGAGCCGCTGTAAGACCCGTTCCACCGCGCGCTCTTCTTCCATCACAAGGGCACGCACGCGCGCATGCAGGCTGACCACTTCTTGCGGTTCCACAAAGACGGTCGCCCCGGAGGCAGAGACATCGTGAATCACACCCGGGATCTGTTGTTTAAATTCAACACGCACAGGCAAGCACAGACTGTCTCCTCGCACCGTAATCACCGGGTCCTGCAGAAAGCGCTGGTGTGTGCGCAACATGGCCTCAAGGCGATCCCGGATGCGCCCTTCGAACTGCCTGCGTTGCTGGCGAATCTGTCGCAGCTCAGGGCTGGCTTGGTCGAGTACACTGTCGTCTTCGGCTATCGCCTGCCGGATCTCAACTTCCGTTTGGCGAGCGTCAAACAACTGTTCGGCCACTTGGTGCAGCCCCGGTACCTTGATGTCTGGCGGTATTTCCGTCAAGGTTTGGCGAATCCGCCGGCCAGCGACAATAAACGCCACCAGTTGGTTCAATTCCCCAGGACCAAGGACTCCCCCGGCCTGCGCCTTGCGCAGCAACCGGTGAATATCGCTCACCCCGCTCCACGGCAGGTCTCCTATGCGTTGGCGAAAGCGGACAGCTTCCTCCACCTTCCCCAATTCCGCTTCCGCTTGCTCGCGCGTGGCACAAGGGGCCAGACCAGTCAAGCGGGCTTTGCCTAAAACAGTCTGTGCGTGCGCAGCCAAGCGAGCACAGACCTTGTCCCATTCTAAGATGTTGAACACTCGATCTTCCATGACGTCACCGCCCGACGCTTACTAACATCCTGTACCAGGCGTTCCACACATTTTACCACATGACCTGCGCTTGGCCGGGCATGCTACCGGTACGCCAGACGAAAGGAGGAGCAACATGAACATCCTCGGAACCGTGATTCGGTTCGTGGTGTCTGCGCTGGTGCTGATGTTCGTTGGCTTCCTCGTGCCCGGGTTCGGCGTGGTCAACTTCTGGCACGCGTTGCTGGCCGCTGTGGTGATTGCCCTCTTGGGCTGGGCCATTGAGGCACTGTTCGGCCGCCGCATCTCCCCATACGGACGCGGGATTGTCGGTTTTATCTCCGGGGCCGTGGTGATTTATGTGGCCCAACTGTTCGTACCGGGGATGCGCGTCACCATCCTGGGAGCCCTGTTGGCATCTTTGGTCATCGGCATCATTGATTTGTTCGTGCCCACTGAACTGCGCGGCACCGGTGACAATCGCTCGTAACAGGGCCAGAGGCGATCGCGCAGGGTAGCGATCGCCTCTGTTTTTGTCTTCAACCCTGTAAATTGAACGTCGCTAGACTTTAAGGACTTTCCTGCAGCGGTTGCCCGCTGGGCTGTTGCGGTAGGCCTACAGGCCGCTCGTCCAGCCACTGCACGAGCAAAGACTGGCTTAAGGCGTTCTGCACCCGCGGGTTTTGCACGTAGTGGGCGGCCAACGTGCCCACGTACACCAAGACCACGGCGAGTGCCGCCCCCACACACAGCCCTGCCGCACGGTTGAGCAACGAAAGACCAGGTAAGCTAAACAAGGTATCCAACAAGCTGGCACAATAACGTAAGACAAAAAACGATAAAGCAAAGACAGCCAGAAAAGAAAGGGCGTTGGCCAAATCCCCCAGCAACCATGGCATCACAGTCGCTGGTGCCCCGACAGCGGCAGGTTTTGCTTGCGGCAGCCAGGCAGCGACCACAGGCGCTAAATAAGGGCGAAGCCACAAACCTGCAAAATACGCCAAGACTGCGCCAAACAAACGGGTCACCTGCCGAAACAAACCGGAGCGGTAACCGTTCCAGGCCCCTAAGGCGACCACCGCTATCATCACCAG
Organism: Alicyclobacillus sp.; assembly: GCA_023512635.1. Taxonomy (GTDB): domain Bacteria; phylum Bacillota; class Bacilli; order Alicyclobacillales; family Alicyclobacillaceae; genus JAILZF01. The sequence continues at coordinate 10,659 of JAILZF010000016.1, read as the reverse complement.
GTCGAGGACGTTCAATCGCCTCCCCGCCTTTCCGGGGGATCCACTTGCGTTTTTTCGTCCAACAGCTCCATTAACTCCTGGTACTCCTTGCGCAGGCGGTAAAGCTCGTCAGCAAGGTTAAGAGCCGTGAGCACCGCGACGCGGCGCGCATCCAAAGCCGGATGGGCCGTGGCGACTTGCTGCATGACCCCGTTGACCAATTCAGCCACCGCACGCAAGTGCTCTGCGGGGACTGGACCGCGCACCGTGTACTCGACGCCGCCAATGACGATGCGAACCCGGTGATGGCCTTCCGTTCCCATGCTCGGCTCCTCCTTTGCCTTCGTAATTCGCGCCGCTCCCGGCATTCTCCTGCCCGTGTGCCGCCATCCTGGCTCTCAGCTGCCAGCCCTTGCACCAACGCCCCACACTCATCCAGTTACTAAGCTTCTGCACGCAGCACCGCGCCAAACTGCTCATGCCATTGGCGTAAAATCTGAGCCTCAACCGCCTGCACCTGTGTGTCTGTCAGCGTCCGCTCGGCAGACCGGAAGGTCAAGGCCACAGCCACGCTTTTGTGGCCAGCAGGAATCCCGCGCCCGGTGTATACGTCAAAGACACGGCAGTCTGCAAGCAGGTTTTCTTCCTCCCCAGCTGCCGCTGCCGCTCGGTACGCCGCCTGCAATAATGCAGCGGCACTCACCTGATGAGCCACGACCACCGCCAAATCACGGCGTACAGCTGGATAACGGGGTAACCGCGTGACACGCCAGCGCTCTGACAGACAGGCTAAAACGGGGTCTAACGCAAATTCGGCATACACCGCCGAACCCGTCTCTAGGCGATCCGCTGTCTCCGGGTGCAGCTCCCCTAAGCTGCCTACACGAGTGTCACCCAGCCATACCTCCGCACTGCGTCCCGGGTGCAACCAAGGCGACAGGGCTGGCCGGAACTCTGCCTGCTCCAACAGGCCGAGCGCCTCCAACCACGATTCCACAGCCCCTTTGGCATCATAAAAATCGTACGGCCTTGGCCGCTCCCAGACGCTGGGCTCGGTGCTGCCAAACCATAAACCTGCCCAGTACTCAGGTTCTGCCGGTTGCTCGGTCACCGGTACCTTGTGTGGCAAGTAGACTCGCGCAATTTCAAACACCTGTCCGCCCGTCACGCCGCGCGCCAGGTTATACTGGGCCACCTGCGCCAGGCTGGGCAACAACCGGGTACGCAGTGCAGAGCGCTCTTCTGACATCGGCAGCAACAGAGTCACTTGACGACGGTCAGGCGCATCCGCCGGCAAACGCAACGCATCCAGAGCCGCTGGGTGCGTTAAGGCATAAGTAAATACCTCAGTCAATCCCAGACCAGTTAACACCTCGCGCGTGCGTTTGCGAAGACGCTGCAGTGGGGTGCGCACACCGGCCGTCGCCGCACCCTGCAGTGGCGTCGACGGGATCCGATCATAACCGAGCACCCGAGCCACCTCTTCTGCAAGATCAGCAGCCATGGAAACGTCTGGACGGCGACTGGGCACGTGCACCAGCCATTGGTCTGCGGCCGTTTGCTGCACGCCAAACCCTAAGCGGTGCAACACCTCAGCCATTTCCGCCGGGTCTACCTCGGTTCCGAGCAGCTGATTGGCTGCCCGGGGTGAGAACGGGATGACCTGGTCCGGGGCCTCCGGTGATGACCCTGCCATGACCCAACTCCCTACACGCTGAGCACCGCCTAATGAACACAACAGGTCCGCTGCGCGCAGCAAAGCAGCGCGTACGGCCAGCGGGTCAATCCCTTTTTCAAACCGTTGCTGAGCTTCAGAGCGCAGGCCTAAGCGTTGCCCTGTACGGCGTACCGACACGGCGTCAAAACTGGCCGATTCCAGCACAATGGTCCGCGTGCTGGCGCGCACCTCAGAGTTCTCGCCGCCCATCACACCAGCAATGCCAATGGCACGAGCGGAATCGGCAATCACCAACACGTCTTCGTCCAGGGTGCGCTCCACCCCATCCAGCGTCACCAAACGCTCGCCAGGCCGGGCCTGGCGTACCACAATGGTTTGCTCTTGCACCTCGTCGCCGTCAAACGCGTGCAAAGGTTGACCCCACTCCAGCATCACGTAATTCGTTACGTCGACAATCAAGTTGATCGGCCGGATACCGGAGGCCAACAGGCGCATCTGCAGCCACAGCGGCGACGGCCGCGGGGTCAAACCGCAGAGCACCTGCGCCTCGTAGCGGCTGCACAGGGGTGAGTCAAGCCGTACCTGTAGCGGCGACGGTCCCAGACCGGCTGGATCGGACGGCTGCGGCATATGCACCGGCCGGTTGAAGAGCGCCCCCACTTCGTACGCCAGGCCACGCAGAGACAGGCAATCACTACGATTGGGGGTCAGCGACAGATCCAGCACCACATCGTCCAACCCGAGGTACGCGGACACTTCCTCACCCAGCGGAGCATCGTCTGGCAGAGGGTACAAACCCTCGGTCTGTTCCTTCGGCAACAGCCGCACTTCTAACCCTAGCTCCGCCGCCGAACACAGCATGCCCTCAGAGCGCACGCCGCGAATCACGGCACGTTCAATCCGCTGACCGGGCAGCTCTGCCCCCGGCAACGCCAGGGCTGCGCGCATACCCGGGCGCACGTTGCGCGCCCCGCAGACCACGCTGTGCGTCCCGTGGACCCCCGCGTGGACGGTACACACCTGCAGCCGGTCGGCGTGCGGGTGCGGTTGGCAGGCCGTGACCTCTGCCACCACCACCCCGCGTACCCGGCTGCGCGGGGCCACGCCCTCGACCTCAATCCCCGCCTGTGTCAAGCGAGCGGCCAATTGTTCCGGGGTCACATCGCGCACGTCTACGTATTCACAAAGCCAGTTGTAAGACAGCTTCACGTTGCAGCCTCCCTTCTCTCACCTACACAACCCCACACAACCGTTCCAGGACTCGGTACCCGTTCACCAGGCGCGAGCAAACTGGCGCAACAGACGTAAATCGTTCTGGTAAAACTGACGAATGTCTTCAATGCCGTACTTCAACATGGCAATCCGTTCGACACCCATCCCAAATGCAAATCCGCTGAACTCTCTCGAATCGTAGCCAGCGCCGTCAAGCACACGGGGATGAACCATGCCTGCACCCAGGATCTCAATCCAACCGGTCTCTTTACACACCCGGCAACCCGTCCCGCCACACTGGATGCAGCGCACGTCCACCTCTGCACTAGGCTCCGTGAAAGGGAAAAAACTAGGGCGCAGACGAACCGCTTGATCAGGTCCGAACATGGCCCGGGCGAACTGCTCCAGAACCCCTTTCAGGTCGCTCATGCGCACTCCCCTATCCACCACAAGCCCTTCGACTTGGTTAAATGCGTGCGAGTGAGTGGCGTCATCCTCGTCGCGCCGGTATACCCGGCCTGGAACCACCACCTTGACTGGCGCCAGGGGACGCATCCGCTCCATGGTGCGCACCTGCATCGGTGACGTGTGCGTCCGCAGCAAAAGCGTATCCGTGATGTAAAACGTGTCTTGCATGTCGCGCGCAGGATGGTCTTTCGGCAGGTTTAACTTTTCAAAGTTGTACTCGTCTGTCTCCACCTCTGGGCCTTCCGCGATAGAAAACCCCATCCCCAGAAAAATCTCTTCGATTTCATACATGGTGCGGACCAACGGGTGCAAAGCACCGCGCGGCGTCCGCCGCCCGGGTAACGTGACGTCCACCGCCTCGTCCGCGAAGCGGCGTTGCTGTTCCGCTTCCGCCAAAGCCTGCTTGCGCGCTGCATACGCAGCCTGCAGCTGCTGGCGCGCCCGGTTCACGGCATCGCCCACGCGCGGGCGCTCCTCTGCTGGCAGCTGGCCCAACTGCCTCAGGATTTGGGACAACTCACTTTTTTTGCCTAGGTACGCCACTCGCCACTCTTCCAGGGAGTGTGCATCGTCTGCTGCCTGCAACCGCTGCATGGCAGCTGTGGCCAATTGGTCTACCTTTTGTTCGACATCATGTGCCTGCATAAAAACCACCTTTCATTTTAGGGAGGAAGGATGGCAAGGCCTGGTCCGCATCCTTCCTCCCCTGCGCATGGCCGTCTGACGAGTCGACGCCTTACCTCAAGGCCCGCCCAACGGTTCTTTTGTTTCCCGGAGGGGAACAAAAAAGTCCGCCCCACTAAGGGACGGACTGTTTCCGCGGTACCACCCTTCTTGACAGCCGCCAGTCTGAACCTGACCAGCTGGCTGCCCGCTTGTAAGGAACGTAACGGGTTCCTCCGGCTCCGTCTACCCAACCGGGATGACCGCGCCGAAACCCTCCGCCCAGGGCTCTCCGCTTGAGGCGCGGTTTTCCCAGCCTTCAACCGAGCGGCTCAGGGGTGAACTTCACACGGGAACCAACCTGCTCGTGCTCTCAGTCGCGGCACGAACTCCCTGGAAGGGGTTCACTCGTGTTACTCTCCCCGTCTTTGCCTGTCGCTTCACACTCATTTCCTACAAAACAGGTTCAACCTGTTCTCTTCGTCCGACGGCAGTATACCGCGCCGCTCCGCACAGGTGCAAGCTGTCAGGAGGCGGCTGCCCGTTTGCTCGAACGATTTTTAGCAGAAAAGTCGCTCCCCCTGCGCTTGCCCCTCTGTCTTTTGCACGTCAGATGGCATATGATAGAAGCAGGTGAAGGCACAACGACCTTTGCGCCACACAAGACGGGTCAAGCCAAACGTCTGAATCTTTCCACTGTGATTCGGTGCCGCATTCGGCGGGCCGGCGCCTGGCGCAGACCCTGGCGCTCACCGGAGCAGTCCGCCGCAGCGGGCCTGCACAAGGTTGGTGACGAGCATGGTGCTTCCATTGCTGCGCGCCCTGTTGATTGATTACGCCCTCGACCACCGCAACCGCGAACTGTTCATGCGCTTAACGTCCGCTGACTGGGAACAGTATGTCGTGTCTGCAACCGACGAGCCCACGGCGTGTGCTGCGGTGTTTGTTTTGCACGACCAGGCCACCCACCATGTCGTGCAACTGCAACTGCCCGATTCACCGTTGCCCACGGTTTTTGCCGTTCCGGAAGCAGATATGGACCGTTATGGCTGGCGCGATGTATACGGTTTAACGTTCTACGACCGCCTGCGCAGCGCCGGCTACCGGGTCACCGGCGACTGGCGACGCGTCAGTCCGCAGCAGTGGGATGACCTGCGTACACGCTGCCGGGTGGTGCACCCGCAAGATTTGGCCATTTCTCACCCGTCCAAAACCCTGCGCGTGCAACCCGCACCCTACCGCCGGTTTCCGCAAAGTTTGGCGTAATCTCCAGAGACCCCTGCCTTGGTCGGCAGGATTTCATGCCTGTCAAAGGGAAACTAGACTCGACAAGGGTTTGTCAATCCAAGGCGCCTGCGCCGGGCTGTACCGCTGGTGGCGGTACAGCCCGGCGTTGCCCTGCTGCGGAGGAATCCACGTGAACATTCAACCAGCCCTGCGTGTACGTCAACTGCCGGCCGGTATTTTTGCAGAACTGGCGGCAGCCAAACAAGCCGCGCTGCGCGCGGGTAAGGACGTGATTGACCTGAGCATCGGCAGTCCGGACTTGCCCCCGCCGCCGGCCGTGATCGACACCTTATCGGCCGCCGTACGCGACACCAGCCAATACGGCTATACCCTGCTGGCGCTCCCCGAGTTCTGCCAGGCAGTTTGCGATTTTTATCAAGCCCGCTACGGGGTGACCCTGCAGTCCGACCGTCACGTGGTGCAGGTGATGGGATCCCAGGATGGACTCGCCCATCTGGCCCTGGCGCTGCTCGACCCTGGAGACGTGGCACTCATCCCCAACCCTGGTTACCCCATCTATGAAGCCAGTGTCCGTATCGCCGGAGGACAGGTTTACCCGTTACCCCTGCGCGAGGTGAACGGTTTTTTGCCCGACCTGCGCGACATCCCTGAAGAGGTCGCGCGCCGGGCCAAGCTGATGATCCTCAATCACCCGGGGAATCCTGTGCCCGCCCTCGCCACACCCGCATTCTTCCGCGACGTGGTGGCGTTTGCACGCCATTACGGCGTGGTTGTGGTCCACGATTTTGCCTATTCTGAATTGGTGTTTGACGGACGCAGGGCCCCTAGTTTCCTGTCTGTAGACGGAGCGCTGGACGTCGGCATCGAGTCCAACTCGCTGTCTAAAACCTTCAACATGGCTGGCTGCCGCATTGGCTATTTGGTTGGCAACCCAGATATTCTCGCCGCCTACCAGGCCCTCAAGGGGCACATGGACTTTGGTCTGTTCATGCCTTTGCAGCGCGCCGCCGTCGCCGCTCTAACCGGCGATCCCGCTGTCCTGCAAGGCCAGGTACGGCTCTACGAAGCGCGCCGCGACGCACTCGTCAGCGCCCTGCATGCGGCCGGCTGGCCCGTCACACCGCCCCCCGCTACGATGTTTGTCTGGGCCCGCATTCCTGACGGCTTCACCTCCCGCAGCTTTGCGTTCACGTTGCTCGAGCAGGCTGGGGTGGCAGTGACCCCAGGCGATGCTTTCGGCAGCGCCGGTGAGGGATATGTGCGTATTGCCTTGGTCCAGCCGCCAGAACGATTACGCACTGCCGCTGCCCGGATTGGTCAGGTGTTGCAGCAAACCCAGCCGCTTACATGCCCTGCCGCACTCCCTGGCAACGCCCCACCACCCTGGTTGCCGTAGCCACCGTCTGGCCAACAAGCCAAGGCTGGCCCGGCGGTGACACCCCCCAGGCCAGCCTTGGCGGCTTGCTATCTAGCCGTAGCAGCCAGCTTGTTTACCGAGGCCAACGTCCATCCGTCAGAGCCACCGCCAGCATGGGTCAGGACGGTGTACTGGCAGTTACAGACCAGTCGTGTACCATCGAACCTTCCAACCATTTTTCCGCGTCCATAGCCGCTTTGCACCCGCTGCCAGCGGCCGTGATGGCTTGCCGGTAGTGCGGGTCCATCACATCCCCGCAAGCAAACACGCCCTCTACGCTGGTCACGCTGCTCACCCCGCGTGTGCGGATGTAGCCGCGCTCATCCAGCTCCAACTGGCCGCGCAGAAAATCGGTGTTTGGCGTGTGTCCAATTGCGACAAACACCCCTTCCGCCGGCAACACCTGCTGCTCACCACTGGCGTTATCGCGCACTTCCAGACCGCTGACTTTCCCATTTTCACCATGCACGGCCACCGGTGTGACATTGAGAACCCACTTGATTTTCGGGTGATTGCGCGCTCGCTCTTGCATGACTTTTGACGCCCGTAACTCGTGACGCCGGTGGACCACGGTCACTTCACTGGCAAATTTGGTTAAAAACAGCGCCTCTTCCATCGCCGAATCGCCGCCGCCCACCACGAGAATTCTTTTGCCGCGGAAGAAAAAGCCGTCACACGTCGCACACGTCGAGACACCGTGGCCCAGGAGATCTGCTTCACCAGGAATCCCAAGCATTTTTGCAGAAGCCCCCGTGGAGACAATCAGAGCGTCCGCCGCGTACGTCGTTTGTTCGTCCACCACGACGCGGAACGGCCGGCTGCTCAAATCGACAGACGTGACCCACCCTGTCAAAAAGCGCGCGCCAAATCGTTCCGCCTGACGGCGCATCTGATCCATTAACTCAGGGCCCATGATGCCATCTGGAAACCCCGGGAAGTTTTCCACTTCCGTGGTCTGTGTCAATTGGCCACCCGGTTGATTTCCTTCCACCACCACCGGTTCCAGGTTGGCTCGTGCTGCGTAGATTGCCGCCGTCAGGCCAGCCGGCCCCGTACCCAAAATCATCACGCGGTGTTTTTCCATGACGTCACCTCGCAGCCTGCAGGTTGACCACGCTACCGTTATACCCCAACAGGCTTACCGGCACAAGCTGGCCCACGCCTTACCACGCGCCCAGCCAGGGCACCACCAGGCCCCCATACACAAACGCCCCAGCAATCACAAAGGCCGGGTGAACCCGCCTCCGTTGCATCAGCCACAACGCCAGCAGAGCAATCCCCAGTGACTGCAACCAACCCAGGTGATGGACAGCGTCGGCCCCAAACTCCCACGTCAGCCCCACCATCAAAACAGCAATCACAGGCTGCACCAACAGCGTCATCCCGCGCACCGGATCAGCCGTGCGGTAGCGGTTGAGCAGGCGCAACAAGGCAATCAACGCCAAAGCTGAGGGTACCACTGTGGCCACCAACGCCAATACCATCCCCAGCCAACCACTCACCTGGTAGCCTACATACACCGCCATCTTGGTCGCAATCGGTCCCGGGAGGACGTTGGCCAACGCCAAGGCGTCCGCAAATTGGGCGTTGCTCACCCAGTGATACGCTTTGACCACCTGTACCTGCAGCAGCGGAATCATGGCCGGGCCACCGCCGTAGCCGAGGACGTTGGGCAAAAAGAAGCCGAGGAAGGTCTGCCACCAGCTCATGCACTCGCCCCCTCTCCCCGGCCGCGGCGCCGTTGCATCCGCCGCACCAGGCGCAGGTGGAACGCCCCGTAAGCCAAGTAAAGGACAATTACCAACGCGGGCGACACGTTGAGTCCCAGAATCAGCAAACTGGCCAGTACGCCAACAGCCAGACTAAACCAGCGGCCTAAGCCCTTCCAAGCCTTCTCGGCGAACTCGTACGCCATGACCCCCATCATCACGGCAATCACCGGATCGACCGCGTCAATCATGCCCTGTACGCGCGGGGAGTGTTGCACCGCGCGCATGATTCCAAACAACAGCAGCATGGCCGCACCCGAAGGGAAGATGTGAGCCAGCACCGCCAAGACAGCCCCGGGCCAACCTTTTTGGCCATATCCGAGGTAGGCCGCCAGCTTGGTGGCAATCGGCCCAGGCAAGGCGTTGGCAACTGCGACAATCTCTCCAAACTCCTCATCACTCACCCAGCGGTACCGGTGCACCGCCTCATGCCGGAGCAACGGAATCACCGAGGGCCCACCGCCGTACGTAAACACCCCTGTGCGCACCATGGCTACAAGCAAATCTAGGTACGATCCGCTCGCCACCCGCCCCGCCTTCTTTCTGAATCATGTGTGTTCTACAAGGTCATGGAGGTCCTCCCGCAGGGTCTCCTCTCACCACGCCGCGATTGCCCCATCTGCGCGCGGCTCCGTGCCTGCCGCCAAAACACCAGACGGCAGACGCAGAATCACCTGCCCACGGCCGAACGTACTGCGGTCATTGGCAACCTGCACAGCATGGCCGCGCCGCTCCAAGGCTTGCGCCACATGCGCGGGAAACTCCCGTTCCACCGCCACCTGACGGCCTTCTAACCACTGCCAGCGCGGCGCATCCAAGGCGGACTGCGGGTTCAGGTGAAAATCCACCAGGTTCATGACCACCTGGACATGACCTTGGGGTTGCATATACGCCCCCATGACACCAAACGGCCCCAACGCCTGGCCGTCCTTCGTCAAAAACCCAGGGATGATGGTATGATACGGGCGTTTCCCCGGTACCAGGACATTGCTGTCTTCCGCCGCCAGGGAAAACGCTGCGCCACGGTTGTGCAACGCAATGCCAGTCCCGGGGACCACCACCCCTGAGCCGAATCCTAAGTAATTGCTTTGAATGTAGGAAACCATATTGCCCTCAGCATCTGCCGTGGCCAGGTAGACGGTCCCCCCCGCGTCCAGCCGTCCGGGCACCGGGTCCAGTGCGTGTTCCCCTATCAACGCCCGCCGTTGTGCGGCGTAGGCGGGTGTCAACCACCGCTCAGGACGAATACGCATCCACCGCGGGTCTGTCAGGTGCTGGCGGGCGTCGGCAAACGCCAGCTTGATGGCCTCAATCTGCTTGTGAACCACCTCATCCCAGGCTAACCCGGCAAACGCAAACCCTGACAAGATGTTCAGGGCCTGTAAAGCCACCACCCCCTGGCCGTTCGGAGGCAGTTCCCATACCTCGTAACCCCGGTAGGTGACGTGCAAAGGCTCCACCCACTCGGGAGAGAAGGCCGCCAAGTCTGATTCATCCAGGTATCCCCCCGTCTCCCTTGCAAACGCACTGATGGCGGCCGCCAACTCGCCGCGGTAAAACGCCTCTGCATCAGAGGCGCCAATCAGCTCCAAGGTCCGGGCGTGTCCGGGAGCGCGCCACACCTCGCCTGGCACGGGCGCCCGCCCACCCGGGGCAAAGGTGTCAAACCACGGTTGAAACTCCGGGCCTTGCCATTCCCTTTGGAACAGGTCTGCCGCTTTTGCCCACAAGTGCGCGACCACGGGCGATACGGGGAACCCTTCACGTGCATAGCGAACGGCAGGCGCCACGACCTCTGCCAAAGAGAGGCGGCCAAACCGTTCAACCAAAGCTGCCCAGGCAGCAGGCGTGCCCGGTACCGTAACCGTCGGCCACCCGCGCACCGGCATGCGGGTATGACCGGCAGCCCGTAACGCCTCCCGGGTCAACCGCAGGGGTGCCGGACCGCTCGCATTTAAGCCGTGTAAACGTCCACCAGACCACACCAGGGCAAACGCATCCCCGCCTATCCCGTTCGAGGTTGGTTCCACCACCGTCAGGGTAGCGGCTGCTGCCACGGCGGCGTCCACAGCGTTGCCGCCGTGGCGCATCACCTCCAACCCTGCTTGCGCGGCCAGGTACTGTGATGTCGCCACCATGCCGCGCGCCGCAAACACGACCGTCCGGCGCGACGCGAACGGGTAATGCCAAGCGTTCCAATCCATCTCATTCCCTGCCTCTGCTCG
>JAILZF010000158.1 GCA_023512635.1 Alicyclobacillus sp. | reverse complement strand
AAGTGAATCGGGTAAATGTTGTAGCGATCCGTTGGGTACTCGCGCTCCACCAGCCGCAGCGCGAATTCATAGGCTGACGAGCAGACGGTTCCGCCGCTTTCACCCTTGGTAAAAAAGTGTTCTTCCGAAACCTCTTTGGCCTCCGTGTGGTGAGCAATGTAGCGAATCTGCACCGTCTCGTAACGCGTTTTCAGGAAACGCGTCATCCAGAAGAAAAAGGTACGGGCACAGTACTTTTCAAACAGCCCCATCGAACCGGATGTTGTAGAATCAGCAATCCCCGCCTCAGGATACCCTCGTTCACTCGGCAACAGGCCATGCGCAATCACCATCGGGGTGGTAGTTCCAGACCACTTGGCGCACCGTGTAGCCATCGGCGACGACTTCGTGCAGCAACGCTTGCAACACCTGACGCAGTCGGTCGCGCCCCGCTGGCTCAAAGGAGAGCATGTGCGCCGTCCAAGCCGGCAGCCACTCCGCCATGCGCACTTGTGGCAACCCTGACCCTTCGCCAATCCCCGGTTGTCTGCGCAGTGCGTTGAGCTCATCCTCCAGGTTGTGCCAGCGGCTGAGCAACGATTGCTGCAGCTGGGCACGCGTCGTTGCATCCAACTCATCGTCTGTCAGCAAGCGTTGTAAGCCGATCTGGGTCTTGGCCAGCTCGCGTTCAAGACGCTGGATGCGTTGGGGCAGCGGATCGTCCGGGGTTGACCAACTGAGTTGTACCTGGGCGGTTTGGTAACGCGCCAGCACCGCTGTGATGTGTTGCCACACCGCTCGTTCCAACCGCTCCGCCTGTAGGTTCGGCTGGTCACAATGCGCCCGGCCAAAGCGAAACGCCCGAGCACAAGTGTAGTAGCGGTATTCTTTCTCCCCACGGCGTTGAACCTGGCCAATCATCCCCGTGCCGCAGCGGCCACAGCGCAAAACACCCGTCAAGGGCTGCCGAGCGCGACGGGTGCGAGCCGGAGCACGCACAGCCAGCAGAGTCTGAGCTCGTGCAAACGTTTCTGGGTCCACTAGCGGCGGATGGGCGTTGTGCAACACCACCCATTCTTCGGGCGGTAACGCCTGTCGCCCTTGCACCTTGGTATAGCCGTGCTCGTCAAACCGGCGTTTTAGCGTATTGCGCGTTTTCCCGTATACCAAATCGCCGATGTACACCGGGTTTTTCAGGACGCGGCTCACCGTTACGCGCGACCATAACCGCCCTTGCTTGGTCAGCAACCCGCGTTCATTCAGGTACTGGGCTATCCTGAGGGTGCCGTAGCCCGATTGTGTAAACAGGCGAAAAATCAATCGCGGTATGTCGGCTAGCGCCGGATCAACAGCCAAGCGCCGTGTCACCGGATCGACCAGGTAGCCGATAGGCGCCTCGCCAGACCAGACGCCGCGCCGTGCCAACGCCTTTTTCCCGGAGGACACGCGCGAAGAGATACGCTTGCTTTCCATTTCTGAAAGAACAGAGTGCAATCCCAGCCAATCGAGCGTTTCCGGACGGTCACTATCCAAGTGATCATTAATGGCAATCACGCGCACCCCGCATTGTGTAAAGCGGCTGACAATCTCGATGTGTTCCGCCTGATCGCGGCTGATGCGGCTAATTTCTTTAAATACCATCACCTGATAGCGGCCCGTCTGGGCATCGGCCAAAGCGCGTTGAATCGCCGGTCTCTGGACAAACCGCGTGTAGTAACCGCTTTGATCAAAGTCTGTATAAATACAGTCCTCGTCCAATTGATACTCGCTGCCCAACCGGCGAATGTACTCACGCGCATAAGCGACTTGATTTTCCAGGCTCTCTCCTTGCTGATCCGTGCTGACGCGTGCGTACACGGCACACGTTTTTATCCCGGCCACCCTTGCCCGCCTCCCTATACGGATCTCCGGGTACCCTCTGGCGCAGGCACCGTGGCAGGGCTTAGCCGTATCTCGGCCTTCACCTGCAGCTCTTGGGTCTCCGCCAGCCAGCGCTCGAGTTCCTGGGCAAGCCACTGGCGTAAGGGTGGCGCCGCTGACCGTACCAAATCTTGTGTGCCGATGCAACTATACGTCATTGGACGTGGACCTTGACCTGTCGGCATGGGCCCGACCTCCTTCCTGGTTCAGGCTTATGCCGCAGCGGGCTGTCCACTTGTCTGTCGGCCCGTTTGTCCACATCACTGGGTCCACATCAGTGACACGTGACCTGCACGATGCGAGGCCGAGAGAGAAAAAGTTTTGCTCTAACCTGCACGGAGAATTGGTATACTTACGGTGTTTACCGGTTGCTCAGGGGGAACGCGGCAAACACGGAACGAGACAGAAGAAAGGGCCGCAAGGGACAGGGTGAGTGGCTCGTGCGCGAGTTTTTCGCGAACATCTGCATTATCTGTACATTTATCTGCATGGCGGCGCCAGCCTTTCGCAGACGGGCGCTTAGCAGACGTTTGCCCATTACCTGGAAAATCGCCTTGGGGCTCGAAGCAGGCACGCTGGGTGTGGTCCTGATGGCATACAGCTTGCATCTGTCCGGGGACACCATCACCGACTTGCGTCATCTTCCCGTGATTGTCATCGCTGCCTATGTGGGGGCTTGGGCCTCCATCCCGGCGGCCTGTATCATCGCCGGCGGGCGCATCCTCATGTTTGGTTTGAGCCCGACAGCCCTATGGGCCGCCTGGCACATGCTGGTCATTGGCGTGGTGAGTCCATGGCTGGCACCACGGGTCCGAACCATGGCGCGGCGCGTGTTTGTCCTTAATCTGTACGCACTCACTGAAATCTCATATAACCTTTGGATGAGTGTCCCGGACAAACACACCCTTTGGCCGTTGTTGCTGCTGTTTTGGATGCTCTCGTTG
>JAILZF010000157.1 GCA_023512635.1 Alicyclobacillus sp. | reverse complement strand
GGTCTTCCGTGTGTTGTCCGGCTTTGGCATTGGCGGGGTGATGCCCATTTCGGCTTCGATTGCGGCAGAGTACGCGCCTCCGCAGCGCCGGGGGGTGTGGGTGTCAGCGGTGTACGCCGGGTTTGTCACCGGCTGGGCCTTGGCGGCGGTCGTCGCCATCTTCATGGTTCCAGCGTTTGGCTGGAAAGGGATGTTCCTTGTCGGGTTGCTGCCTGTGGTGTACAGCCTGGTCATGTTAAAGTATCTGCCGGAATCGCTGCAAATCTTAGCGAAAAAACAGCGCTTTGACCTGATTCGGGAAACGTTGGTTCAGTTGGGCTACACTGCGTTTCAGCGCGGCCAGTATACGTTTTTGTTGGATCAAGTTGAAGAGCAGCACAACCTGGCCAACGTCCGTTTGCTGTTCCAGGGCGGCCTTGGCGCTACCACGGTGCTGCTCTGGGTTGGTACGTTTTTTACCCTTCTGTTCATGTTCGGCTACGCCTCTTGGCTGCCGTCGCTGATGGTCAAGTCGGGACACGGTTTGGTCCGCAGTTTCAGCTTTAGTCTGGTGGTTGACATCGCTCAGGTCATCGGGAACCTGTTGATGGGAGTGTTCATGGACCGTTACGGTCCGAAACGGGTGACCATTCTCTATTTCTTGTTGCTGGCCGTGAGCGTGGTGTTGTTTGGTCTGGGGTCTTCTAACGCTTACATTTACGTCTTCAGCGTGCTCGTGGGTCTGTTCACCGCAGTGCAGGCAGGCATCAAAACCATTCTGGCACACGTCTATCCGACCAATGTTCGCGCCACAGGGATTGGGTGGAATGCGGGTATTGGCCGGTTTGGCTCCATTTTTGGCCCTGTGGTGGTGGGTTGGCTGGTACGGTACAACCTTTCCTTAGAAGGGTATATGCTGGCGTTTGCCGTCATGGCTCTGTTGGCCATGGTGACCGTGGTCTTGTCGCGCGTCCGTATCAGCTCAAACTCTTCCTTCCCAAATCAAGAGCAGACCGCGGTGTCTTAACGCGCTTGAGCCTAAGAGTGTTTTCGCGTGTACCCGCTTGCTGCGCGGAAGGAGGCGGACAGGGTTTTGTGTGACCATCGGCCCGTGGTGGCCATTCCGTTAGGCGATCCCGCTGGCATTGGCCCGGAGGTTATCATCAAAGCGCTGCGTGATGAGTCAATCTACCGTTTATGCCGGCCACTCTTGATTGGGGATGTGGGGATTCTCTCCTCCTATGTTGAACGTCTGCACCTGCCATGGAAAGTGCGCGTGGTGACCGAGGTAGCGGCGTCGGGTATCCAAGGTCAGTTGGACGTGTTTGAACCGCCGGGCGTGCAAGTGGACACGGCCTGGATTGGCCAAGTCCGCGCCGAGACAGGCAGAGCGTCTGCTGCGTACGCCCGACTGGCTGTTGAATGGGCTCGCCAAGGCCGCGTACAGGCGGTGGCAGCTGGACCACAAACCAAGGCGGCCCTGGCCGCCGCCGACATCCCGTACACCGATTACCCTCAGCTTTTGGCGCACGTCTTAGGGTTGAACCCAGACCATGTGTTCCTGATGTTGGTCAATGACCAGATGCGGGTGGTCAACACCACCCTGCACCTGTCTTTGCGGGAAGCGCTGGTGCGGTTGGACGACTGCCTGCTGGAACGGGCCATCCGGGCAGCCCACGACGCCTTGCAGCGGCTGGGTTTTAGTCCGCCGCGGTTGGCCGTGGCCGGGCTCAACCCGCATGCTGGCGAAAACGGGTTGTTAGGATGTGAAGAACAAGCGTGGATAGCTCCGCTGATTGCCAGGCTGCAGGCGGACGGGGTGCAGGTGAGCGGTCCGGTTGCGGCGGACGTGTTGTTTTTACAAAGCCGTCAATACGACGCCTTGATTGCCTTGTACCACGATCAGGCTCACCTGCCGGTGAAGTTGACCGGGTTTGACCAAGGCAGCGCGTTTTCCATAGGGGTTCCCCTGGTGTTTGCCACGGTGTGCCACGGCAGTGCGTTGGACTTGGCAGGGCGCTTGGAGGCGAGCGAAGGCAGTATGCGCGCCACCTTGTTGCGAGTGGCGGCAGCGTACTCCCAACCGGTGTCATCTGGCCGGTAGAACTCTAGGGGAAGACGGGGGTATCTTACCCCAAGGCCATGACGCAGGGTACGTCTGGAAGGCGACTCGGGTTGGCCCATAGGGTAGCCAGGGAATAGCTTGCCAAACCGGCGGGGGAGAAGCAAGCTTGAGGAGTGCCCTAAGGCGCAGGCTCACCGCGCCAGGTTTCCATGTAAGCCGGGCGCCCAGGGGCACGGAACGTTTGGCGAAGGGAGAGGCTTGGTTGGCGAGGGAGGAAGCGTGGGCTGACCGGCTGCGCGGAGGGGTTTGGGGGCTGTTGCTCGGAGATGCGGTCGGCGTGCCCTATGAAGGTTGTTCCCCGCAACTTTTACCCCCAGCCTCGCAATTAGACCTAATGCCGCCACCGGGTTTTTCTGTACGCTACCGGCAGGTGCCGCCGGGGACGTGGTCAGACGACGGGGCCCAGGCCTTGTGCTTGTTGGAATCGCTGTTGACGCGAGGATGTTTGGACTTAGATGACTTTGCTGCAAAACTGGTGGCATGGTATGAGCGCGGGCTGTGGACGGTGGATGGCCGTGTGTTTGGCGTGGGTCATCAGACAAGGGAAGCCATACGGCAATTGAGAAGAGGTGTTCCGCCTGCGCGGGCTGGACAGGTGCTGCCAGAGGGCAAGGGCAACGGGGCGCTGATGCGCACCTTGCCGCTTGCCTTGTGGCATAAAGGTACAGACGCAGATCTGGTAGCCGCGGCGCATCAACAAGCCCTCGTCACGCACGGGCACGTGACCAACCAGGTGTGTTGCGCGTTGTACTGTTTATGGG
>JAILZF010000156.1 GCA_023512635.1 Alicyclobacillus sp. | reverse complement strand
GGTGCGCCTAGAGGGAATCGAACCCCCGCACCCGGTTCCGGAGACCGGTGCTCTATCCGCTGAGCTATAGGCGCAAGTCACGATATCTAATATATCACAGCCGGTGCTGGTGCACAAGGCCCAGACGCATGCCCAGCACCGCGCTGTCCCCGCGTACGGTTACGACCGGACCGTGGCCGAGCGGACACCCAGCACTTCCATGAGGGCCCCCGCCTTGTGACCGGTTTCCAGCCACTCTTGCCGCGGTTGACTGTCAGCCACCAAGCCAGCACCGGCTTGTACGTAGTACTGCCCATTCCATTCAATCACCGTCCGGATGATGATGGCTGTATTGGCGTTGGCTGCGAAGTCCACCATGCCAATCAGACCCCCGTACGGTCCGCGGGCGTAGTGCTCCAGCTCGTCGATGATCTCCATCGCCCGGATTTTCGGTGCCCCTGTGAGGGTGCCAGCCGGGAAGGTGGCAAGCAATGCGTGAAAGACGCTGACATCAGGTCGTAGTTTTCCTGACACTTCCGAAACCAGATGGAAAAGGTGCGAGTACGGCTCCACCGTTAACAGTTTATCGACGCGGACCGATCCGGTGGTACACACCCGTCCCAAGTCATTGCGGCACAAATCGACGAGCATGATATGCTCTGCCCGCTCTTTTTCATCCTGCAGCAAAGCCTGCCGCAACGCCTCGTCTTCGGCAGGCGTACGCCCCCGGCCTTTGGACGTCCCGGCAATCGGCTTCATCTGCGCCACCCCGTCGACTGCGCGGAACTGCACCTCCGGGCTGGCCCCAAACAAGCGCAGGTCCGGATACGTAGCGACGAACATGTACGGTGATGGATTGAGCCGGCGCAGACGGTCGTACGCCAAGGCATAGGGCACCCGCCGTTCCACGCGCACGCGTTTGGAGAGAACCACTTGAAAGATGTCACCGGCGCGGATGTACTCCTTGGCACGCTCCACCGCGGCTTCAAACACCGGCTGCGGAACATCGTCCACGGCAGTGACAGCGTCCGCCACCTCCGGTTCGGCCAACCACTGGGGAGACTGAGGATGAGCCATGTACTGATCCGTGAGTGTCCATACCTTCGATATAGCCGCTTCCCATGCCTGCAGCCGCTCCGGCGGAAGGACGTGCTGCAGCATACCGAGCGCCGAATAGCCAAGCACTTGGCCATGTGACCAGTGTAGGGTACAGGCGTGCCACTGCAGGCGCACGTCAGGCAATCCCCGGTCATCGACGGTTGTTCGAGGCAATTTTTCTAAGTAGTGGACAGCATCGTACCCTATATATCCAAGAAATCCGGCCGCAAACGGCGGAACAGGTCCTGCTTGCAACGGCCGCAACGCGGCGCGCACAGCCTCCAAGAAAGCCATCGGGTCTGCTGCGTGCGTCGTCCACGGCGTCACCGCGAGTACGCTGCGGGCGAATCCCTCCCCATCTGCAGCTGGCGTCAGGGTAAACCCGGCCGCTTGCAACTGGCGAGTCAAGTAGGCCTGCAAGGCAGGCTCGGTAAAAACCAGCACACGGTGGTCCTTGACCGCCACCTCCAACACAGGGAATGCAGCCAACAGGCTCATTTGGTAAGCCGGATGGGCGTCGTCTTGCGCCGCGTCGAGCAAAAACACCTGACCCTCGCCCAACGCCGCAGTCAGGTGCAAGTACAGATAAAACGGGTCTCCCGCGGCCGTTCGCACGTACGCCGCTGTCATCGCACACCCTCCTGCACAGTCAGTTCCGGCATGCCCGCGGCCAGCGTACGCCCGATGGACGCGATCAACCCGGAGGTATCAAAGCCTAAGAAGTTAGCTAACAGCACTTTCCCCCACGGCGTTAAAATCGACTCAGGGTGGAACTGCACCCCCACCGCCCCCGTAGGTTGATGGCGCAAACCCATAATCAAGCCGTCGCACTCAGCCGTGACGGTCAATGTATCAGGCAAGGTGTCCGCCTCGACAATCAGGGAATGGTAGCGAGTGGCCAAAAAAGGGTTGGGAATCCCTTGAAACAGCGGATCGCCCGTGTGATAGATCCACGAAGTTTTCCCGTGCATCAAGACAGGCGCCCGGACGACGCGCCCGCCAAACGCTTGGCCCAACGCCTGGTGGCCTAGGCATACCCCGAGCACCGGGATGCGGCCCGCAAAATAACGTATGGCGTCCAATGAAACCCCCGCTTCGTGAGGGGTACACGGCCCCGGCGACACAATCAACGCCTCCGGGCGAAGAGCCTGCAGCTCTGCCAGCGTGGCTGTGTTGCGCAGCACATGAACCTCTGCCCCGAGTTCCGCGCAGTACTGCGCCAAGTTATACGTAAAGGAATCAAAGTTGTCGAGAATGAGTAACACGCGCACCATCCTTTCAGCTCGCGCTGGAGCTGAACCAAAGGGTGCGGATTCACGAAAGAAGCCACAGCCGTAGCTGTGGCCAGGATATACGGAATCCGGGGTCATCGATCTCCATGATCCCTCTGGCTCGACTCAGCTCAGCTACACTGTACTCAGCTCACCTGCCACCAGCTTAACTGCCAGGCAAGCAGCCGTCAATCCCCTGACCGTCAGACCGGGCGTTGTTTTGGCGTAAACCAACGCCGCCTCTGGGCCCTGCTGCCGTCTATGCACGCCCTTCCGCGCAGCAGGTTGGACAACCCCGCCTTGCGCAGCGTCCATCCTCTATGCCAAGAGGCTGAATCTGCGAAGAGAACAAAAAGATAAAAAACCCCTCTCCGGTCTAACCCGGTTGCGGAGCTTTTACCTTGCTCTGGTGGGCCTAAGAGGACTCGAACCTCTGACCTCACGATTATCAGTCGTGCGCTCTAGCCGGCTGAGCTATAGGCCCTTATATGGCGGAGCTGACGGGATTCGAACCCGCGGTCTCCAGCGTGACAGG
>JAILZF010000155.1 GCA_023512635.1 Alicyclobacillus sp. | reverse complement strand
TCGACGGACTTGGCGTAGGGGATGTCGGGAACATTGTTCTACGGGATCGCAAGCTGTTGTCGCAAGACGGTATCCTGGTGGTGGTGGTGACGCTGTCCAAGGAGTCGGGGGCCATCCTCTCGGGACCCGACATTATCTCCCGCGGTTTTGTGTACGTCCGGGAATCGGAAGCGTTGTTGGACGAGGCGACCCGCTTGGTCGAAGCGACGTTGACGAAGATGGTAGCAGACAACATCAGCGAGTGGTCCTCGCTGAAGACGGCGGTACGCGAGGCGCTGGGCCGTTATCTGTTCGACCAAACGCGCCGCCGGCCGATGATCCTGCCCATCATCATGGAAGCTTGAGCGGCTCACGCTATTTGGACCTTTTGCTCTAGGATACAGACCGGCCGGAGATAACCGGCCGGTTTTTGTATATCCTCGGCCGATGATTTACATACTAAGGGGGCTATGGGAATGTCCGGCAGCGGTTAGAGGCCGATGCTGCCTTGCAGGGAGGCGTTGTGGGTGGAGAAGATGCATGCTTGGGCAGAGTCAGACACCGCTGCCCCGGAGACAGGCGGGCAGGGTGGCGTGGTGCAGAGTGTAGAGTCGCTGGGACAGACACAACCGGTTCAAGCGGAAGATTCAAACATTTACTGCCTCACCATCATTGGCCAAATTGAAGGGCACATGACGCTGCCCCCTCAAAACAAGACCACCAAATACGAGCATGTCATCCCGCAGTTGGTGGCTGTGGAGCAAAACGATTCGATTGAAGGGCTTTTGATTGTACTTAACACCGTAGGCGGAGACGTGGAGGCCGGATTGGCGATTGCGGAGATGGTGGCGAGTTTAAGCAAACCCACCGTATCCCTGGTCTTGGGGGGAGGCCACTCCATTGGGGTGCCCATTGCGGTGAGTGCAGACTACTCGTTTATTGCTGAGACAGCTTCCATGACCATTCACCCCATCCGTTTGACCGGGATGGTGATTGGCGTGCCTCAGTCGTTTGAGTACTTGGAACGGATGCAAGAGCGGGTCACGCGATTTGTCGTTGAACACTCGCGGATCACGGAAGAAAAATTTCGTGAACTGATGCTGAATACGGGTGAGATGGCGCGCGACATCGGATCGACCGTGGTGGGCCGGGACGCTGTGCGCTACGGGTTGATTGACGAGGTCGGCGGGTTGGGCCAGGCTATGAAAAAGCTTAAAGACCTGATAGAGCGGAACCGCGGCAGTGCAGTTCGGGAGGCAGGGGTGGTGCAGTGAGTACGCTGTGGACGATTGTTCCTGCAGAGTGGTTGTTTCAGGACTACGCTTCAGAACCTGCTGCCCGCGAGGAAATAGAAGTCGGAGGAGTACGGATGGTGGTCACGCCGGTCGGCCGTGGTCAGGTGCGCGTGGAGCGCTTGATCAGTGCCAACCCTCAACACTACTTGCGGCCGGAGTGGCAGCCAGGGGCTATCATACGGTACCCTCATTGAAAGGCACAGGCTGAGTCCCGGCGTTGGGGCTATGGAAACGTGACCAGGCGCTGCCAATCGGCAGGAAAGCAGGGCAGGAAAGGCGAACTGTCCTGAGAGGGAAGACGAGTCCCTCTCAGGAGGACGGTATGGGCAAGCAACAGCAGAAACGAAGTGTTTTAGAATACGAAATGCTGGGCATGGCGTTGCTCACGTTGAGCGCATTGGCGCTAGGCCGGTTGGGTGTGGTAGGACGCTATTTGGATGTGGCGTTTGTCTACCTGGCTGGGTCGTGGAGCTTTTTAGTCCCTGTTTTTCTAGGGTATGCAGCAGTCTATATGATGGTCCAGCGCGCACCTTTTGCCTGGACGCACCGGCATGTCGGGTTGCTGGTGTTGTTTGTGATGTGGCTGACCCTGATGGAAATGGATCTGTACCAAAACGTCGCACCTTACTACCCCCAGGGTCAAGTTCCTGTGATTCAGGTGACGCTGCAGGCGGTAGACAACGTGCGCGACCTGATTCTTGGCCGAGTCCCTTCTGTCAACGGACCGGTCCAAGCGGGTGGCGGGTTGGTCGGGGCGGTGGTGTTTGCCGTTTGCCACTACTTATTTTCAGACCTGGGGACTTACTTGGTGTTGGTGGTGTGTGCTCTTGTAGGGGCGGCATTGGTCACGCAGAAATCGTTGGTGGCGGGGGTACAGCGAGGTACCCGTTGGATGGAGCGCCGGCTGGAGGGGCTGTGGCGAGGCAGCAAACAGTACGTCGAGGTGTTGTTCGGCCAGGACAAGGCGGCTCAAGACCCTAAAAGCTCCGCGGCGAACGGCCCACGCCGCAGCCGACGCCAGTCAGAACTGGTGTTAGAGGGTGAAGTGGTGGCGGAGGAGCGGCACACCTCCCGGCGCGGCCGTGCAACAGGGTTCACCACCGTGGCAGAGCATGAAGACAACGGGCCTTTGACTTCTGCCTGGCCGGAATCGGAATCTGGTCAGCGGCCGGTGATTCGCGATTTCTCACGGCGCCTACAAGAGCAGGACCGCGATGGGGAGCAGGTCGCAGCGGACGATTCAGTCCCTTGGGCAGTCGAGATGGAACAAGTGGGGAACCAGATCATCGCACGCTATCCCGAACGCTTGCCGGCGGTTCCGCCTGCGGCTGCGGACGGGGCCGTCGGACGGTCGCACGGGGAGGCGGGCGTGGCGACATGGGCCCATTCTCCTCAAGCTGCGCCGTACGAATTACCGCCTTTGCGTCTGTTTGCCTTACCTAAACCAGTGGCAGGCGGGTTTGATTTACACGGTGCGCAGGAAAACGCCCGCAAGCTGGAGGCGACGTTTGAGAGCTTTGGCGTGCAAGCGCGGGTTCTGGAAATCAGCCGTGGGCCTGCGGTGACGCGCTATGAAATTCAACCAGCGGTCGGCGTCAAGGTTGCGCGCATTGTCAGCTTGGCGGATGACATCGCTCTGGCACTGGCTG
>JAILZF010000154.1 GCA_023512635.1 Alicyclobacillus sp. | reverse complement strand
GGTGGATACCAGCGGATGGGTCGAACGTGTGCCGGGGCTTCGGACGCGCTCCATGCTTAACGCCTTTCTGTGGTTTATTGGGTTGCTGTTGATCATTTGGCTACTAGGTTTCACGCTTGCCATTCCCATCTACCTGTTCTTGTACCTTAAATGGCGGTCACGTGAGCGCTGGCGCCTGTCGGTGGTGTATGCGCTGGTCTGTTGGGCGGGTTTGTACGCCTTGTTCGGCATGGCCCTGCACGTGCCGTTGTACGGTGGTTGGCTGGCGAGCCTCTGGGGATAAGTCAGTACACGGGACGGGGTGATGGCTGCCCTCCCGCCGCGTATGAGCAGAGGCAGGATCTTTGCGGGCAGGCTGCCGCAGGTGCGGCGGCCTTTCTTTATATCCGCGCGTATTCACGTCCGCGCGTATTCACGTGCAGCAAGTGCACCGTTTTAGCAAAGCCAGCGGATTTCAAAGGGAATTCAAGGGGATTTCAAGCATTCTCACATACCATCAAAGCATCAAAAATTTGTACGATGAAGAGGAGACGCTGCCATGTTGAATGAACCGGTCGTCAGGACACAGGAAGCCACTGTCCCGCGGGTTCCTAAATCGTCCGCGTGGAAGAAGACGCGGAAATGGGTGGCTGGCGGCGCTGCCGTGGTTCTCGTCCTGGGCGCAGGGCTGGTGGCGTATGAGCGGACGCGGTCATCCACAACGGCCATCTCGGCATCGAATATCTACAAGGTGAGTTATGGCACGGTCGTCCAAACCATCAGTGCCAGCGGTACGATTCAGCCGAAAACGACCGTCAACTTGTCATTCGTCGGCGGGTCAGGCGTTTTAAAGACACTGAATGTCAAAGTTGGAGACAAGGTGAAGGCGGGGCAGGTCTTGGCCACGCTGGACGACTCCAACGCGCAGATCCAGCTGCAACAAGCCAAAGCCAACATGGTTCAGGCGCAGGCCAACCTGGCGCAGGCGCAAGCGAAACTGGCTCAGACCACCGAGGGTCCGACGCCGGGAGACCTGGCTGCCGCACAAGCCAATGTGGCCAAGGCTGAGGCCGCATTAAAAGGGGCACAGCAGCAGTATGAGGACCAGTTGGCGCTGTTTAACGACCCCACCCAGACACAGCAACAGCTCATCAGCGCCCAAAACCAGGTCAACCAGGCAAAAGCGGCGCTTGACGCGGCCATCGCCAACCAGCAAAACACCCAGGCCAATCAGCAAGCGCAGTTGCAGAGCGACCAGGCGAAACTGCAGCAAGACCAGGCCAATTTGGCCACAGCTCAGCAAAACCTGCAAATGGCGCAGCAACAGTATGGAAACATTACCCAACAACAGGTGCAAGAAGCGTATCAAAACTACCAGAACGCTTTGGCCTCGTATCAGAGTTGGCAACAAAAAGGCTATCCGGGAAACAACCCGTACAGCACGGTGTTGTCCACTACACAGACCATCTACAATTCGCTGAACAACGGCTACAACACGCTGCAACAGGCGCAGCAAGCGTACAACCAGGCGGCTGCTCAGGTCGCGCAAGACAACGCACAAATCGCCAAGGATCAGACGAACGACAACTCCTCGGTGCAACAGGCTCAGGCGCAGTACGATGCTGCTGTGAAGAACTTGCAGGCGGTGCAGGCGGCCATCAACGACAAGACACAACAAAAACAACAGTTGGACAGTTTACAAAACCAGGTCGTCCAGGCGCAAGCCAACCTGCAGAGTGCACAAGCGGCGCTGCAGCAGCTGCAACAGCCGCCAGACCCGGCTACGGTGCAACAGGCCCAGGCAGCGGTGCAAAGTGCGGAAGCGGGGGTGACCACTGCGCAGGCGCAGCTGCAGACGGCTGAGATCAACGAAGCCAATACGGTACTCAAAGCTCCCATCGACGGTGTGATTACAGCCACCAATTTTAACCCGGGCGAGAATGTCTCAGGGGCAGTGGTGGCGATGCAAGACTCTGACCAGCAGGACTTGCAGATTAACATCCAGGTGCCGCAATCGAACATCGGCAGCATCCGTCCCGACGACGCGGTGACGGTAACCGTTCCGGCCTACCCGAACAAGACGTACAGTGGCAAGGTGTTACAGGTGTACCCGACGCCCCAAGTGGTGCAAAACGTCACGGAGTATACCGTCATCGCCAGTGTCGACAACAGTTCGGGCGATTTGAAACCGGGCATGTCGGCCAACGTCTCCATCCAGACAGCGGAAGCAGATCACGTCTTGACGGTTCCTGCCATATCGCTGGTGCAGATAGGGTCTGTGGAAGGTGTGCTGGTGGTGGGGACCCCGCCGGCCAACGGCACTACGGAGGGTGTTCGGCGAAACGGTAATGCAGCCAGTGGCAGCGGAGGAGAGCCGGCCAACGGGACGGCAGGCAGCGGCGGTCCCAGTGGTACAGGCAGCGCGGCGAGTGGCAGCCAAGGCAGTGGCCGGTATGCCGGTTCTGGTGGCGGCACCTTCGGCACGGGCGGTGGTACGCGCGGCGGGGGAGGGAACACTGGCCGTGCGCAGGCTGGCGGTAACCTGCAGAATCTGTTTAAGAATCTGCCGCCTGGGGTGTACTTCCAACCTGTTCAGGTGGGTCTGTTTGGCACCCGTACGGTGGAAATTAAGAGCGGTTTGACGGAAGGGGAACAAATCCTGATGGTCCCGCCCAGCCTAAACGGAACAAGCAGCAGCAGTTCTAGCAGCGGCCGCAGCGGTGGCGTGGGCGGTTTCGGATTTCCAGGGTTAGGCGGCGGTGGGGCTGTCCGTATGGGCGGCGGAGGCAGGGGTTAAGCCATGAGCCGTTTGATAGAAATCTCGAACCTTGTGCGCGAATACAACGTGGGCGGTCAGTTGATCCGGGCGCTCAACGGTGTCGATTTAACCATCGACCAGGGCGAGTTCGTGGCCATCATGGGGCCATCCGGGTCAGGGAAATCAACCATGATGAATAT
>JAILZF010000153.1 GCA_023512635.1 Alicyclobacillus sp. | reverse complement strand
GCCAGGGGCCGAAGACCTCTCCGAGCCCGGGTTTACGCTGGCCGACTTGGTGGCGGCAGGATTGGCTCACCACCCTCAGGCGGCGGCGCGCAGGCAACGAGTTGGCGAGTTCTTGCGGATAGGTTACAGCAATGCCAAGTCGTTTGTGCGCAAACTAAACGTACTGGGCGTCACGCGCGCGGGGTGGCAGGCAGCTTTAAACGCCGCAGCAGCCGAGGAACGGCTGGCGGAGGCAGGCACCTTGCAAAGGGGGCCCGGGGGCCATGGGCACGGATGTCAGCAAACCCAGCCAACTGATGTCGTTGTTACAAGCCGCGGGATTTCGTTTTAAAAAACAACTAGGACAAAATTTCTTGGTGGATGCACATGCACTCCAGCGGATTCTGGCAGCAGCCAACGTCTCCGCGGCCGACGGAGCGTTTGAAATTGGGCCGGGGGCCGGGGTGGTCACTCAACGTCTAGCACAGCAGGCCCGCCGTGTCTTGTGTGTCGAGAAAGACACCACGTTAGCTCCCGTGCTGGCCAACGCCTTGGCAGGGTTCGATAACGTGCAGGTGCGCATGGCAGACGTGCTTGAGCTGGACTGGCATGAGCTGTGGCAGGCGTTTGCCGACTGCCGTGAAGTGGTGGTGGTGGCAAATCTGCCGTATTACGTCACCACGCCGATTCTGCTGCACATGTTAGAATCGGGAGTACGTTTTCAACGGGCGGTCTTGATGGTGCAGCGGGAAGTGGCCGAGCGGCTGCAGGCACCACCGGCCAGCAAGGCGTACGGTGCCTTGAGTGTGGCGGTCCAGTACCGTGCCGAGGTGGACTGGTTAGGGCGCGTCCCGCCGGGGGCGTTCATTCCGCCGCCTAAGGTTGAGTCTGCGCTCGTCCGTTTGCGGGTACGCCCGCAGCCGGCCGTCCAGGTCGAGGATGAGCGGTTGTTTTTTCGTGTAGTCCGGGCCGCCTTTGGCCAGCGCCGGAAGACGCTGCGCAACGCGCTGACGGGGTTGGGGCTGGACAAGCAGGCTACTCAGCAGGTGTTGGCGGAAGCAGCCATCGACCCGGAACGGCGCGGTGAAACCTTGTCGTTGTCAGAGTTTGCCGGGCTGGCGGCGGCGCTGGTTGCGCATCTCGCATATACTGGAGCCAAGCGGTAAACAAAAGGAGCTGTACCGGCATGTGGACGTTCGACAGTCCAAGCCGCGGCACGCTGTCGCTGGAAGAGGTTGTAGATGACTTGTTAGCGCAGGTTCAGGCAGCCCCACGGGACCGTTTTCGGCTCATGGTAGGGACAGACTCCCAACCCCGGCCAGGGCGTCATACGGTCACCTTTGTCACCGCGGTGATCTTGCACCATGTCGGGAAAGGCGCCCGTTACTACATTCACCGCGTGCAACACGACCACATTTATTCCTTGCGACAGCGGATGTTTACAGAGGCAGCATGCTCACTGCAGGCAGGCAGTCTGTTGTCTGAACAGTTGCACAGCCGGGGGGCTGACTGGCAGTTGGAAGTTCACCTGGACGTTGGGGAGCGCGGGGCGACCAAATCGTTGGTCCGGGAAATTACAGCATGGATTGCGCAGAACGGGTATGAACCGCGGATCAAGCCAGATTCGTTTGGTGCAGCTAAGGTAGCGGATCGTTACACCAAGGCCTAACCCCGGGGACCTCACTTGCTGTCAGCCTGGGTGGCTGAGGGCGTTGCAGCCCAAGACCAGGTTGCTGCACATGCCAGTAGTACATCGAGCCGCCGCTGCGTGTGGTATCCAAGGAGTTCGCGCCCCTGCCAACGTCGGCTGGGGCGTTGTCCGAGCAACAGCCGCGCAGCTTCCAGGGCGTCCCCCCACAGCGTATCGTGCATTGCTTGAGTGTGCGCCGCACTGCGCACCGGGTTGCCGGTGCAACGGCTGTCCCAGTCCTGCCAAATGTGCAGAGGCAGCCCGTGCTTGGCCGCAGCAACGCAGCAAGCGTACCACAGCCCGGGGTGGTATAACCACAACGGGGAGATTTCGACAAACACTGTCCGGTGGATCAGCCAAGGGGGTTCTGCCGGATTGACGCCGCGTCCGGGCCCGGGCCAGCAAGGGTGAAGCCATGCCGACTGCCATACCTGCAAATCAGGACGTTCTGCCCGCCGCCAGTCACCACGTATCAAGGTCTGACCCCTGCAGCTTCCTGAAGGAGGCTCTAACGAGCCCGGAGATGGGGGATTCAGGGATTCGTGGACTGGTGCAGCTTGAAACCATACTCCAGGCCGAGATTCCGCGTGGCAGATCCATTCGCCGAGCATTGGCCCAAATCCTCCCTGCCAATCCCCGTCAAGGAACAGAAGCCAAGGGATTTCCGGCTTTCGGCGCAAAGCGGCAATCGCACCAATGGCACGCGGCACATCGGGGCCAAGCGCCGTGGAGAACGTGAGGGCGGTGCAGTGCAACCCCAGGTTTGCCGCCTGCTGTGTGGCGGCCGCGGCGGCAAGAGGCGGTGCTGTCCCGTTGAGCACGGTGATACACACCTGCACGCCGGCTCGGTGCAGTTGCCGGTAGACGTTCACCAACGCACTCGTGTCTCCGTGAACCGGAACAATGGCACAAATGGGGAGGAAAGACCCGCTCATCCGGAAAGCCTCCTTAAGACCGCGGGATAGCCCATTCCGCGGTCTCTCCCCAGGCATATGCTGGGGCAGGCGGAAGTTGCCTGGGAGGAGGCGGAGTGCATTGTGGAAGACGGGAGACCTAGTCACCCGCAAGTCATACGGCCACGACTTGTGCTTTGTCGTGGTGGATATCGACGAGCAGGCGGCGGTGGCCATCCTGAAAGGTTTGGACGTACGGCTTATGGCTGACGCTCCGTTCGACGACTTACAGGCGGTCACGGACGAGGAGTTGCGCCGCTTTGAAGCGTATCGCAACCAGGTGGAATCGGAGTGCCTGCGGTTGGTTCGGTCGCGGCGGGCAGCAGAGATGGAAAAACG
>JAILZF010000152.1 GCA_023512635.1 Alicyclobacillus sp. | reverse complement strand
TGGTGACATCCGCCAACCCAAGCCCAGCCGCATTGCCGTCCGTTTTCTCAGTTAACCGCAAGACGACAATCCGGCGGATCCGCAGTCCCGGTTCTATCCCTTCAGTTGGATAGCGACCGGTGACGTTCGGGTCCATCCCCACACCACTGATGTCTTTGCCCGCCTCGTCGACGACCAAGACGTCCAGATCCGGCAACAGGATGCGCGCCATTCGCCGGCGTGCTTCCTCCAGCAGGACAGGTTCTTCAACCAGAAGGCGCTCTGCCGGCAGAACGACAATTCGCGCCAGTTCATCGTAGGCGTTTTCAATGACGCCAACACCAAACCACACAGGCAGCCGCGTTAACAGATGCGCCGCGCGATCCTGAATGCGCCGCGATAAGTCGGGAAACCCAAAGATGTGTGCCATCTCCGCACCCTTTTGCTTGCCTAAGCCAATCACCAGCATCTTCAACAAACCAGATTCCACGGGTCCGCGAAACGATGTGTGAGGTTTGATCCGGTTGAGCAATACGATGCCGTCCGCTTGGGCCGCCAACGCATCCGTATACAGCGGCAAACCGTCCGAGGCTACACCAACCTCAACCACCTCCATCGAGGAACGGACTGGTGCCCCCACAGTCTGTTCCGAGACGCCCAACCGTGCGAGCAAGGCGGCTTGCCCTTCAGCCGTCGCGCCACCATGACTGCCCATGGCAGGCACCACAAACGGTTCCGCTCCATATCTGCGCAGCACACCCACGGTTGCACGCACCAACGCTGGCAATTGCGCAATTCCGCGCGACCCCACAGCCAGCGCCACCTTGCTCCCTGCGCGAATGCGCCCCGCCACCGCTGCCGCGGCCACGGCTTCCGCCACGGCCGCCTCAACAGAGCGGATACGCTCCCGGTCAAACCGCTGCCGAACAGGTAGGACCCACGGCAACGGAACCTGATGTAACAGTTCGTGCAACACGTCCATCGCTTTCGCCCCTTGCGTACAGCCGCTCAACGGCAGTCTCGTGCGGCGTATTCACGAACCGGGTTGCACAAGGGCAGGAAGCCGTCAATCCGGCACTCGGCCACATCACCCGGGCGGATCACCGCTGCCCCAGGGGTTCCGGTTGCCAACAGATCACCAGGCAACCACGTCATCACCTGGGAATGAAACGACACAAGAAACCACGGTTGAAATGTCATGTGCGCCACTTGATTGGCCCGCTGCAACCGCCCGTTGACATAGGTCCCCACCGTTAACGCGAGTACATCCACCACTTCGTCCGTCGTGACCAGTTCGGGCCCAAGGCTAAGAAACGTGTCGAAGTTTTTCGCACGCGTCAGAAACCGCGGATTCCTTTGCAAAATGTCTTCTGCCGTCATATCAAGCAGCGCAACAAATCCAGCGACCACCGACGCGGCCTCTTCCAACGGTACGTCCTTGCACGCCCGTCCTATCACCACCCCCAGCTCAGCTTCAGCCGTCACGCGCTGCGATTGAACAGGCAGGAGAATGTCGTCTCCTGGACCAATCAGGGTGGTATCCGCCTTCATAAAGCTGGCCGGTTCTTCCGTCGGAGCCACCTCGTGCAGATCCCCGGCATGCTCCCGGTAATTTAAACCAATCCCCCAAATCTTGCGCGGGTGACGTAACAGCGGACCGAAACGACACGAGGTCAGCGGTTGACCTGCCTGTGGCAACCAGGCAGGAGTCATGGAATGCCATTCGGACACCACCTGTTGTAGTTCTGCCAACCCGTTCTGTTCCAACAGGCCGGACAGATGAGGAGCAAAGTCCGTTCCCAACCGAGCGTTTAACTCCGGTATGGGTATGACCAAGTCCTGCCATCGGACAGCCAAAGTTTCCCCAGCGGATTCGCGTAGCGTCATCAACCGCATGCCGCATTCAGCCTCCTGACCTATTGAATAGACTTCAGCGGACGGAACGCAGAAAGTCGAAGTCGCAACCTTCGTCCGCTTGTAACACGTGTTCGAGGAACAACTTTAGATAACCGCGATCCGCTGTCGTCTGCGGTGGCTGCCAGCCAGCACGCCGACGCGCTAGTTCCGCCTCGCTCACACATAGCGTCAGTCTGCGTGCCGGGACATCCAATTCAATGAGATCCCCGTCTTGGACGAAAGCCAACGGACCACCCACTGCAGCTTCCGGCGTAATATGCAACACCACGGTGCCATAAGCCGTCCCGCTCATCCGGCAATCCGAAATCCGAACCATATCGCGTACCCCTTGTGCCAGCAGCTTTTTGGGAATCGGAATCAAACCTGCTTCGGGCATGCCAGGCGCCCCGACTGGACCCGCATTACGCAAAACCAACACACTGTCTGGCGTGACGGGTAACGACGGATCATCAATGCGGGCCTCCATGTCGGCCACAGAGTGAAAGACCACCGCTGGTCCCCTGTGCTGCCATCGCTCCGGGGAAGCCGCGAGCGGCTTGATGACCGCCCCGCGTGGTGCCAAATTCCCTGTTAACACCGCAATGCCACCCGATGGCGCCAACGGCTGTTGCGCACTCGCAATGACCTCGTAATACGATTCGTGACGCGGGCGGGTATACCCTGCCAAGTTGTCCCCCACTGTGCGGCCTGTGACCGTCAAGCAATCGAGGTTTAATTGCTTACGCAATTCCCACATCACTGCTGGTACACCGCCGGCCTGAAAGAACTCTTCCATTTGATACCGGCCGGCTGGCCGGATGTTTGCGAGAAACGGCGTGCTCCGCCCCAACTCGTCAAACCGCTGCAAGGACAAGTGCAATCCTAGACGTCCGGCTATGGCAATGAGATGAATCACGGCATTGGTGGATCCACCTATCGCCTGTAGTACGCGGATGGCGTTGTCCATGGCTGCCGCGGTCATGATGTGTGACGGGCGAATCCCCTGTTCAACCAGCTTGACAATCTGTTTTCCTGTCTCTTCCGCCAGTCGCAAACGGCGGTGATCAGGGGCAGGGATGGCTGCGCCACCCGGCAG
>JAILZF010000151.1 GCA_023512635.1 Alicyclobacillus sp. | reverse complement strand
CAGGATATGCACGCAACCACCTACTGCCGTAAAAATACGGCCTCAATCTCGCGGTACAAATGGTCGACGTAGCCAATAACGATGACAAACACCACCACAATCCCTATAAAGGTGGTCCAGTGCGCGTACTCCTCTTTACCACTTTGCTTGAGCAGCGTGTGCAGGATGGCGACGATAAAGCCAATGCCTGCGATTTGAAAGATGGCGCGTACTTCCGGCGTCATGGCCACTCCTCCATCCCGCGCAGGCTGGCCAAGCCGCTGGGAGACAGGCGTTCCTCCCGGGCATCGGCAATGCACCCCTTTTTTGTGCTGCGCCACCGCTCAGTCAGTAGAAGAGAATCACCAACAAGAGCCCGCCCAGCACCCCAGCGTACTGCCACAGCCGTGCTTGCGTACGCGAAGCCTCCCGCGCTTCCGCCTCTTGATTTGCAAGGCGTGCCAACGCCACGTCAAACTGTTGCATCTGATGAACTAAGTCGGACGTGCCCAAAGTCTGCCCGAATTCGCACACCACCTCCCAATCGGCTGCTGTCAACGACCAGGCGGGAGCGAATTCGGAACAAGCTCGATGCAGGGCGTCCGCCACCTCCATGTCCGCTTCGTTTAGCAGCTCTGCTGCTTTAGCCCACAGCCGATCCGCTGGCGCGGGAGCACGCTGGGCCACTTGGCGCAACGCCTGCGGCAACGGCGTTGCCCCGTAATCAACCTCGGTGCGCAACAAGCGCAGCGCTTGCATCAGCGTCTGCAACTGGCGCGGCCGTTGCCGGTACCCACTGGCAATGCGCCACCCCATCAGACTGCAAGACACCCAAACCAACGCGGCGCCAACCGTTTTCAGCATGACCCTTCTGGCCGCCACCGCGGGCTTGCCGACGGCAAGGGACGTCCCTCTGCGTCAGCGACAGATTCGACGGTTCCAGGACCGCGTCGCCGGCTCAGCACGACGTAACGGTCAAACGCGCGGGCCCGAAACAGTTCCTCCATATAAGGCCGCGCACGCCACTCTTCAAGGGTACGGGCGTGTGCGGTGGCGACCACAGACACACCGGCATGTGTCGCCTCGAGCACCGCGTCCCGGTCTTCGGCGCGGCCAATTTCGTCCGTGATCACCACGTCCGGCGAGAGGCTGCGAATAGCCATCAGCATCCCCTGTGCTTTGGGACAGGCATCGAGCACGTCGGTACGCGGACCCAGCCGAAACTGCGGCACACCGTCGACGCAACCGGCAATTTCCGACCGCTCGTCGACCACTGCCACCTTGCGGCCCTGGCCACTGCACTCTCCCTCACTCCAAGCCCGTGCCAGGTCACGCAAGATGGTGGTCTTCCCACACTGCGGCGGCGAGATCAAGAGCAGACTGAACGGTTGTCCCGTTTCGCGGTCACAGGTGTACGGGAGCACAGGCGCCGCCGCACCCATGCGCTCGCGGGCTATGCGAACATTGACAGAAGAAATGTTGCGCAGCGAGCGAATCCCTCCCGACTCCGAAAGCACCGCCCTTCCTGCCACCCCCACCCTGTGGCCGCCTGGCATGGTAACAAATCCGCGGCGCAATTCATCCTCCACCGCATAGAGCGAGGCCTGGGTCGCCACCTGGACGACGCGGCGAACATGCTCCTCCGTGACCAACAGCGCGTCCTCAAATCGCTCAGTGAGACCGCCGTCGCGGTGCAAAAACCGGTCCCAGGTGCCGCTGCACAACTGCAGGGGTTGGCCGGTGCGAAAGCGCAGTTCTTCGACCCGTTCGAGGACTGCGACAGGCAACTGTTGCAGTCGCCGCTGTACGTCCGGCGGGCACACGCGCAACACCTGCGGCCACGGACATGGAGGGAGTCCCTCGTGTCGATCGCGCTTGGACACGGCCGTTGTCCACCTCCCCCGGTTAGTCCCATGTATATGGACAGCTTGCAGACCCTATGACAGAACAGCAGCCGGCTCCCCTGGCCGACACCTTTTTCCGGCAGGTTGCATGGGATAAGAGAGCGGTCTGAAGCTGCACGCAAAGAGGTGGGAAAGCGTGGATGTCGCAGTCATCATTCGCTGGGTGGTGGTGTTTCTCGTTATTTTCTTGTTGCTGATGTTCTTTGTCTTCAGCCTGTTACGCCGCAACCCAGCTTAACCAGCAGGCAAGCCAGGCGGCGCGCAGGGACCGTGCCCCGGCTCGCCCCGGCTTGATGGTGTGCTGCAGCCCCTCAGGCCGCCCCTCCTCCATTACCCTCGGACTCCTTTCAGGATGAACAACACCCCCGTGCCAATCAGCAACAGCCGCCACCATTCCACATGCCCCATGCCCGCGACACCCAAGAGGGTGACCGTCACCAGGATGGTGGGACCTACCAAGGCCAACACAGCGTTGACCTGTAGCGCACCGGCTGCCGTTCCCGCATGCAGCATCCACATGGCGGCAGACAGTTCAATCAGGCTGGAGACCATACGCAGTCCCGCCATGGCATACACCACTTTGTCCACGACAGCGAACATGCACGTCCCTCCCCGGGGATAACCCCCCTGATTGTCCTATACGCAAACCCTGCACGCCCCAGAACAGACACCAAGGCTTAAACAATCAAAAAAGGTCCTGCTGTCGCCAGCAGGACCTTTTCAAACACTGAGAGGAACGCTGCTATTTAAGCACGGGATACGTAGTTCCCTGTGCGTGTATCAATCACCAAGACATCGCCTTCATTGACGAAAAACGGGACCTGAAGGGTATACCCGGTTTCTACCGTGGCTGGTTTGCTGCCCCCCGTCGCGGTGTCCCCACGAATCCCGGGTTCGGTTTGGATCACTTTGAGTTCTACCGTGTTGGGCAGGTCGATGCCAATGGCTTGACCTTCGTGCAATACCACAAAGCAATTCATGTTTTCTTTTAAGAAATTCAGTTCGTACTCCAGCTGTGATTTGGGAATGGTGATTTGTTCGAACGTCTCGGTATCCATGAAGGTGTAAAGCTCGCCGTCATTGTACAAATAC
>JAILZF010000150.1 GCA_023512635.1 Alicyclobacillus sp. | reverse complement strand
GACCTCAAACCGCCGATCATCTGGTACGCGCAGCTGTCTTCAGACGCCACAGTTAGCAACACCACCTGCTCGTGCAGAACCTGTTTATGCAATAGATTGTGCGAGAGTGTTGCCGCTGACCGAAAACTGACCCAGTAGAGGCTGTTCTGCCGACTGAAAACTGACCCAGGTGTTCAACTGCTTCTGCTCAATTTTTGAGCAGGAGAACACAGGGTGATCAGTATGGAAATGATGGGCAAAATTCGGCGGATGTATTTCCGCGACAAGCTGTCGCTACATGAGATAGCCAAGCGCACCGGGTTGGCGCGCAACACGATTCGCAAGTGGGTCAGAGCACCTGAGGCCAAGCCGCCGGTCTACCAACGCCGCGCGATCTTCAACAAACTCAGCCCTTTTCACGCCACGCTGGAGCAGGCGCTAAAAGCCGATTCGCTGCGGCCCAAGCAACAGCGGCGCAGTGCCAAGGCGCTGTTGGCGCAAATCAAAGCCGATGGTTATGACGGTGGCTACAGCCAGCTCACCGCGTTTATCCGTGCCTGGCGAGGGGGACAGGG
Organism: Alicyclobacillus sp.; assembly: GCA_023512635.1. Classification (GTDB taxonomy): domain Bacteria; phylum Bacillota; class Bacilli; order Alicyclobacillales; family Alicyclobacillaceae; genus JAILZF01. Next base: position 2,425 of record JAILZF010000150.1, on the reverse strand, counting down.
CAAGGCGTCGCAGGCCTTTGTGCCGCTGACCTTTGCTCTTGGCGAGGCGTTTCAGTTTGACTGGAGCGAGGAAGGCTTGCTGGTCGGCGGCATTTACCGGCGTATGCAGGTGGCACATCTGAAGCTGTGTGCCAGCCGTGCGTTCTGGCTTGTGGCGTATCCGAGCCAGGGCCATGAGATGTTATTTGACGCCCATACACGCTCGTTCGGCGCCTTTGGCGGCGTGCCGCGCCGAGGCATCTACGACAACATGAAGACCGCCGTCGACAGGGTCAATAAGGGCAAAGGCCGGGCGGTGAATGCGCGCTTTGCGGTGATGTGCGCGCATTACCTGTTCGATCCGGACTTCTGCAACGTCGCCGCTGGTTGGGAAAAGGGCATCGTTGAAAAGAACGTGCAAGACAGCCGCAGGCGTATCTGGCTAGACGCCCAGGACTGCCAGTTTCACTCCTTCGAGGAACTCAATGCCTGGCTGGGCCAGCGCTGCCGCGCGCTTTGGAACGAGCTGACGCACCCTCAATACAGCGGGCTGAGTGTGGCCGAAGTGCTGGAGTTGGAGCGCGCTGAACTGATGCCTGTGCCAGCGCCATTCGACGGTTACGTCGAGCGGCCTGCGCGGGTCTCCAGCACCTGCCTGGTCAGCGTCGGGCGCAACCGCTACTCGGTGCCGTGTGAGTACGCGGGTAAGTGGGTCAGCAGCCGTTTGTATCCGACGCGAATCGAGGTGGTGGCTGACGACGCGCTGATCGCCAGCCATGTCCGCTTGCTGGATCGCGACCAGGTCAGCTATGACTGGCAGCACTACCTCCCGCTGATCGAACGCAAGCCCGGTGCGCTGCGCAACGGCGCGCCCTTTGCTGATCTGCCGGCGCCGCTGCGTCAGCTTAAGCACGGTCTGGGGCGTCATACCGGCGGTGACCGGATCATGGCGCAAGTTCTGGCTGCCGTACCGGTCGCCGGGCTCGATGCGGTGCTGGTGGCTGTTGAGCTGGTACTGGAGAGCGGCAGCCTGAGCGCCGAACACATCCTCAATGTCGTGGCGCGCCTGGCCGCGACCGAACCACCACCCAGCGTCGAAACCCACTTGTCGCTCAAGGAAGCCCCCGTCGCTAACACGGCGCGCTACGACCGCCTGCGTGGCCAGACCGAGAAGATCGGTCATGCGTGATTTGATGGCGGAACTCAAGGAGCTGCGCCTGCACGGCATGGCCACGGCCTGGGCGGAGTTAACTGCACAGGGTGAGTCGAACACAGCCTCGTCCAAGTGGCTGCTCGAACACCTGCTGGAACAAGAGCACACAGATCGCGCCATGCGCTCGGTGAGCCACCAGATGAACATGGCCAAGCTGCCGATGCACCGCGATCTGGCCAGCTTCGATTTCAACGCCTCTAGCGCCGACGCACGCCTGATCAGCGAGCTGGCCAGCCTGGCCTTTACCGACACCGCGCAGAACGTGGTGCTGATCGGTGGGCCAGGCACCGGTAAAACCCACCTAGCCACCGCGCTGGCCGTGTCCGGCATCACCCGGCACGGTAAGCGCGTGCGCTTCTACTCCACGGTCGATCTGGTCAATCTGCTGGAGCGCGAAAAACACGACGGCAAAGCCGGGCGGATCGCCCAGGCACTGCTGCGCATGGATCTGGTCATCCTCGACGAACTGGGTTATCTGCCGTTCAGCCAGGCTGGCGGTGCGTTGCTGTTTCACCTGCTGTCCAAGCTGTACGAACACACCAGCGTGGTGATCACCACCAACCTGAGCTTCGCCGAATGGTCGAGCGTGTTCGGCGACGCCAAGATGACCACCGCCCTGCTGGATCGGCTGACCCACCACTGCCACATCGTCGAAACCGGTAACGAGTCCTATCGCCTGCAACACAGTAGCTTGGCGGCCCAGGCCAAGATCAAATCACGGGAGCGAAAGCGTAAGGGCGGCCAGGAACCGGAGGACGATGAGCCGTTCTGATTTCATGGCGACGACGGCCTGCTACATGGCTGCGTGTGGCAGGTCTTAAACAACTGAACTGGGCTAGCGAAGGAGTGGGGGCAACAGCAGCTGCGCTGGTAGACTTATCCACAGTTGCTGGTAACAAAATCAGCAATCCGCCCTGGGTCAAATTTCAATCGGCAGGGTGGGTCAATTTTCCATCAGCGCCAACACGGGTGAGAGCATTTGGGGCACGCGTGCATCAGCGGCTCACCATGGCGCCAGCAGACGGACACACCAGGCAAATGGTGTGAGCGATGCCAGTATGCGTATCCCGTTTCAAGCAGATCCTGCTGCACACAGGTGGAGCAGAGCTTAGCCTTCCCGTGGACCGCACCCTCTCGGCGTGGAATACGAGCAACCCCAAATAAACTGGAGCCTGCTGGGGCATTCGCCACCCCTTGGCTGACCCCTAGAAAGGGCCTGTACGCTGGAAACAG
>JAILZF010000149.1 GCA_023512635.1 Alicyclobacillus sp. | reverse complement strand
GTACGACGCGAGCCAGACGGGGCCGCACCGCGACTGGATTTCCACGGCCTGGTTCGACGGCTACACCCCGACGCTGGCTGGATCTATTTACATCGGCTACGACCAGCCGGATGCGAACCATCACATGATTGACATCCCGCATACGCCGTCGTACAACTGCGCGAAGATATTCGGGGATATTGTACGCCTGGCCGTAGCGGGCCAACCACCGCAAACGTTTGCCCCATCCGGGCCGGCCCAGACGACAACGGCGCGCGCCGTGTACGGGTTGGCAGCGACGTGGGATCCGGTGGCCCAGGCGGTACAGTTGACCTGGCAAACAGATATGAGCGGTACGGTGGCGTTTCAGATTCGGCGGTCGTCTACACCGTTGCCGGGGGTGAGCGGAGGCGCAGCCGGGGGCCCGGGTCCAGGGACAGGCGGAGCGGGTCCTGGCGGCAATGGTACTGCCGGAACGACGGGGTTAGCCGGAGGTGGAACGGGGGCTGCCGGGACGGGGACGCCTTCTGGAGGTATTGCCGGGACCGGGGCAGCCTTGCCAGGCCAAGCGGGCACCGGTGCGAATACCGCTGGAGGGCCCGGCGTAGGCACCGGGACCACCGGTGCTGGCGCTAGCGGAACGGCTGCGGCCGGGGCAACCAGTCAGGTGTTGGGGTTGACCACGCAGCCGTCGTACACCGACGCAGAGGTGCTGCCGGGTTACGCTTACACGTATGTGGTGCAGGCCGTGAACCTGCAAACGCAACAACCGGTGGGGCAGCCGCAGTCGATCACGGTGAACGTCGTAGCGCCGGGCATGGTGTCATCAGGCGGTACAGGGGCCGGGACGGCCGCTGGCGGAGCAGGGACAGCTGGCGGTGGGCCTGGGGCAGGAGGAACAACGCCAGTGCCGAATCCGGGCAGCACAGGCCCTGGGACCCCGGGGAATCTTGCGGGTACAGGGCAAAGCGGTACGGGCGGCAGTGTAGGAAGCGGATGGGGCGGTGCGCCGGGCGGAACAAGCGGTTCACAGGGAGGGACGAATACTGCGGCTGGTGCGCCAGGTGCACCGGCGGGTCCTGGGGAGCCCTGGGCGCCGGGAGGTACGGCGGGAACCAGCGGGGGTACAGGCACTGGGACTGCACCCGCTGGTCAGACGGCGGAAAGCACGACGGGGATGCGTTCCCTTCCGCACTCCCACCGGCGCCCTTGACGCTGGTGCTGCTGGCACCGCGCTGGAGCCGTAAGACCTCCCGCCAGTGCCGCTGAAGCCGGTACCGCTGGCAGGCGCTGGCGGCATCAGGGCTGTGCCGGTATGCCTGACGCTGGTGTTGCGGTCACAGGCGGGTCAGGGGAGTTGGAACTGGTGGATTAAACGCCAGGCCTTATGAAGCTGTTGCCGGCGTGCGTCGTCAGCGGCAGCGTAGGAGAGAATAAACTCGCGGGCTTGCGGATGCATGCGCAAAAAAATGATGAGGCGGGCTTCTTCACGCGTCAGCGGCAATTGGGTGCGTTCGTCCGTGGCCGCCGGCTGAGGCATGGCTGCAGGTACGGCAGTGGCGGTGGGAGGGTCAACGGCAGGTGCGGAAGCCAGCGGGATGGCCGGGTTGGGGGTACGATCCGGGGTGTGATGGGGGGGCAGGCTGGCTGTGGGAACGGCAGCCGGGGTGCTGTCCTCCACAAGCGGTTGAGCAGGCGCAGGAGTCGTAGCGGCCGCGGCCGGGGCTCCCGCCAATTCGGCGGCCGGAACGCCCAGGGCGGCGGCCAGTTTTGCCACGATGCGCGCATCGGGTTGACGCCTGCCGGTTTCGTACATGGCAATGCTGCTGGCGCTGATGCCTGCCCGTTGTGCCAACTGTGCTTGACTCCAACCGGCCTTACGCCGGGCTGCTGCAATCCGCTCCCCTATTGGCACCGTCCCTCACTCCCCTCGTAGCGTCCACGGTGGGGATACCTCGCCCTGATCCCCTTCTTCTTCGCTGTTGACCATATGCCAGGCTGCACGGGTTAAGCGGTCAAACATGACCTCGTGCAATGGCCCGGAAATGCCTGCTTCTTGCAAGGCCTCCTTCATCCGCCGCAACCAAGCCCGGGCATGGCGCGGTGCAATGCGTACTTTTAAATGGCGGGCGCGCAGCATGGGTGCCCCGTATGCTTGAGAAAACAGTGGCGGTCCGCCAAAAAACTGGGTCAAGAACAGGTGTTGTTTGTGTCGCACCTCGCTTAAATCCTCTGGAAACAGGGGGGCAAGGTCAGGGTCTGTTGGAATTTTGCTGTAAAACACCTCGACTAGTCTGCGGATGGTGTCGTCACCGCCGGCCAGGTCGTAGAGCGTGGGCTGATTACGCATCGACAGACCTCCTTTGTCCCCGCATCTCTGACACCCATTATAGCGGTGGGGTGGCTGTGCTGTGCAAGCGCTTGGGGGTGTGGGACTGGGGGTGTGGCAAACGAGGGAACGGCTGTTCGCGGTGACACGCGGTGAAAGGTGGTGGCAGAGGCTGAGTTGGCGGATGGCAGTCACCTGACGTACGGCTGTCCGCGGTGACACACGGTGAAAGGTAGTGGCAGGGCCCGGTTCGTTCATGTGCCATGGACCCTCACACCAACACGGTGTCAAGCGGCAAACGGCTGCCAGTTGTCTGGCAGCCGTTTGGGTGCGAGGGTGTCTGGTGCGTGTGATTAGACAAGGTGTAACGGGTTAATGAGCCTTGTCGGCCATCTTGACCATGATAGAGGCGAGGGCGTGTTGCTCGTCTGGCGTGGAGTTGTCCCACATCTGTTTGAGCAGACGCTCTTGCGGATTTTTCGGGTCGACCTTGTCCGCCAGGAATGTCCCCATTTTCTGCGCAACCTCTGTGATACGCTCCTTGGACATGCCCATGGCCTGGGCTTTGTCAACCTGCTCCCCTAAAAACTCCTTCCACCGATCCCAGTTCTCAAGGACGCTCATGGTTGGACCCTCCTCAACAGACCTGAAGGAAGTTGTCTTCCGAATGCTAAGGTACCGCAGTCGGCGAGCCCCTATACGC
>JAILZF010000015.1 GCA_023512635.1 Alicyclobacillus sp. | reverse complement strand
GTCTGCAGGTAGCCTTTGATCCAGCGGGATCGCTGGCGCAACCAGTTGCCCACCTGGCTGTTGGCCTCCTCCCACGTGGTCGAGTTGATCACGGCCGTTTTGTAGCCGCGTTTATACAAGCGGATGCCTAGGTCGGCGTCCTCGGTGACGTTATACGGGTCCCAAGCCCCCACCTGGCGCAAGACGTCGATGTTAAAATGGTTGGATGTCCCGCCGAGCGGCAGGGGTACGTCCATCGTCATCAATCCTGGCAAAAGCAGGCCAAACCAGTGGCTGTACTCCTGTGTGAACCAGCGTGTCAACAGGTTTTGTTCACTGTTGAAGTAGTTGAGCCGCGCCTGGACGCAGACGTACGTGTCAGGCAAGCGGCGAAACGCCAAGACGGCCTTTTTCAGCTGGTCAGGCTCCGGCCGGTCTTCGGCATCGTAGATGACGACATACTTCCCGCGTGCCCGGACCAAGCCGTAATTGCATGCCTTGGGCTTGGTTTTCGGCAGGCTGTCCGGTACCACGACAAACGTGTAGTTGTAAGGCAAGCGCATGGCCTGGGCGGCACGCAAGGTCTCACCATCATCCGCTTCAAACAACAGGCGCACGTCCAGCTTGTGTTTGGGATAGTCGAGGGCTTCAATATGTGTAACCAGGTCAGGCAAGACGCTCGCTTCTTTGTACAGGGGCACAAGCAGGGTGTATACAGGCAGCGTGCGCTCGTCTAACTGTGCCACCTCGTCGTCGCGGATGTCCACCACCGCGCCGCGGCGAACCCCTTGGTAGAGTATGCGCACTTTAAACAGGGCAAGCGCGCAGTACAGCAGCTGGCTGACTGCGACCAGCGCCGTGAGCGTCAGCTTCGGCCAGCCTATGAACGCTCCGACCAACAAGGTAAGCATGACCAAGGAAAAAGCCACTTGGCGGCCGGTGACGACGCGCGCCGCCGAATTATCCGGCTGTTCCGCTGCCAGCCGTTCGACGCTTTCATACTGCATCTCCTTGCTGTAAACCAGCCGCCATAGCTGCTCGAGCTCATAAGGGGTGGCCAGGACTTGGTGCACCTGGCGCTGGGCCGGGCCAAACAGGTGCCGGACCTTGTCCACATCGCGGTCGGACAAAAGGTCTGTGACAGCGAGCGTACACCCATGGTCATCCACATGCAGCAACACAGCATTCAATCGCCGTGCCAACGGCTCTGGCAACAACCGGGCAGCCTCAAGGGAAAAGGCTTCTTGACCGTTCACTGCCGTCTTCCCACGGCCTGCTGCAGGGGCTGTACGAGAACTGCGGTCTGTCGCCCGCAGGGCTGGCGAGTGCGAGAGGCGTTGCCTTTGCAGTTGTGCAGCGAGCACCCGGTAAAGGACGCGCGGGGTCGTGTAGCCGTGGGCAATGAGAATATCGCCAAGCCGGCCGCCGCTGCGCTGTTGGATGGCGAGGGCTTCCGCCAATTGCGCAGGTGTCAAGGCACCGTCAGCCACCAGCAGCTCACCGATGGGCGTGCGGGCGTTGCTGGCGACCGCCTGCGTGGTGGTCTCGGCTGGAGTGTAGCCGAGCACATCCAGCACACGCTTGAGGTGCCCGCCGTACTTTGACTGATAGGCGTACGCCTGCTGTAGTTGGGCTGGCGTTACTTTACCTGACTCAAGCAACAGGTCCGAGAGCGTAGTTTGCTTCATAAGTCCCTTCATAAGTCCCATCATAGAAAAACATGCGCCTGCAAGGTACCGGGATTTCACAGTCACTTTGACCATTTAGTTGACACCATGGAGGCTATTCTCTGAGGTATCGGAAGATTTCCAGGTCTGGGTGGCATGGTTTTGTGCATCTTTTGGAAGTGAACCGTTTGGGGTGTGCTGAGCGGGTGTTCCGTAGGTAGATCTCCGTAGATAATAGATGGAGGAAGTTCCGAGGGCTTTTCAAGGATGAGGAGCATGGCAGGTGACCCTGTTCACAGGCAAGACAGCCTGCGGAGCCGCTAGCGCGACCGTTGGCGGGGCCGGGGGACGGATGCAGACCCCCGCGGCCACTCACCTCCCCGCACAGGCCCTCCGCGCAGACCCCCGCCACCTCAACTGCGGTATTCGCCATTGATGCGGACGTACTCGTACGTTAAATCACAACCCCAGGCCCGCGCCTCGGCAGCGCCGTCACCGAGATCTACGTGCACCAAAATCTCTGGCTCTGACAGCACGCGCCGCGCCACGTCCTCGTCAAACGGCAGCGGCTCTCCGTCTTCCATCACATGCACCCTGCCAGCCGCGCTCACAAACTGGATGCGCACGTGCTCCGGCTGAAACGCCACGCCTGCGTTTCCCAGCGCCGCCAACACCCGGCCCCAGTTGGCGTCTGCGCCAAACATCGCTGCCTTCACCAGATTCGACGCCACCACCGCGCGCGCCAATCGGCGTGCCCCCTCAGTGTCCCGCGCCCCGCGCACCGACACCTCTAATAACTTGGTCGCCCCTTCGCCGTCGCGCGCAATCTGTTTCGCCAAATGGACGTTGAGCTCGTGCAGTGCCTCCTTAAAGCGTTCATACGCCGGACCGCGCCCGCAAATCTGTGGATTTCCTGCCAATCCGTTGGCCAAAACCACCACCGTGTCATTGGTGCTCGTATCGCCATCCACGGTGATCTGGTTGTACGAATCGATCACGCTTTCCCGCAGCGCCGCTTCCAGACATTCGCGAGAGATGGCGGCGTCCGTCGTGATGAACGCCAGCATCGTCGCCATGTTCGGGTGAATCATCCCCGAGCCCTTGGCCATCCCGCCCAAGGTGACCCGGCACCCGTCCAGTTCCACCGTGACAGCCCCCGTCTTGGCGAACGTATCGGTGGTGCGGATTGCCTCCGCCGCCGCAGCCCCCGCCTCCGGGCTGACTGACAGTTGTTGGCACGCGTCGGCAATGCCGCGGGTCAACCGCTCCATCGGCAGGGGCACACCAATCACCCCTGTCGATGCCACCAACACCTCATCAGCCCCCACACCCAGCGCCTCGGCCACAGCCTCTCCCATGTGCACAGCGTCCTCCAGCCCACGCTGACCCGTACAGGCGTTGGCATTGCCGCTGTTGGCCACCACGGCCCGCACCGGCTTGCCAAGCGCCAGCAGGCGCTGTGACCACAGCACCGGCGCCGCTTTCACAAGGTTGCGGGTGAACATCGCCGCTGCCGTGCACGGCGCCTCACTCGCCACCACGGCCACGTCCAAGCCGCGGCCCGCTGCCTTGATGCCCGCATACACCCCTGCCGCGCGAAACCCGCGCGGACTTGTCACTCCGCCCGCCGTGACCTGCATCCCTGGGTTCCCCCTTCCGCAATCCGTTCCACGTTCATCTTTGCCGCCACCCTTTTGTACAACGACATTCATTGTACATCAAGCACCCTTTTTCCTGGACAATCCTTCTTCGCTCAACCTGCTCCTGCTGCTGTCACAGACCTGCCAGGATTTTCGTCTATCTGTTGGATCCATCCATCCGATCATCCATGGACCTGAATTTTACACTTAGAAAGGGGTTTCGTGATGCATCCCCCAACGTCTTTCCCGAAGCATCCCTCAGCAGAGGCGAGTCTGAAACCCAGCCGTTCGCCCATCCCTAGCCTGTCGCAGCCTCGGTCCACCTCGCTCACGCACGGCTTGTCACGCCGTACCCTGGCTGCCCTCTGTTTGTCCTCATGCCTGGCGACAAGCGGGCTGTGGCTACAGCTGCCCCAGGCGAGGGCAGACACCATCCCCCCAGTGGCAAGCAGCAACACAGGGACCGCACCCGACACGGCACCCGCCGGTGACCCGGCTGACACGTTCAGTGCACAGCAGGCCGAGCAGCTGGCGCGCCAACTGTTGCAGATTCCGCCTGCATACAACGTGGCCAACACGATGTACAACGCGGGTCCGAATCAACCGCCCACCTGGACGTTAACCTTTCAAGCGCCGGACAACCAAGCGCTGCCCGCCATCAACGTCAGCATAGACGCTCAACACCAGCGGATTGTCTCTTATTATCGCCCACAGCAAGCGGATCACCTGGTGTTTCCGCCACCCCTCTCGGTCGATGAGGCCACCCAAATGGCCCGCCAGTGGGCGCAGAAACTGTACCCGGATGCACTGCCCCAGACGAAGCTGCTGCCCTTGCAACCGCAGGCCGGGAGCCTGACGCAACCGATGACGTACACGTTCACATTCGAGCGTATCGTCAACGGCCTGCCTGCCCCGTTTGACGGCTGGACCCTGACCCTCGGCCAGGAGGGAGAGTTGATCTCACTGCAGTGCCACTGGACAGACGCAGCGTTCCCGCCAGCTCATGCTGCCCTGACTCCAGACCAAGCCACCGCCCTGTATCAGCAAAACCTGCCGCTGCGCCTGCAGTACAGTCCAGTGTGGCACAGCGACGGACACAGCACCCTTGAATTGGTATATCAACCGGTTTTCCCCGGATACCCCACCTGGTGGGGCGACAACTACGCGGGCGACCGGGCTGACGCCTGGCCGGTGTTCGACGCCACCACTGGCCAGCCGCTCAACCCTGCGGGTCAACCCCAACCCTTGCCTGATCCCCCGCCCGTGCAACCGCTTGACCCGGGCGGCCCTACCCTGCCGATTCCTTTGCCCAAGGTGAATTGGAATGAACAGCAGTGTTTGGACAATGCCCGCAAAAGACTGCAGGTGCCGAGCAGCGCGGAGTTCGTCTCTGAAAACGAGTGGAAAACGCCCGATGGTGTGACCAGTTGGCACTTTAACTGGCATGTACCGGGTGGCGAGTCATTCGACGTCACCGTGGACGCCACCCACGGTTTGATCATCGGGTTCAACCGGTTTCCCCCAGCCAGCGGATTGGCCGGCATAAACCCCTCCAGCGACTCGCCGGCTCTGACTCAGGATCAGATCAACGCCGCGGCGGCAGCGTTTATCCGCCAGGTTTGGCCTACCGCCACGGGCGGGTTGGCACTGCAGCCGGCCAACTGGGCGACACCGCTACCCAAGGGCAGCGGCGCAGCCCACTTGCAAACCACGTTTCAAGTGGTCGCACTGGTGCACGGTTTGCCGGATCTGGCGCAATCGGGCAGTTTAAACGTCAATCCGCAGACAGGGACCGTTGAAAACTTTTGGATGAACCTGCCCAGCCTGCCCTCAGACCTGCCCAATCCAGGCCAAGCCCTGACACTGGACCAAGCGAAGGCCGCCTGGGTCAAAGCCCGTCCGTTGCAATTGCAGTACCGGTTGACCCAACCGCAGCTCTATCAACAAATGGCAGCAAAAGTTGGGGGGGATGCGGGTCCCGGCACCCAGTTCGCCCCTGCCGCCCCGCGCGTCGTCTTGGTGTACGCCCCAGACGTCACCGCAGCCGCTAGTGATATGCTCAACGCGGTCTCGGGCAGCTTTGTCCCAGCGAATGACTTGAGTGCTTACTCCGGTCCCATCGTCGATCTCGCCGGATCAAATGCAGCGGCTCAGCTTCAGTTGTTGGTGCAGCGGCGTTTGGTCGACGTGGATGGCGAAGGCCGCGTCCACCCTGACCAGGTGTTGACTCGCGGGGCGTTTGTCAAGCTGCTGGTGGACGCACTTGGCCAACAGGGGGTGTATTCAGAAACCGCCGCTGCCAGCCCGGCTGCCCAACAGGTGGTAGGCGGAATCCCCAAAGACTCGCCTCAATACAAAGAGATTGTGGCGGCGTTCCAGCTTGGCTGGTTGCCCACAGGCCAACCGTTCAATCCAGAGGCGCCGTTGACGCGAGCAGACGCCTGCGTCTTGCTGGCGCGCGCGCTCGGCTACGGGGACTTGCTGCAGCACCCCGAGGCACTGCGCCTGGATGCGGCTGATGCCAGTCAACTGCCTCCAACCGTCTACGCCGCAGCCGCCTTGGCAAACGCGTTCCAACTGTTCGCCCTGACAGACGGCAGCTTTCATGCCAACCAACCGGTCACCCTGGCAGACGCCGCCATCGCGGTGGTGCAAGCAGCCACGCTGGTCCACCAGCCCAACCGTATACGGCCATTGTAACGGCGGCGCCACGGTCATCCTCTCCGCTGCGGGGCAACCCCTGGCGGAGAGGATGGGGGGAGGACGCCTCGCCCAGCCGGCGCCTGCTGTGACCCCGTTCCTGCTGTGACCCCGTTCTAGTTCAACCCCCTCTGCTCATATACATCCCGCGTACAGGGTGGCTTGTCACCTCGGAAGGCCGCGGGAAGGAGCGAGAGCATGGGGTGGAAACGGCTAGGGTTGATGTTGGCAGGATGGTTCGGGGTGATGGGGATATGGACCATGACCTCCCTGGCGGAGGCGGCGGTTCCTGTGTTAGCGGTAGGCAGCCAAGGATCGGCTGTGGCCAGCTTACAGCAAGACCTGGACAGTCTCGGTTACGCCGCTGGAGCCGTCGACGGGGTGTTCGGACCGCAGACCCTGGCCGCCGTGGAGCAGTTCCAACGGGATCAACAACTGGCCGTGGACGGGGTGGTGGGCCCCGCCACCTGGCAGGCACTGGCCACCGCCTCTGGACAAAACATTCCGAACAGCAACGAGGGCCCGGGCTCACAGGATGACAGCAGGACAGGCTTCGTGAACCTGTGGACGCATGAACCGCCGCTCGCCGACGACGGCCAGAACGTCGTCCTGACGTTTGACGACGGCCCCAGTCCGTGGACGGCCGATTTGATACGAACTTTGCAACAAGAAGGCGTACCTGCTGTGTTTTTCTGGAATACTTATCACATCCAGTATGCCAACGACGAGGTCAAACAGCTTTTGTCGGACGACAGCGACATCCAGGTAGGAGACCACACGGTGGACCACCCTGACCTCATTCACCTCGGATACGACCAACAATACGCCGAGATTGCAGACGCCAAGCGTCTGATTGAACAGACCACCGGGCAACCCGTGCGCTTCTTCCGCCCTCCGTACGGCGATTATAACGCCACCACCGAACATATTTTGCACGATCTCGGTCTGACCGGCGTGATGTGGGACGTCGACACCTTAGATTGGAAATACAATGACCACGAGCAGCCGATTCTCGACACCATTCGCCGGGAGGTGCACCCGGGCAGTATCATTCTCATGCACGACCACCCTTACACCATTCGCTTTTTGCCGGATATCATCGCTGAGCTGCGGCAACTGGGCTACGGATTCACCACCTTGACCGTGCCGCAAGCCCATGCCGCTTTGGTCGATCCGCCCCCCGGCCGGGTACGCTACATCTAGCGTCAGCCGCGGCGGTTGCGCATCCCCGAATCGCGCTCGCCGCGGCCCTTTTGCAACGCCCACGTCTCCGCACGCAGCCTTCACCCGCCGCCGCGATGGGCCCGCCTGCATCCACCCGCATCTCCCGCCGTTTTCTGGCGACGTTGCCTTGGATGGTCACGCCAGAAGAAGATTCAGCCTGTATTCACCCGCAGCTCCCGCCATTTTCTGGGCAGGTCATGCCCTTCACAACAGCGAAATCCGCTGCGCGTGGATCTGCCCGCTGCCATCCGTCCACAATGCCACCCAGCCGAGTGACACGCTGCCGCCCGTCTGGGGCACAAACACGTTGTACGTCACGTCCACGCGTATCCCTATCGGCACGCGCAACAGCACGTTGGCCGGTTGGTTGGTCAGCTGGCTGCCGTCAAACTGTGCCGCCGGCTGCCAGTTGTTCCCCCCATCCAGGCTGTACTCCACACCATTGGGCGCTGCTGCAAACGCAAACCATCGCGCGTCACGGCTCACCGGGAGGGTGATGATCAAATCGCCGTTTTGCACCCTCGCCGTGATCGAGTTAAAAAACTGATAGGTGTTCAGAATCGCCTGCTGAATGTCTGAAGAGCTGGCAAACGCCGACGCAGCTCCCGAGAACGTCCACGCCGCTTCATCCTCTGGCGTATAGGCCACATGGAACACTCCACCCGACAACGCTCCGCCTGCCAGCAAACGCTTCAGGTTAGACACCAGCTGTTGCTCGTCTGCCTGCGACAGGTACAACCCTGCCTGCGTCACGCCCTGCGTGAGTCCGCAGGCGTCCGCCCATGCTGCCAGCGTTCCTCCCGGTTGGTCTTGCAGGCTTCCCAACTGCAACCCGTTGTAAACCATCTGCTCCGCCTGCGTCAGAGTGACCACGTCCCCGCGGCCAAAATGAGCTGACGAAAACGGCTGCACCAGTTGATGGGCCACCGCTGTCGCCACCGCAGGCCACAAGGCATCCCCCGCTGGGACATCGTCGTACGGGCTTGACGCCGGCGCCTGCGCCGTTGACCAGCCCAACGCAGCCACGAGATCGGCCGTCAGCGTCCCCTTGCTCACCGCACCCGGTACGGAACTGGCCTGGGGCGTGGTGTCCGGCGGCGGAGGCGCCGTCTCCGGACTGCCCCCCGTGTTGCCACTCCCGCTTGAACCACCTTGGGCCGATCCGCTGCTCGCCCCGGCACCGCTGCTCGCTCCACTGCCACTGCTTGCGGTGCCGCCCCCGGACCCCGCCCCGCTGCTGCCGCTGCCCGAGCCTCCGCTCGCGCTAGGACTGCTGCTGCCAGGGGCCTTCCATACCATCATCCAGTGCGTTCCGTCCCACGCCGACTGCACATGCAACCGGTCAAACACGCGCATCGCATACCACACGGGGATGTACACCGTCGGTACGCCCGAGGCAGGGTCCGCCGCAACCAGGCTGTTGATCCGCTTCACCAGCGTGCCATTGATGTAAATCGCCACATTGCCAGTCCCGACTTGGACATTGCTAAGGTCAACCGGAATCCCCGCCGGGATCGTCAGTTTCCAATTATGCCCATCCCATGAGCTCTTGACCTGCATCCCTTGCAGCGCCCGCATCACATACCAGGCCGGGAAATACGCCGTCCCTTGGTAGGTGAATCCCTGCGGCCGTGCTACCAGCGTGCCGTTGAACGTAATGCTCTTGACCGTCATCGCGTACTTTCCTGTCGTGGCGGCCTGTACAGCGCCCGTACCTTGCACAGCGGCCGCCGTCCACGGCCCCCCCAACGCCATGCCCGCCAACCCCGCTGCCGCCCAACGCAGCCAACGCCGGTTCCGCATGCTGTCTCCTCCTTACCTTTTAAGAATGCAGAGCAAACGCCGCCGTCGTGTCGTAGAGCGATCGGACCCCCGGGTCTGGCGAGGTGGCTGCCGTCACCAACAACTTAGAGCCCGCGTAATAGGCGCGCGAGACGTTGCCGGCAAAACCATCGTCCGCCAACTCCTGCAGCGATTGGTTGTACAAGTCTTGCAACTGCATATCCACAGGCACGTCTTCCGTCAACTCGATTTGCAACCCAAGGCCGTACGTCTGTGCAACCTGTTCGGCATCGCGGATCCGCCGTACATCCGCTCCGTCCCCTTGTTCGACAAAATTGGGTTGCATCCAGACCGCGTCAAAGCCAAGGTTCTGCCAATCTGCAATGCCCGCTGCGTCGTAAAAAGGAATCCAAAACAACGGTAGCTGGTTCTCGTGGGCCAGGCTGGACGCAGCGTGGATCAGCGCGACCTCCCCTGGCGACCCGTAGTACACCTGTTCACTCTGCCAATACAGTCCGACCAAGGTCAGGTGCGCAAAATGCGCCGCCGCCCAGTCGCTCAGCGCGGTTTGCAGATACCATTGCAACGCCTGTTTGCGTGGTCCAAGCGCCTGCGGGTCTTGGCTGTCGCCGTTGAAGGAAAGGGGCTGGGCTCCCACTGTCCCCCACTGCCCATCCCCATACTGTGGATAGGGCAGGGTGAGGACCACCTTTTCCTTGTAATCGGGCGTCCCCAGTGCCTGATTAGCCTCGCCCACTGCTGCGTCAAGTGCAGCCAGTTGCTGACCTGGAGCAAACAGGTCATTCAAGTAAGCTTGCCACGCCTGTTGGGTGTCCGCCAACGTGTTGTAGGGGCCAAACAGAATGGTGTCAAACAGATGGGACTGTAATCGGCCATCCTGCTGCTGGTAAGCGACCATCGGCAAAAAATCGCTGTCCGTCCAACGACCGCTGTCCCCAAAATCGCCGGTGAACACCAACAGCATGTTTTGGATGCCCTGGCTGCGGCTGTCGGTGGAACGCAGCGGCTGTGCTGACGGGACAGGAGCCGGAGAGAGGGGGGGTAAATCAATCCCCTGGGCCCCACCGCCGCTGCCAAGGCTTGCACTGCCTCCATGGCTCGCGTCACTGCTCCCGCCGGCCGTGACAGGGCTGCCCAACACGGTCAGGTGCCTGGCCCATACCCACACGTCGACAGGGAACGAGATCCGCAGCTGATGCGCCGTCACGTTCGGGATCATGACGCGGAACGTGTACGTGGCCGGCCGCTGATCTGTGCTTGGCAAGGCGGGGCTGACGCTTCCGAGTGACTTCCACTGCCCGTTCACATTCACGGCAAAGTCAACATGGCTGGGAAAATACACACCCGCCCGGGCGTCTTGTTTCATTTGAATGGAGATGCTTTGCAGCATGTAGTCCTGCGGGAGGGTGATGAGAATATCACGGCCAAACTGGCGCAAGAACCCGTGCCAATCATCTGACCCCGTCAGGGGGGCGTCGTACGTGCCCTCCATTTGATTGAACACCGGGTCAGGCGGACCCTGCGTGGCAACTGTCAACACCGCCAACGAGCTGAGGTCCTGTACACCAGTCCCTGTTGCGCTCGCCGCGGTGGCGTTAAGCGAAGTGGCGCCTGTGGCCACCGCACCGGCCGCCGCTGTGCCTGTATCGAGTCCAGCATCCGCCCATGTGGCAGGTGCCGCTGCACCCACAGCGAACCA
Organism: Alicyclobacillus sp.; assembly: GCA_023512635.1. Classification (GTDB taxonomy): domain Bacteria; phylum Bacillota; class Bacilli; order Alicyclobacillales; family Alicyclobacillaceae; genus JAILZF01. The sequence goes on along the minus strand of JAILZF010000015.1, from coordinate 15,144 downwards.
GCCGCAAACCGACGCCAAACACAAAGCAGCCATCGCCTTTGGTCTGTTCATGTGGTTCTTCCTTCCTCACGTAGGGCCATGGATGGCCACGCTTGGCGCGGTCCTGGCACTGAGTTGAGATTCCATTGGTTCCAGTGTAGTGCCGGGTGTCCCGGAAGTCTACCAATCCTAGCACATCCATTCGTATAAAAAAACGAATTTCCGGGGGCCTCCATCCACCTCTCCGCCTGGCACGCCAAAATATAAAAAAACCGGCCCCCTGGCCGGTTTTCACCGTCTTCATCGACTGTTTGTTTGCATCATGGTTAGGCTAGGTCTTCCGCTTTACGACTTGCTCTTTTCCAACAGATTCAGAGCGTCTTGAATGTTTTTGTAGTTTACATCCGTCTTTGGGATTTTCTGCAATCCCGTCTCAAACGCTTGTTTGGCCGACGTTTTGTCGCCCAACGCCTCGTAACACAACCCTAGGTTCCACCACGCGTAGGAGTAAGCCGAATTGACTTCTGTGGCTTGTTTGTAATAGGTCAGCGCGTCCTTTGGTTTATTCATCCCGCGGAAGTAGATGTTCCCCATGTTGTTCAAAGGGATGGGGTCTTTCGGGTTAAGCTTATTCGCCTTCTGGTAATAATCCAGGGCTTTTTGCAGGTCCCCGTTGACATAGGCCGCAATCGCCGCCTGGATCTGGTCTTGTTCATTGTTCGGGTTGGCTTGGGCCGTTTTTTCCAGCTGTTGCAGCTTGTCCTGGCCCTCATACGGCTGGCCGCCGGAGATAATGGCTTTCTGACCATTGCTGTTGGTCGTTATCACAGCATTGGACGTCCTACCTGCGCTGCTTGACGCGGTGTTGCCCGCGGCGCTGTTCCCTCCGGCAGCACCTGACCCGCACCCGGCTGCCAACAAAGTCACAGCTGCCAGTGCGGCTGCCCAGACTCGTTTCCGCACGCTGCATCACACCTTTCTCGCAAAAAGATGGGGACGAGCCGACATCCATAACTATACCGGCCATCCCCAGCAAGGGCAAAGTCAATTCTTATACGTTCCCACAAATTTTTAGGACCCTGTCACTTCATCCAAGACGACGAGGATGCGCCACAGGTTCTCGTCCGCCGAGTTGCCACCGTGCATGGTCTCAAGCTCCCGTGCCTGGCGCTGCAGGCGCTGTATGGCGGCGGGCAAACAGGCGCCGCAGCCGCTGCAGGCCGGCGTCGATGGTCACGTACATCACCGGCACCAGCAACAGCGTCACCAGAGTCGAGAACGTCAATCCAAAAGCAATCACCGTGGCCATCGAGGCCAGTGTCTCGGCGCCGGTGCCATAGCCAATGACCAGCGGCAGCATGGCCAACACCGTGGTCAACGTCGACATTAAAATCGGCCGCAGTCGGATGGGGCCAGCCTCCAACAAAGCATCGCGCAGGCTGCGGCCGCGCGCCCGCAGCTGGTTGGCGTAGTCCACCAACACAATGGCGTTGTTGGCAATTAACCCCATGACCATGATCACGCCAATCAGCGAGTTGATGTTCAGGGACCGGTGCGTCACCAGCAAGCCCAGCGCCGCGCCGACAAACGTAGGCGGCAGTGAGAACATGATGACAAACGGCGTCAAGAACGACTCAAACAGACTGGCCATCACCATGTACAGCAAGACCACCGAGAACAACAGGCTCATGCCCAGGCTTTGAAACGCGCTAGACATAAACCGGCCCTGTTGGCCGAATCCTACTGAGTAACCGGCCGGAATGCGCATCTGCGCAAACTTTTGCATCAGCGCTTGCTGAACCTGCCCTGGCGAGGTGCCAAAGACGTTGGCCGTCACCGTCGTTGAACGCACGCCGTTGGTGTCGGTGATGGACGGCGGCGACTGCGAAACCGTCAACGTGGCAATTTGTTGCAGCGGAATGGACTGCCCTTGGCTGTTGGTGATGAACACCTGCGACAGGTTCTGCACTTCGCGGGAGAAACTCTCCGGAAACTGTACATAGATGTTGTACTCGTTGCCGTTTTGATAGTACGTTGACGCATTGACGCCTTGGAACGCTTGGCGCAACGCCGTTTCCACCTGCTGCGTCGTCAAGTGGTACTGCGTCAACGCCTCTGGCTTGATATTCAGCTGATAATCTGGCGTGCCCTGGTCCAGGTTGTTGACCACGTACTCCAGTCCCGGCGTCTCGCGCATGATATTGGCCACCTGACGGCTGAGGATGAGCAGCGTGTTCTGGTCTGGCCCTTGAATGGTCACCGACACGCCGCCTGACGCCGGCCCTGCCCCCGGACGGACAGGAGCAACGTTGACGCGCGCCCCTGGGATGCTTGATACGTAGCGGGCAAAGTCGTGCGCAATCAGTGGCGTTTGCTGCGTTTCAGCGGGATCAAGGGTGACCGTGATGCTGGCCGAGTTGGTGGCCCCGTAGGATGAGTTGGACGTGCTGCCCACCTGTTCAAAGATGGTTTGCACGTGCGGAATCTTTTGCTTCACCAAGTCGGCCACCTGGTTGGCCACCTTCGCCGTTGTATCCAGGTTGGTCCCGTTGGGCATGGTAATGCTGATGCCTAACTGATTGGTATTGACCTGGGGCACCAGCTCAAAGCCAATCACCGGCACCATGAGATAGCTGGCGCACAGCATAGCCGCTGCACAGACAATAACAATCAGCCGGTGGCCCAGACCCCAGCCGAGGATACGGCGGTACAGCGCTGTCAGCTCGTGCATGCCACGGCCCACCCAGTCAAACGGGTTGTACAACCGGAACGGGCCCGTTTTACCCGGGATCTTTTCTTCTTCTTCAAACCGGCGGCCTTTCAATAAGCGTGACGCCAGCACCGGTGTAAACGTAATCCCCACCATCAGCGCCGCAATGTGGGAAAAGCTTACCGTCAAAGCCAGCGGCCTAAAGAACTGTCCGGCAATGCCTTGTGTAAACACAGCCGGTGCAAACACGCAAACCTGCGCCATCGCCGCCACCACCACCGCCAAGCCGACCTCGGCAGTGCCTTGGCGCGCCGCTTCCATCGCGTCCAAGCCACGCTGGCGCGCGCGGAAGATGCTCTCCAACACGACAATCGAAAAGTCAACCAGCGACCCCAGCCCCACCGCCAAACTGCCCAGGGTGACCGAGTTAATCGTAATCCCGCCGGCCCACATGAGAATAAACGTCGCCAACACCGCAATCGGGATGGCCACGCCCACCACCAGTGTGGTGCGGACGCTGCGCAAAATCAGCAGCATAATCAGGATGCCCAGGATAAACCCGAGCACGGTATGATGGACCACCGTGTGGATCGTATCGCGGATGGTCTGCGCCGAGTCGCTAAGAATGGTCAGCTTCTCCGTCTTCGGTAGTTTTTTCTGCAGTTGGGCCACCGTCTGCCGGACCTCGTCCGACACCTGGACCGTGTTGGCATCCGACGCCTGCACCACCGAAAAGCCCACGGACGGTTTGCCGTTGAGCGACGCCATCAGCGAGACGTCGGCATACCCGTTTTGCACGGTTGCCACGTCGCCAATGGTGATGGCGCCTTTGCCTGTCTGCAGCGGCAGCTTGAGAATATCGTCGGGTGTGGCAATCTGTCCTTCAATATGCAGCGGGACCAACAGCGAACCCATGTTGGCCGTTCCCGCGTCAGCCGACAGATTGTTGCTCTGCAGGGCTGATACCACTTGTCCGATGGACAGGTGGTAGAACGACAACCGGTTTGGGTCCACCAACACGTTGATCTGGCGCGTCAACCCGCCAATCACGTTGACGGTGCCCACCCCGTTCAGGTGCTGCAAGGCCGGTAAGATGATGTTGTTGGCGCTGTCCGTCAGCGCCGAAAGCGGTTCGTCGCCCGACAGCGAAATGTTCATGATAGGCTGATTGCTCGGGTTGAACTGCTGCACAATAGGCGTGGACACGTCGGACGGCAGCTTGTTTTGCACACGGTTGATCAAGCTGCGCATGTCTTCGACTTCTTGCTGGATGTCCACGCCGTAGTTAAACTGCACCACCACCGAGCTCATGCCCTGGATGGAGTTGGAGTCGATTTCCGACACGCCCGAGAGGCTTTGCAGCGCCTGTACAATCGGTTGGGTGACATCTTGGTCCACCTCACGCGGGGAGGCGCCAGCCCAGGCGGTACGCACCGAAGCCACTGGCAGGTCGAGCGTCGGGTACAACTGCAACGGCAGTTGCAGCAGGGCAAAGACGCCGACCAGCACGGCCGCCACCATCGCCATGGTGGTGGTGACTGGGCGCCGGATAGACAGGTTGGTAATCTTCACGGGCGTCTCCCCTTACGTCCCAGGATGTTGGTTTGCGCTGCTGTTGCCCTTGCTCGATCCCGCTGCCGCCGAGTTGCCGCTGCGGTTGGCGGCGGCTCCAGCCGGCCCGCCGCCACTGTGGCTTGTCCCGCCTGCAGGGCCCCCCGTGCTGTTGCTGCTGCCCCCGGCACTACCAGCACCGCCGGACCCGTTGCCAGCGCCACCTGAGCCGCTGCCGCCGGCGGTGAGGCCGAGGCTGCCAGGCGGAACAATCCGGACCTTGTCCCCATCGGAAAGCAGGTTTTGCCCCTGCACCACCACCTGATCGCCCGGGTTAAGCCCGCTGAGGATCTGATACTGGCTGCTGCTCATGGCGCCGACTTGGACGATACGCGCATGCGCGACCCCGTTTTGCACCACGAACACCTCTTGCGACCCGCTCTGCAGGCTGATCACCGCGTCCGCCGGAACGAGGATGGCCGTTTCCGAGCTCTGCGTCTCTTGCCGCGCTTGCACCTGCATCCCCGGCAACAGCGTCAGCCCGGACCCGTCGATTTCAATATCGACTGGATACTCGTTGGTATTGCTGTCGAGCTGCGGATGGACCGCCAAGACCTGTCCTTCTACCGCACGGTTGAGGGTTGGAATGAAGACGTTCATCTTCGTGCCTTTCTTCAACTTACCCACATCAAACTCAGGCACTTCTACCGTGGCCATGGCCGGGTCGGTCGATGCCACGGTGATCAGCTGGGTCTGCGGGCCGACGCTTTGGCCCACCTGCGCCCCCACGGCTTGCACCACGCCGCTGATGGGGGAAACCACTTGGCCGTTGTGCACCTGCATGCTCAAGGTGGCCTGCGCCGTTTGCAGGTTGACGCGGTTTTGATTGAGCGCGCTGAGTGCGTTGTCCAACGCCTGTTTGGCTTGGGTCCGGTCGTCGTACAACGCCTGTGCGATTTTCAGTGTGCTAAGGGCCGCTTGGTACTGGGCTTGCGCCTGCTGCAGCGAGGTCTGCGCCTGCTGCACCGCCAGGTGCGCCTGCTGCGCTGCGTTGCTGTCACTGCTCGGCGACGCGTCCGCCAGCGCCTTTTGCGCGTTCGCCAAAGCCGACTGTGCGTTGGCCAGCGTGGTCTGCGCCGACTGCACCGCCGCCAGCCCTTGGTTGTACTGCTGCTGCGCGGTTTGCAGGGTATTGTAGCCACTGTTCAAGGCGGTGTAGACGTTTTGCGTCTCTTGCAAGACATTGGTGTACGGGTTGGAGCCCGCAAAGCCGTTCCGTTGCCAACTGTTGTAACTCGCCAGCGCGTTCTGATAGTCTTGGTAGGCCTGTTGCACCTGTTGCGCTGTGATATTGCCGTACAACTGTTGTGCGGTGTTTAGGTTCTGCTGTAGTACCTGCAGGTTCTGGTTGGCAATGTCCAGCTGCTTCTGCGCGGAAGCCACCGCTTGCTGGTCGTTTTGCACCACCGCCTGCAAGGTCGATAAGTCTTGCGGAGTTCCGCCGCCGTTGAGCGCCGCCTGCTCCTGCAGTTGGGCTTTCTGCAACGCCTGTTGTGCCGCTTGTACAGCAATTTTCTGCTGATCAACCGCGTTTTGCGCGTTGACCAGCTGTTGCTCAGCGCTGGTCCGGTCGTTGTACATGGCCAGCGCGTCTGCGTACTGCTGCTCAGCGTTGGCCAAGGAAACCTCCGCCTGTTGCACCGCGTTTTGCTGCGGCACCAGCGACACCTTGTCCAGCTCGGCCACGACATCGCCCGCGTGCACAACATCGCCGGCACGTACGTTGAGGGTCGACAAAATGCCTGAGGCTGCCGGAGACAACACCGTTTGAATATAGGGCGTGATCTGTCCGAGGAACGTGTCGCCTATGGTCATCGGCGTAGGTTTGACCGTCAGCACACTCACCGGTGCTGGCGGCAACTGTGGCGTTTGTGTACGCGGCGCGGCCGTTCCGCAGCCAGCCAACGTCAGCATAGCTGCCGTCCCTGCCGCCACCGCACAAGCCGCCGCCCGCCGGCCACGAGGATGCGGGCCGTTGTCACGACTCATCTAGATACTCCTCCGTCTCCGCAAAAATAGGGGGTTTTTGTCGATTCTTCTGACTGGCATAAAAGGTTCGCGCTGGCGTTTCTCTTTCCTTCTAGACCGCGGCCATTTCCGCAAATCTCCAACTGAATCTTGCGGGGCAAACCTTGAAATTGGCTTGAAAAAAGAGGTGAAACGGCGGAGGTGGGAAGGACCTCCTGACCGCCAGGCAACCACCCCGGCAGCCAGGAGCATCCCTGCTTGTTTCTTCAAGATATCCCAGGCTTCGGTGGACTGTCCCCCACGGTACGCGAGCTTAACCCTGCCCCGACTGGGTGAGGCTGGGGTCTAGTTTATCGGTGCCGGCCACGAACTTGCTTTCGCCCAGCAGCACCTCGTCCCCCGGCTGCAAGCCGCTGCTGATGACCGACTCAAACGTACCCCAGCTGCTTACCGTCACCGGCCGGAACACCACCCCTGGCGGCAGGTTCAACACCCGCACCTGACTGCCGGCCGCGCCGCTTCCCTGGCTGCCGCCGGCAAACGCCGGGCTGACCGTCAGGTTCCCCGTGGCGTTCTCGCCCGCGCCCGGCTGCGGGCCGTTGGCCGCTGCGCTGTTGCTGGCTTGGCCGGGGGCCCCTGCACTGCCTTTGCGAGAGACCACAAACACCCCTGTCTGCCCGTTGACCGTGTACAGTGCCATGGTCGGGAGGAGAATCACCTTATCCTGATTGCCTACGTGTAACGTCACCTGTCCGGTCATCCCCGGTTTGGCCTGGCCGCTTGGGTCGTTCAGCGTCGCTTTGACGTCGTACGTCGACGGGTTACCCGGTTCCGGCGTCGGGTAGACCTCAAACACCTTGCCTGTCAGGGTGACCCCTGGCAGTTGCGGGACGGTCATGGTCAGCGTATCACCCGGGTGGACAAAGTGCACCTGCGTCTCGCTGACCTGCACGTTGACCTGCAGCTGCTTGACATCCAGGACAAACACCGGCTGGTTGGGCGCCACCACATCGCCCGCATCGTGCAGCTTTTGGGTAATCACCCCGTCCGCCGGAGCTTTTAACTGGGTGTTGTCCTCCGCCACCTGTGCGGCTTGCAGCTGCGCCTGAGCAGTCTGGACGCCCGCCTGCGCCGTCTGTACACCCGCCTGGGCCGCCTGCAAAGACCCCTGGTCAGGCGGTTGAACCGTCTGCTGGTACGCCGCTTGCGCGTTTTTCAGCGCCGCTTCCGCCTGCTGCACAGCGCTGGCAGCGTTGTCCAACGCCGTCTTCGCCTGCGTGCGGTCGTTGTACACCTGTTGCGCCACTTCCAGGTTCTTTTGCGCCGCGTCGTACTGCGCCTGGGCGGTCGACACTGCGTTTTGCGCCGACGTCAAATCGGACTGCGCCTTGGCCACCGCCGCTTGCGCCGAAGTGTAGGCCTGCTGCGCTTGTTGCAACGCGGTATAGCCCGTGTTTAAGCCTTGGTAGACGTTGAGCGTCGACTGCAGCACGCCTGCGTACGGGTTGGGCCCGGCGAAACCGTTTTTCTGGTACGATTGGTAGGATGCCAGGGCGTTTAAATAGTCCTGGTACGCCTGTTTCACCTGGTCTTCCGTAATATTGCCGTACTGCTGTTGCGCTTGTTGGTAGTTTTGCTGCGCTGTAGCCAACTGCTGTTGGGCAGCAGACAACTCGCTTTGCGCCGCCTGGATGTTGGCCGATTGGTTCTGCTGCGCCATATCCAGCGCCGCCTTGGCCTGGTTGACGGCGTTTTGCGCTGCCACCACCTGCTGGTAAGCCGCCGTGCGGTCGTCGTACAGCGCCTTTTGGTCCTGGTACTGCTGTTGCGCCGCCGCTAACGCCGCCTTGGCCTTGTCGACGTTCGACTGCGCGACAGCCACCGTGGCTTGGGTCGGCCCTTCCGTCACTTGTACGAGCCGCGCCTGCGCGGCCGCCAGGTTGCCCTCTGCCTGCGCTTCCGCCGCCTGTGCTGCAGCCAACTGCGCCCGCTGCGCAGAGTCGTCGACCGCCGCCAAGAGTTGGCCGGCGTGCACGTGATCGCCCACTTTGGCGTTTAACTGCACGATTTTACCGCCGGACCCTTGAAAGCTCAGGTTGATCTCAGACTCGGATTCAATGGTACCTTGTGTCTGAATCTCTGTCTGGGCTGCGGCGTACTCCACCTTGTACAAATTGCTGGCCGGGATGGCCGGCGACGCCTGCAGGCTGCGCGCAACCACGGCCGCACCCACGCCCAGGACCACCAGCACCGCGACGCCTGCCAGCCACGTTTTACGGCGCTTCGGGCCTGGGGTCAACGGTGCCGACTGTTCTACGACGGTTCCGGTCTCCATGATGCGTTCCCCCCTGTTGCGCGCGTTATTGCGCCTGCTTGTGAATGCGGACCGAAACGCTCATCCCCGGTACCAACCCCAAGGTCTGATAGCCGGAAATTGCGATTTTGACCGGTACCACCTGTGTCACTTTGGTAAAGTTCGCGTCGGTGCTGCGGCTGGGGATGAGCGAAAACTGGCTGGCCGTGGCTAAACCGATTCGCACCACCTGGCCGTGCAGTTTTACCCCCGGATACGCGTCCACGGACACGTCCACCGGAGCCCCCACACGCACCTCAGACAGCTGCGTTTCCTTGACGTTGGCGGTCACCCACAAGTCGTTCAGGTTGTACTCGTACGCTAAAGGCGTTCCCGGAGCGACGAACTCGTTGTTGACCGCTGTCAGTTCAACGATGGTCCCGTCCGTCGGCATGGGAATTGGGACGATGGTGCTCGATCCCGAGGCCTGCACCCCGCCCACTGTGGTTCCCGCGGCAAAGGTCGAGCCGACGACGCCTCGCCAGTTGACGATTTTTCCGGCGGCTGGCGCGGCGATGGTCACTTGCTGCCCATCCACGTACGCGTCGTCGGTGGAGACGAAGCGGCTGAGGTAGCTGTACACCAGCACGCCCACCACAGCTCCCACCACGATGACGCACGCGGCCACAATTTTAATGATGAACCACCGCTTGCCCTTCATGGCTTAAACGTCCCCCTCCTGGCGAAGTTGGCTGACGATGAGATGATTAAGGCGAATCAGCGTGCGCAGGTCCGCTTCTGGCAAATCCAGTGCGCGGTTGACGATGCCCTCCAGTTTGGAACCGGCCCCCATCACCTGCTGCAGGCGTTGCCGCCCCACGTCGGTCAGGGTTAGGACCAGGCGCCGCCGGTCTTGGACACTGCGCACACGGTGAACCAGCTTCATCTCGGTCAGTTGGTCAATGATGGCGCTGGCCTTGCTCTCGGTACAATCGATGCCTTGCGACAGCTCGCGCAGCGACGCCTCGCTGTGGACGTCGAGAAACTTCAGCGTGAACAGCTGGGTCTCCGTCAGCTGGTTTTCTGTCGCACACTTGCGAATGGCCGCACGCCACGCCAGAAAGAGCGTTCGGTACGAGGTCATGACTTCAAAGCGCAGTTCTGGAGACGTGATGGCAGACCCCTCCTCGTCTGCCCGGCGCCAGCCATCCTGGTCACACTGGCAGCGCCTGGCGCTCAATCCGCGCTCGCGCCTCCCGGGTCTCTCTCCTTGGGTCGTAGGGGTGGGTGGATTGCATGGCTCCCGGCCCATGCCTGCGGCAGCGGACGCCGCCAGGACCCGCCGGTTCAGGCTGCCGGCACAACAAGGCCCCAGCGGCAGGGGTTTCCCGTGCCGCTACTGATTTACAGGTTTAATAATTATCGTTGAACAGCAAGTTGTCAAGAGAGGAATAAGAGAGGAAAACGGCGATTCCCCTCCCATTTCACCAAATGTTAGATCGGCACCAGCGGCCGGCCCGCGCCAACGCATGGCAGGCATCCGCCGGCCCGTCATGGGTGCAGGCGGTAACTGGCAAAAGGGGTATAACGGAACGGCTCGCTCCATGCGTCCAACTGTTGTACCACCGGCTCGTCCAGGGTCAGTTCTGCGGCGGCCTGGTGATCCGCCAGTTGCTCCGGGTGCGTCGCCCCGGCAATCACCGTGGCCACCGCGGGCCGCTGCAACAACCAGGCCAGCGCCAGCGCGGCCGGGCTCGTCCCCACTTGTGCCGCCAACCCGGCCACCCGCTCGCCCAGCTCCAAGCGCTGCGCATCCAACCGCCGGGCAAAATTCGGGTCTTTGTCCGCGCGCGACCCCCCCGGGATGGCCCCACCGCGGTACTTGCCGGTTAAAATGCCCCCCGCCAGCGGGTAGTAGGGGATGATACCCAGTCCTTGGTCCAGGCACAAAGGCACCAGTTCCCCTTCTGGCGTGCGGTCTGCCAAAGAGTAGCTCGGTTGCACGGAGATGTAGCGCACCCACCCGTGGCGGTCACTCACCGCCAGCGCTTTCATCAGTTCCCAGGCGGCGTAGTTGGAGGCTCCAATGTAGCGCACCTTGCCGGAACGCACCAGGTCGTCGAGCGTACGCAGCGTCTCCTCCAACGGCGTGTGCGGATCAAACGTATGAATCTGGAACAAGTCGATGTAATCTGTCTGCAGCCGGCGCAGGCTGCCTTCGACTTCCTGCAACAGGTGTCTCCGGGAGGATCCCGCTTGATTCGGCCCTTTTCCACGCGGCAGTCCGGCCTTGGTAGCCAACACCACCTCATGCCGCCGACCGGCCAACGCCCTTCCGATGATTCGCTCAGACTCGGTACCGCTGTAGATGTTGGCGGTGTCAATCAGGTTCACACCTTGGTCCAGTGCCGCATGGATGATGCGGATGGACATCGCCTCATCTGCGCGCGACCCCAATGCGTTGGTGCCTAATCCCACAACGGAGACTTCCAAGCCACTGCGCCCAAGCCGCCGGTAGCGCATGACGCTTCCCCCTTTGCCTGGTTTGGCGTTCATTCCCCTTGCGTTCCACGTCAGATCAGACAGAGTTTTCCCAACGTTTGCCGGCTGACCGCCAGATTCCCAGCACCGCCGATACATTGCACCGCTCAGCGCACCACTGGCTGCTCAGCTTCTGACTGCTCATCTTGGTGAAGACACCACCAGGGTACGGGCCATCAAGTCGTGCAACGCCTGTTTCTGTGGCGTCCAACCGGCCAGCAGGTAGCCCATGCCCAGGGTCAACTGCGACAGTATTTTGGCGAAGTGGCGGGCGCAAGCGCGGCCAAAAGAGATGCGCTGGCCGTACACGTCGGTGACGCGCAGACCCAGCGCTCGCTTGCCCAGCGTCGCCTGCCACGGTGAACTCTCCAGAGCGGCGTAATACACCCACTTGGCAAGCAGATACCATCCGCAAGCCTGCGCCCAACCGGCCAGGATGCCGACCGCGGCTGCCTCGCCGCGGCCCCAACTGGCCCCCGTCCGGGGCGCGCCGAAGCCGGCTGCGGCCGCAAAGGGCCGCTGGAGCGCCGGTCCGTTCGTGCGCAGCGCATGGTACGCCCAAAGCCCGTAGAGCAAAAAGACCAGACCTGCAAACAGGCAAAGCAGCAGTTGATCAATCACGCACGCCGCCAACCGCCGCCAAAAACCGGCGTACTGAAAGGCTTGCGCAGGCCGCGGCGGCTGCGAGAACACGGGCGGATCGACCTGGCTGAGTTGCAACCCGCAAGCCGGGCAATACACCATGATGTAATCCGTCTGGCTGCCGCAACGCGGGCAGGGCAGATAGGTCACGGTCCACCCTCCTTTGGGCTTGCCTGGACGCTACGCTGTTTTTCGCACCACCAGCGTGCCGGCCATGAAGTCATGCAAACCTTGTTTGCGCTGTGTCCAGCCCACCATCATAAAACCGATGCAGAGGATGAGCTGTGACAGGAATTTTGCAAAATACCGCCCCGTCGCGCGGCCAAAGGAGATACGTCGCCCGGCCACGTCGGTGACGCGCAGACCCAAGGCCAGTTTGCCCACGCTGCCCTGGACGCTTGAGCTTTCAAGCAGAGCGTAGTACAGCAAGCTAAGCAACAGCCCAAACAACCAGCTCGCGCGGCCAAACAGCAAACCGAGGATCAGCGACGGCAACAACAAGACGATGGAGTCAATGATGTTGGCACACACGCGAATCCAAAACCCGCCGTAGCGCTGTCCGCCGGACCACGCCGGCGCGGGGCGCTCGGTCTCGCTCCAAAATACCGTGTGCGCCGCTGCTGCTTGCGGCTGCAACGGCACACCGCAACGCTGGCAAAAGCGCGCACCCTCACGCTGCACACTGCCACAACTTGGACAATACATGCCACCGCTACCCCCTCGTTCTCGACCCGTCCCCTGCGGGTCTGCGGACGGTATTCGCCCACCGCACAGATGGCGATGGACCCACCGTCCTGTTTTCATCTGCTGCTTAGTATAGCCGAAGTTTGGCGAGGCTTGGAAGAAAAAGAAGAAAGGGCCCTGTTCCAGGGTCCTTCCCAGGGTCTTCCTTGCACTTGCGGATTGCCGAAGGGTGCACGACCACCCATCAATGACGACGTGGAGTATCATGCGTGATGTTGTCTATGGTGTCCGGAGGATGCAGGTCATGCACCCTGTAGGGTGCTTGATCACCCCGACACGTTTATGCACGCTTACCCTTCGGCTTCATCTTCAGAAACGCCGACAGCACCAGGGCCACCACAGACAGCAGTGTGGCCAGCATGAACGCGTCGTTGATGCCGCCGACCTCCGCCAGTTTGGCCAAGTAACCGTAAAAGATTTGTTGAGCCAGAGTCATCGCGTTGTCTTGCGGCTGGCCGGTTTCGATGGCGAGCAAAGACCCTACCCCATGCACAGTGTTGTACAGATACGGGTTCAAGGCCGTGAAGTGGTTGGCGTAGTCGTTTAACACCACTTTCGACTGGGTAGACATCTGCGTCACGAGCAACGCCGTGCCTAGTGACGCGGCGGCCATGCGCACGGTGTTGGCCGAGGCGGAACCGTGGCTGGCTAGTTGCAGAGGCAACTCGTTTAAGCCAGACGTCATGATGGTCATGGCGATGAACGACATGCCGAACATCCGCAAGGTATACAACATCATCACGTGACCGTACGTGGTGTTAAGGTCTAGCTTGGTGTAGTCGTACGTCGTGATGGCGGTAATGGTCAAGCCAATCAACGCCAGCGGCCGGATGCCATAGCGGTCTAGCAAAGCGCCCGAGACAGGGGACATGGCCCCCATCAGGATGGCCCCCGGCAACAGCAGCAGACCGGAGTCGAGCGCTGAGTAACCGCGGATGTTTTGGATGTATATGGGGACCAGCAAGGCCCCGCCAAAGATGGCCATGTTGACAACCGAGCTGACCAAACACGCCAGCGAAAACATTTTGTAGCGAAAGACCCGCAGATTGAGCATGGGCGTCTCAGTGGTCAACTCAATGGCGACGAAAACCGCCAGCGACACCAAACCGATGCAGATGGGCAGGGTGACGTACTGGAAGTCATTCCAGTTTTTGCTCCCCGCCTCACTAAAGCCGTAGAGCAACGTGCCAAAGCCAAGGGTCGACGTCAGAAAGCCCCAGACGTCAAACTTACGCGGGGTGCGCTCGGTAACGTTTTGCAGGGCAAAGTACGCGGCCAGGATGTCGGCCAAGGCGATAGGAATGACGACGTAAAACAACAGGCGCCAAGACCAGTGCTCAATCATCCATCCAGACAGCGTCGGTCCGACAGCCGGGGCAAAAAACATCGCCACCCCAATGACACCCATCGCCCTGCCACGGGTTTCTGGCGGAAACAAGCGCATGATGACGGTCATCATCAGCGGCATGAGCACACCTGCACCAGCCGCCTGCACAATTCGCCCGACCAGCATCACGGTAAAGTTCGGGGCGAGGGCACAGATCAGCGTACCTGCGGTGAAAACCGACATGCAAGCAATAAACAGCTGCCGCGTCGTCAACACCGCAATCAGAAACGCTGATACCGGGATGACAATGCCATTGGTGAGCTGATAACCGGTGGACAGCCATTGCACCGTGTCCGCGTCCACACCGAACGCATTCATCAGATGCGGGATGGCAACGTTGAGGAGCGTTTGGTTGAGAATGGACACAAACGCCCCCATGATCATGACGCTAATGACCACGCTGCGGTTGACCTGCGGGGTCCCGGGCGGGGCCGTCGCAACCGCAGCGGACGGCGTCGACTCTGGCATGCGCACTACCTCCCTGGCTGCAACCGGCAATCCGCCTGAAGACTGCCGCGCCGAGGAGCCTACCCACCCTGCACCACCACGAGAGAGAAGCCAGAGGTCGCAACGCGTTGGTTTGGCCTGTCGACCGCAGAGCAGCGCCCGGATCTAAGACCCAACCCAACTTATATTGAAGACAATCGAAAATATACCACTGTGAAATATGACAATCAAGAAGGATTTTTCAAAGGGAATGGAGACCTTCATCAGCCCGCAGCCTTCGCCCGCAGCCGCGTGAGCGGCCCACCTATCCCCGATGGCTTCGCATCCCCTCCGAGGTATCAGCAGACGGCTGAATCGCCCAGCGCCCCGGGCCGCTGCACGCGAAAAACACCAGGCTTGCGAGCAGCAACAGCTCGAGGTTGTAGCCAAGCACACCTTGCTTTAACTTGACATGCAGAATGACAACCAGCATATCCAGCGCCAACAGGCAAGCCATCCAACGGGTCATGAACCCGACAGCCAGCGCCAAGCCCCCAAAAACCTCCAGCATCCCTACCACCCATACCATCAAACTAGGCATGGGAATCCCAATACGCGCAAAAAAGGCCACCATCTCTGGCGAGTGTACCAGCTTTGGCCAGCCATGCAAGATAAACGTCAGTCCCACCACGAGCCGAAGTGCCAACGCACCTATGGGCTGCCACGTCCAACGCCCTTCCCCCACGGAAATCCCTCCCCCGTATGTACCGTTCTGCAATTCATGGACAAATGTCTACTTCTCGCTTCCTGCTTCCGCGACCCATGACTAGCAGCCCAAGGCCG
>JAILZF010000148.1 GCA_023512635.1 Alicyclobacillus sp. | reverse complement strand
GGTCGAAGGCGCTCGCCTGCTAAGCGAGTATACGCCCAAAAGGCGTATCGACGGTTCGAATCCGTCTCACTCCGCCACATACGGCTATAGCGGCTTTGCGCTGCAGTTTTTGAGAGGCTGTGTCAACAGCCTCTTTTATTTTTTTGCGGGTGTGTTTTACGTCCGTACGTCGACGAATTCCAGCATGGCCGCTGTATGGCGGGACGGTCTCCAGGGTATCCCAAATACGTACAGTCTACGGGAAGGAGTCAGCCGCGATGACCGAAACGACTCAGCAGACCCGCCCGCAGGCGATTGTCGCTGACCTGGATACCAACGTCGAGTATGTCAACCGAACTTTAGGTATTGGGACGAGTTGGGATTTAATAGCGAAGCCGTTCAGTTTTGCGGGTGTGCGCATGATGTCCTACGTCGCCAATGGTTACTTTCTGACCATGAACATGGTCTTGGTGCTTGAAAACGTAGAGACTTGTATACGCAGTTTTGTCGAAAGCCGGCCGCAGCAACCGCTCGATTTGCATGCGTTGTTGAATTACCTTTCCGAGCGCGTGGCGTTTGTCCAAGTTCAGCCTGTGGACCAGATGGACGATGTGCTGCGCTATATTCTTTCCGGCCCCATGGTTACGTTTATCGATGGGATCGACAAGGCTTTGCTGATTGACACGCGCATCTACCCCATGCGCAGCATCACCACCCCGGACCTGGAGCGTACCGTACGCGGGTCGCGCGACGCGTTTACCGAAACCATGCTCATGAACACGGCAATGATTCGCCGTCGGTTGCGCGACCCCCGCCTGCGTAACGAGCTGATGCAGATTGGTGTAGCTTCAAAGACTGATGTCAGCCTGTTGTACGTGGAAGGGGTCACGGACCCTCATCTGGTGAACGACGTCCGTCAGCGCTTGCGCTCAATTGATGTGGATGGTCTGTTCATGAGCAATCAAACACTCGTGGAACACCTGGCACAGGTCGGTTGGAATCCGTATCCGGTGGCTCGTTACACGGAGCGACCCGACGTGGCGGCAGTGGCGCTGATGGAAGGGCAAGTGGTGATTGTGGTGGACAACAGCCCCAACGTGATCATTCTGCCGACAGCGTACGTCCATCACCTGCAACACCCGCAAGAGTTTCAATCTTATCCGCTGACCGGCACGTACACCCGCGTGGTGTTGATTGCCTCGCTGCTGATCCACGTGTTTTTGCCAGGGGTTTTCCTGCTGCTGAACGCCCATCCCGAGATGATGCCGCGGCAGTTGGCTTTTTTGCGGGCAGACCGGAACGATCCGCTGCCGTTATGGATGGAGCTGGTCATTGCCGAATTTGGGATGGATATCTTGCAGTTGGCGGTCATCAACTCTCCCAAAGAACTCGCTTCATCCATTGGGATTGTCGCGGCGTTGCTGTTTGGCCAGTTTGCCACCACCATTCACTTTCTCCAGCCAGAGGTGTTGGTGTACATGGGTTTGGTGATGACTGCACAGTTGGCCATGTCGTCCTGGGAATTGGGCACAGCCAACCAAATGGCGCGGCTATGGTTGATTGGCTGGACGGCTAGTTTGGGGGCCATCGGCTTTCTCGTCGCCGTGCTCTCCTGGTTGGTGGTGTTGTTGCGTATGCACTCGTTCGGCTTACCGTACTTGTGGCCGCTGACCCCGTTCCAATGGCGTAACGGACTGCGGGAGGTGCTGTTGCGCCGGCCGATGCAGGCTGTCCACAACCTGCCGAATATTACCCCGGCCTTGCAGCGCCAGCGAGGGGTACGCAGTATCCTCGGGGTGGCGGAAACCGCGAACCGGACGAGAGGCGATTGGCGTCATAAACGGCGGGTCCGTTAAGGTTGCCTGGCAGAGGATAGATTCAGAACTGCACGGGCGGGAAGACATGAGCGAGTACACACCCGGAAGTGGGCGTTCACCCATGGCGGCCTCCTTTGCATAGGTTAAGGTGCGCGCGCGGACGGCAGCGCGCATTGGCAGCCCTGGGGGCTGGGCAACCGAGGTGATGGGTGTGGCAGGTGGTATGCGGCCAACTGGTTCGCGGCGCTTCACCGAAGAGGTGATTGAGCAAGTTCAGGGCGGACAAATTGCCCTCGCGGAAGCCTTGCGCCTATTGGCTGGAGGCGTCCCTTCAGAGGTTCACCGGGCGGCACAGCCGGTGATGACGAAAGAGCGCTTGCGCGCTTTGTTGGCCGAATTAGACAGTCTGGTGGGATTGCCCGAGGTCAAAGCGACAGTGCGTGAGATCTTTGCCTATGTGTATATGCAAGAACGGCGCCTCGCCTATCATTTACGCAGCGAACCGGTGGTGTTGCACATGGTGTTTAAAGGCAACCCAGGGACGGGCAAGACCACCGTGGCGCGGCTCTTGGCAAAGATGTTTCACGCTTGCGGTTGGCTGAGCAAAGGCCACCTGGTGGAAGTCGAGCGGGCCGATTTGGTTGGGGAGTATATTGGCCATACCGCGCAAAAGACCCGTGAAGTGGTGCAAAAGGCGCTGGGGGGCGTGTTGTTTATTGATGAAGCGTATTCCCTGGCACGGGGCGGGGAAAAAGACTTCGGGCGTGAGGCGATTGATGGTCTGGTAAAAGCCATGGAAGACCACCGCCACGAGCTGGTGGTGATTTTGGCTGGGTATGAAGCGGAGATGGACTGGTTTTTGGCAACCAACCCCGGACTACCGAGTCGCTTCCCGTTTCACTTGGTGTTTCCGGATTACGATGTGCCCGCCTTGCTGGAAATCGCCCGGCGCATGACCTCTGCCCGGCAGTACCGGCTCAGCCCAGAGGCAGAGACCCAGTTGCGCAGCATGTTGGTGCAAGCCAAGCAACAGGCCTTATGGGGGGAGCCGTTTAGCAATGCGCGCCTGGTGCGTAACTGGGTGGAAAAAGCGATGCGCAAACAGGCCTTGCGCCTGTTTGAGGCGGCGTCCATTACGCGCGAGCAGGCTATGACCCTGGTGGCGGATGACTTCCGCTGGGAAGGGGCGAGGCACACGTGAAGCGCGGACTGGTGATGGGCAAGACGAACGCGGGCAAAACCATGTTTTGCATTCACTTTGCCCGTTATGCGGGAGCCCGGGAACTGAACTGGCTGATTGAACGCACGGACGGCCGTAC
>JAILZF010000147.1 GCA_023512635.1 Alicyclobacillus sp. | reverse complement strand
GTTTTATGGACGCTGCTGTATCTGTTGGCCGTCTTTCCCCCGGTCAGCACGGTCTACCTCAACTTCTACCAATACGGCCGCCGCTGGCCTGTTCACGTTGGCTATGTTGCCGTTTGGTCTGTATTTGCGGTTCTGTATGAGTGGCTTTCTGTGAAAACCGGGGTCTTGCAGTATCGCCACTGGCACTTATCGTACTCTGCTGCCTTGTACCCGTGGATATTGTGGATGACCGCCGGCAACCTGGCGTTGTTGCGCAAATTACAACAACGTTCCTAACCCTTGCGCTTGCCTGCGTCTGTCACTGGACTGAACTGACAGGGACACCAAACGCCCACACCAGTCCGCTGACAATCAACACCGAGACCCCGTAAGCCCACAGCGGGCGAACAAAATGCAGGCGCAGCATCGTAAACATCAGCAGGTTAAAGAGCACGGAATAGACATAGCGCCAGCCGTTGTGGTAGGTGATCAATCCTACGTGATGCAGACCCCACTCCAACGTCGAATACAGAGCCGCCCAGGCGAGGACGTACGGGCATTGCCGCCAACCAGGCGGGTAGTGAGGCAGGTAGAGCAAAACCGTACAGGGAAACGTGACAAACAACACACGCAAACCAACCGTCAAATGATTTGGCCATAGCCCGTCCGGTTGATAGCGCCACATGGGGAAATCATGGGTTAGTACGTCGTACAGCATGCCACCAAGAATGAGATACAAGATGGTCGCATGATACCTCTCCCAGTGCCGCCAATCACCCCAACGCCATGCCGAAAAGAGCCACAACCCGGATGCCAGCAAGTGAATCATGAAACAACCACTCACGTATTCGCCCGGGGATGGATGTTTGGGCGTTGTTTGGAGTTAGAATTCACCCATTGGTTAATTTACATTCATTTACTTTCAAAATAAAAAGGGAGCTCCCGCTCCCCTCTAACCCTTTTGACGGTCTGCCCCCAGCTTAAGGCATCCCGTTTTGCACCGTCTGATTGTTGAGTTTTCCTGAAACGGTATTGCTGACCGTGCCCGCAGTCATCCCTCCGGCTGCACCATGGCCTGCCGGCTCTGCCACGGTCGCATCAGGCTCCCCCAACACCACAAATTTCAGTCCGCGCTTTTGCAGGTCTTCAATAATGGTCGGCAAGGCCTGCAATGTCATGTTGTTGTCATGTAAATCGAAGACCCCGCCCGAGGGGTTGCCATTCACCACTGCTTGAATGACCTGTTGTGGTTTACTGGCCGCCCAATCGCGTGGATCCCGGTTCCAAAGCGCCAGCATCATGTGGTCCTGTTGCAGAATTTGCTCTGTGGCATCATTAAACGCCCCGTAGGGAGGCCGAAACAGCGTCACTGGATTTGGATCTAGCGCCTGAATGTGTTGTTCGGCCAACTCAATCTGTTGCGCTTGTTGTTGCGGGGACAGGTTGGTAAACAACGGATGAGATTCGGAATGGTTGCCAATCCCATCCCCATCTGCAACCGCTCGTCGCACAGCATTCGGCCACAGTTGAACTCGGTTGCCAATGAAAAAGAATGTAGCGCGTACATGGTACTTTTCCAAGACGGCAAGGATCCGCTCCGTATACGGGGAAGGGCCGTCGTCGATGGTTAAAGCCACGCTGCCCTTCGGTACACTCCACAACTCTGGCACCACTTGCCGGGTGGCATACGGCGGATACGTCGCATGACTGCCAGATGGCTTGGTCTCCCCTGTGGACCCTGTCCCTATGGGCGGATTGGCTGTTGTGGCGGTGTTGTCCATGGTGACATTGGCCCCTGCCTTGGCGGTTGTGGGCACCACCGCCGGGTGGACGGTACTGGTTTGATTGCCTGTCGCAGCGGGTGACCCACAACCCATAAGAATCGCACAGGCAAGCATCGGCAACGCTATCCCCCACTGCGTACGCATGGTCGGCACTGTATCCCTCTCCATCTTGTTCCGTCCGTGCCGGGTACAAAGGCCGGCCTGATGGGAATGAGTCGCCCGAAAGCGCAGCCCCGCCCGGTTGCTGGCGGTCACCGGCCGTTGCGGCTGCTCGCACGGCTTCGAAGCGACGCGTTTCGACGCCATTCTAGCGGATTCGCCTAGGTTTGTAAATGCTCACAATAGAGTTACGAGTCGTACCTTTTGCGAAGGGAGTTTCCAGACGGAACGGAGGAACCATCACAACGCTGCCAAGGCCAACCAGTCAATCCCCAGTCCCAACCAGTCAACGTCGCCGGCACCCCCCAAAAATGTTTCTGCTCTGTAGGATGGCGCAGTCATCCCTGGTCCATGCTCATCATTCCACGGCCATCTCCATACTCCTCTCCCCACCTGGCTTCACGCGTCCAGTCTGAGCGCCCGCATGGTAGCACGGAGTGACGCGGTCCAGCGCGTATAGGTGCCCTTCATCAGGGGAACCTAGGAGTAGTTTAATGCGCGTCCTACGCGCATCCTTTATGATGAAGGAGGAACAACCATGCAGTCCCTTCGTCTTCTGCCCATCACCAGTGCCCTGGCGGTTTCCCTGACCGGATGGGCCTGGTTCGACCCATCTCCAGCCAACGCGGCTACTCGGCAGGTTAACATTCAAATCACTGACCGCGGGTTTCAACCCGGCCAGGTGATTGCCATGATTAACCAACCTCTTCATCTGCATGTGGTCAACCGCGGCCAGCGTATCCACCAGTTTTCTATCCCAGATTACCGTATCTACTCAGCAAACCTGCAACCCGGTCAGATGACCGACATTGAGTTTGCTCCATGGACACCTGGCCGCTTTGCCATCACTTCCGACCCATCGGGCAACAATCAACCAGAGTTTCATGGGTGGTTGATTGTGACAGATCAAAAGTAACCATCCTCTGGACGCCGTCCGGTCGCTTGAGTATGATGAGGTGCGGCAACGCGTGAAAAGGTTTTCTTGTCCGTTGCCACAACCGGGAATGGTGACAAGGAGGGATGGCCGGTGGCGCACAGGTATGACGTCATCATCGTCGGTGCCGGTCCGGCTGGACTCTATGCAGCTTATGAATTCACCCGCAAGGCACCGCAGGCCCGCGTCTTGCTCATCGACAAGGGGGTAGAGGCCAAGTACAGGCACTGCCCCATTATGGAAGGTAAGCTAGAGAAGTGCC
>JAILZF010000146.1 GCA_023512635.1 Alicyclobacillus sp. | reverse complement strand
GAATATGATTGGCTGCCTTGACAAACCCACGAGCGGCCGTTATCTGATTGACGGGGTCGACGTGGGCAGCTTAAACGACGACCAGTTGGCGGAGCTGCGTAATTTGAAGATAGGTTTTGTCTTTCAAAGTTTTAACTTGTTGCCCCGGACCACGGCCTTAGAAAACGTCGAGTTACCCATGTTGTATGCCGGGGTTCCGGCGCGCGAGCGGCGGCGGCGGGCGATGGAGGCGCTGGAACGCGTGAAGCTCGGTGACCGCATGTACAACCGCCCCAATGAGTTGTCGGGTGGCCAGCAGCAGCGGGTGTCGATTGCCCGGGCGTTGGTCAACCGGCCCGTATTGATACTCGCTGACGAGCCCACAGGGCAGCTTGACTCGCAGACCACGGAAGAGATCCTGCAGCTGTTTCAGGAACTGAATGAACAGGGCAACACCGTGGTGCTGGTGACGCACGAAGAAGAAGTCGGTCGGCATGCCAAACGCATTGTCCGCTTCCGTGACGGCCGTGTCGAGTCTGACACAGCCCGCCGCGGAACCGTCCGTTTCCCGGTCTCGGCCGGCCAGAAAGGCGGGGATTGAGAAATGCCGTTTTTAGAAACCTTGCGGGTTTCCTTTCGCTCGATCCGCGCCAACAAGGTACGCGCCATCTTGACGATGCTGGGCATTATTATCGGCGTTGCCTCCGTCATTGCTCTGTCCGCGGTGGGCCGGGGTGCCACGGTGCAGGTCACCAAACAGGTGCAGAGTCTCGGCTCCAACCTGCTCACCATTTCCCCGGGAGCACAAGTGTTTGGCGGTATCAACTATGGGTTGGGTAGCGTGCAGACGCTGACCGTCGACGACATCGCGGCCATTCAGGAAGAAGACCCGGATGTGGCGTACGTGTCCGGTCTGGTGAGCAAAAACGCCCAGTTAATCTACGGTCCTAACAACGATGCGACGCAGGTGCAAGGCGTGAATGCCTCCTACCTGCAAATCCACCCCACAGATTTGTTAGAAGGGCGCTTCTTCACCGATGTGGAGGTGCAAAACAGCGCCAACGTCGTCGTGCTCGGCGCGACCGTCGCGCAGACACTGTTTAGCGGCACCGGTACCGACCCGGTTGGTCAGGATATCGACATCAACCAAATTCCGTTTACGGTGATTGGCGTGTTTGCCCCGCAGGGGTCAAACGGATCGCAAAATCTCGACGACCGGGCCATGATTCCCCTGACCACTGCTATGAACGTCTTAACGGGTACGCGCACACTGAACTCGATTAACGTGTCAGCCAAATCGGAAGATGTGATGAACCAGGCACAGCAAGAAATCGAGTCGACGCTGCGTGTGCAACACAAGTTAGCACCCGGTCAGCCGGATGATTTCCGCATCATGAACCAGGCCAGTGTGTTGAGTGCCCTCGACAACGTGACGGGCGTGTTGACCAACCTGTTGGCGGGTATCGCAGCCATTTCGTTGATTGTCGGCGGGATTGGCATTATGAACATCATGCTCGTCTCGGTCACTGAGCGTACAAGGGAAATCGGAATACGGAAGGCGGTCGGAGCAAAAAAAAGAAATATCTTGTTGCAGTTTTTGGTTGAATCGGTGGTGTTAAGTGTGAGTGGGGGACTCATCGGCGTCTTACTGGGCGGAGGTGGTTCCTACCTGGTTGGTCAGTTGCTGCATATGGGCAACCTGGTCGCGGTGAAAAGCATTTTGTATTCAGTCGGTTTTGCCTTGTTGGTTGGTATCGTCTTCGGGGTTTACCCGGCACGCAAAGCGGCCAATCTGAACCCTATTGAAGCGTTGCGTTACGAGTAACGGGGACGCGGAATGGGACAAAACCTAGCCAGGATATGTATAATGCTAGTTGAGGAGGTAGCTGGAGAGGAGCGTACCTGGTGGGCCCAGTTCCTGAATTCGTAAGGGGCAAGCGTGCAACAAACGCATCGTGGACATGGTTGGCCTTTTTATGGGTGGCTTCAGCTGGGCTGTACTGGGCCAAATGGCATCCCTATTGGGGGAAGGCCTGGTCTGCTGCGACCAAGCACAGTCTTGGAACGTCGATCTTGACGGGGGGAATGGCATCGCCACCCGCCCCGTCGTGGCAGGCAGGCATCCAATACGCGGTCACGTATTTTAAGGCCATTTGGCCCGCACTGGTGGTCGGCCTGGTGTTGGGCGCACTCGTTCAGGTGTGGATACCGCGGACGTGGTTGCAGCGGTGGCTTGGTCAAGCTAACTTGCGCAGCACCCTGCTGGGTGGGGCATTGGCCTTGCCGGGGATGATGTGCACCTGTTGCAGCGCTCCTGTGGTGGTGGGTCTGCGCCGCCATGCGTGTGGTGCAAACGCGGCTGCTGCGTTTTGGCTGGGCAACACGGCTCTCAACCCGGCGGTGTTGGTGTTCATGGTCTTTGTTTTGCCGTGGCAATACGCGGTGTTGCGACTGGTGTTTGGCGCCGCACTGGTGATTGGCGCGGCGTTGTGGATAGGTTGGCTGGATCGCCGCCAGGCGTTGGTACAAGGTGGTTGTCATGCGGAGAAACCATCCGCCGTCGTGTTGGCGGGAGCTACCGTACCTGTCTCTGCTCCCAGTTCGGATCTGACGCAGGCTTGGCCGGTCGAGTGGGCTCGCAAGCTAGCCAGCCTGGTGATAGGGTTGTTGCCGGTTTATCTCCTTAGCGTCCTGGTACTTGGTGGCATGCGCAGCTGGTTGTTTCCAGCCACGGCGTCTGGTTGGGGAACCAGTCCCTGGGCCATCGGGATCTGGGCGGTGGCGGGTGCGTTGTTCGTGATCCCCACGGCAGCGGAAATCCCCATCGTTCAGGCGCTGCTAGCTGCAGGAGTCGGTGCGGGTCCGGCGGCAGCTTTGCTGATCACCTTGCCGGCGCTAAGTTTGCCGTCGACCCTGATGGTGCGCAGAGCGTTTACTCGTAAGCAGATGGCGGTGTTATGGGCGAGTACGCTTTTGGCTGGCTGGTTGTGCGGCTTCGCTGCATGGGCGTGGGTGTAGGCGATGCGTCAGCGGGCATGCCAAAAGGACAGGGTACCAGCTAGCAGCCAACAGAGGCGATGGGCTTGGATGGTGATGGGGATTGGGGGTTGGTTGGGGTTGGCCGGTTGCGGCTCAGCTGGAACAGCCGGTCCTACTCCAAC
>JAILZF010000145.1 GCA_023512635.1 Alicyclobacillus sp. | reverse complement strand
GTGATCATGGCAGAGGCACCCCACGGCACAGCCCCCAGTCTGTTTGGAAAAAACATCGCCAACCCGATGGCGATGATCATGGCCTGTGCCTCCCTGTTGGCACACCACCCAGAGCGTCCGTATCAGACGGCATCGCGGGCGATTTACGAGGCAACGCTGGAGGCGGTGATGAGCGGCATCCGCACCGCTGATCTGGGCGGCGGCACCACGACCAGTGAATTTACGGATGAAGTCATCCGGCGTGTGCAGACCAAGCTTGAGGTGTGGAGTACACTCGGTGAAAGCCGTTAATCTGCGCGGCTCCTTACGTTCCGGGCGGCTTGGCGGCTCTCGTCCGCATGCCGTCCATTAGTTCACCCGGTGCAGCTAACAGCCCCTCCGCCCAGGCAGGTGCCCATACGGGTGCCAGCCCCGGGGCATACCTTGACTCGAGCAAGATGCCCTGGGGTTTAAGCCTGGCCGGAGGTGAGGATTGTGTTACGTCGGTTTCGCCAGCCCTCTCCGCCGTGGATGGCAGATTTGTTCAAAGAGTTATTGCGGCCGCCGTATTTTTTAGAACACCTGCGAAGAGAAGCGCAAACCCCTTCCCAGGCCCAGGCCGCCAACGGCAGGACAAACGCTCCGCCAACGTCAACGCAAACCGCACAAGTCCGCCCATACACCTCCCGACCTGCGCAACCTCATCACACCCGTGCACGGGATGGTGGGGCCCAGGCCCATCCTGACCGAACCGTCACCGCCGCTCGGCCCTTTGCCGGCTCCGAGCCACTAGGCCATGCGACGCCCCGCCCCGGACCACAGACCACTGCTCAGCTGGCCGCCGCCTCGGCTCCGGGTTCTCCTCCGCTTGGGACAGGGCAAACACAAGCAGCGGGGAACAAAACGTGGCAAACGGTGTTTCGCGCGGCTCACCTCCCACCTGCCCTCGCCAAGGCATATGGTTGGCAGGTGACGGCCGCGCAACGAGCGGGATCGGCCTTGAAAGTCACCACTCCGCGTGGCGTGTACGCCTGCAAGCGCGCCCATATTCCAGCTGAACGAGGGCGCTTCATCCGTGACGTTTTGAACTTTGCCCGGCAGGCGGGGTTTTCTCATTGCTGTGAATGGGTTCCCACGCGCCGCGGCCAAGCGTGCGTGGTGCGCGGCGCTGCCGTCTACTATGCAACCCGCTGGGTCCACGGTCAGCCGTTAAACCTGGCAGACCTGGCGCAATTGCAGGCGGCAGCCCACAGCCTGGCTGCTTGGCACGAAGCTACACGCGGGTTTGAAGCGACTCACTACAATCCACCAGACGAGTTTGACCTGCCTGCCCTGCTACGGCAACGAACCGACGACCTGCGTACTCTGTTGCTGCGCGCTGAGGCGGCTCGGCAACCGGATGCTTTTGATGAACTGCTCCGGCGTCTTGCCCCCAGCCTGCGCCGCGACGCAGAGCACAGCTTGCGTATCGCAGGCCATCCAAGCTGTCAGGAGTTCTTGCAGCGGGATGCAGAGTTACCTGGCGTATGCCACCTGGACGTGACCCCGGGCAACCTGGTGTACACACCCCAGCATCAAGCGGTGTTGATTGACTTTGATTTGGCGACCTTTGCGCCGCGCGCCCTCGATCTGGCTCACCTGTTGCGCCGCTCCCTGCAACTGCAACACTGGCGCGGCACAGTAGCTTACACCTGTTTTAGCGAGTTTCAAGCGGTCCGTCCCTTAGAAAGTGCCGAATATTTGCTCGTGCAAGCTCTCTTGACCTTCCCGTACCGCGCCTGGCGGATTGCGCATACCCGTTACCGGCTGTATCAGGACGACACGCAATTACAAGAACTGCGCGGGTTCTCTGAGCAGGAGGAGGAACGGCAAGCGTTCCTGCGCGAGTACGCTGACCAACTGCAAGTACGCATCCACTAGTCTGCCTGGGGAGCTGCCACCGCCCAAGCCATCTCTTGGCGAACCTCTGGCTCTGCCTCTGCCGCATACGCTGCGGCCACAGCCTGGCGTGCCGTCTCCCCGCCTAGTTGTTGCAACGCCCAAGCCGCACTGGCGCGCAGTTCCGGCCGTGGATGTTGCAAAAACGGCAGGATATACGGTATGGCCTGCGGTCGACCGATATTCCCTAGTGCCAACAAAGCGTTGCGCTGCAGCGTACGCAACCCGCGCCAAGCAGCCGCCGTCCGTCCAAACCTGCGGGCAAATGCGCGGTTGCTCATGTGCAAGAGTTCAAGCAAATCCGGGTAGGCCCACTCCCGTCCCCACGGTTGAAACACTTCGTGTTCAGCCGCCTGCACCTGCTGGTTTTCGGGACAGGCCCACTGGCATACGTCACAGCCCCAGATGCGGCGGCCCATGCTGCGCCGCAGTTCCAGCGGGACCATCCCTTTCATTTGTGTCACGTAGGACAGGCAACGCCGGGCGTCTAAAACCCCGGGGGCTAACAGCGCACCGGTAGGACAAGCTTCCAGACAACGTTGACAATGGCCGCAGCGGGCGGGTTGCTCCGCTGTCGCCACTTCAATCCGAGCATCAATTAAAAGCGCTCCTAAAAACACAAAGGAACCATGCTGGGGGGTAAAAAACATACAATTTTTCCCTACCCAACCCAAGCCAGCCCGCTCGGCCACCCGCCGGTCAACCAAAGGCGAGGTGTCGACTGCCACGCGCCAACGCAACGGCCGGCCCAACCGCTCTTGCAACTTTTCTGCCAACACTTGCAGCCGTTCCGCCAGCACCTGGTGATAGTCTTGGCCATACGTATAGACGCTCATCACCCCATACGATCCCGCTGCCGCACGGCTGCCCCCCGGGTGAGACCGTGCCAAGGCCTTGCCCTCCCGTGTCAGGTAGGCGATGGCCGCTGCCACTACCGATTCGGCTTCTGGGAGCCAGGCTTTCGGATCAATCCGTACCGCTGGATCCTCCCATTCAAAACCGGTGCGCCCACGTTGGGCGTACGCCTGCAGGCGTGGCATCATTTCAGGGAACGGGTCAGGCGTTGTGGCGCCCACGGCATCCAGGCCGGCCTCTGCGGCCAGCATGCGCAACTCTGCCAAGGAAATTTCATAGTCCCCTTGCCCCCATCGGGTCATCGCGGCACCGCCGCCCGCGCCAATTGATCACACCGTTCATTCAAAGCATGGCCAGCATGCCCTTTGACCTTGGCAAACGTCACCTCGTGCC
>JAILZF010000144.1 GCA_023512635.1 Alicyclobacillus sp. | reverse complement strand
ACACTCACCCTATGCCACCTCCCTGCACAAAAGATGGCGTAGCCGTTGCCGCTACGCCATCTCCTGTTCCACAAGCCTCTGCTTGACCAGGATCAGCTGCTAAGCGCGACCGACTGCGGGTCCACGACGCCCTGAATCATACCAGACTTGTCACCGCCTAAATACTTGTCAAACAGCTGCTGGTACTGCCCATTCTGCTGCAGCTTTTGCAGACCGTCGTTGATTTTCTGCAACAGGTCTGGTTTCTGTTTGGTGACGGCAATCCCGTAGTACTCACCCGTCAACAACCCGCCGACAATCTCCGTGTCAGGGTGTGAATTCTTAAAGTTGATGTTGACCGGGTTATCGAAGACAACGGCGTCCGCACCGCCTGTCTCTAATGCACTGTATGCCTGGTCGATGTTGTCAAATTGCTTGATGTTCTTGACCCCACTCTTGGTTAAGAGGTCGACCGAAGAGGTGCCTTTCTTGGTCGCCACGACGTGGTTCTTTAAGTCGTCCAACCCTTGAATGGGGGAGCCCTTTTTCACCAAAATGGAGAGTCCAGATTTGTAATACGCATTGGAGAAGTTCACGTTCTCCATGCGGCTTTTCTTAATGGTGAACCCGGCCACTGCCACATCCACTTGATCTGTCTTCAGGGCTGGAATCAGGCCTTCAAACGGCATGGTCTTGATCTGTGCAATCTGCAGGTTTTCAACCTGCGCGATGTCCTTGACCAATTCAATGTCAAAGCCGGTCACTTGGCCGTTTTGCATCGATTCAAAGGGCGGGAATGTGGTATCCGCACCGACGACGATGGTCTGAGCTCCTCCTGCTGGGGCTGCCGCGGTCGTATTCCCCGCTGGAGCAGCTTGGTTGGCAGCCTGGTTGCCACCGCCGCCACCGCCTGTGGTGGCACCTCCGCATCCCACCGCCGTCAAGCCCGCCAGCATCAAAGCCGCTGCCCATGCGGTTTTTTTCATGGATGGTCACCCCTCGGGAAATTTCTTGATCACATGTTTGCCTAAAAAACCCCTTTTCATGTTAGCGGAAGCGACCGGTCGGTTCAACTCGCTAACAAACCTTCCATTTAAACAGGATTATTAACCCGCGAGTTTAAAAAAAACGATTTGTTTTGTCGGAAATTTGACAATCAGCCCCATGCCCTTGCAAAAATCCCCTGATCATGTATAGTGAGATAAAATTCAAGTTTTTACATGGGTTGATAGGCAGCTTGCGTCTTTGCCAAGAGGTTGGTCGTCGAAATTTTCGAATAGCGTAGGATTCGTTCGAGGAGGGACGGAACACCGTGAAATCCACCGGTATTGTCCGCAAGGTTGACGAGTTAGGCCGCGTCGTCATCCCTATTGAGTTGCGCCGTACCTTGGGCATTGGTGAAAAAGACGCTTTGGAAATCTACGTGGATGGTGACCGTATTATTCTAAAAAAGTATGAACCGGCGTGTATTTTCTGTGGACAAGCTGATGAGATTGTCCATTTTAAAGGGAAAAACATCTGTCCTGCTTGCATTGCCGAGATGAGCTCGTGACCCTCCCCCCTCCAGGCTTTGTCCAGCCCAGTCGGTGCCTGTCTGGGCAGCCAGAGGGCGCTTACGTGGAATTGATGACCCGAGCAACGGAAAGGAGCCGCCGTCAGATTGGCCGGCGGACGACACCATGTTTACTCTCCGGGTTCCCCGGCAGGGAATGACGGGCGGCTGTCGCCAGGATTCGCTGGGCCGCTCCTTTCCTCCATCAGCGTTTCCTGGTACAGCCACTTCCTGCGGACCCCTGTCCGGCGGGCCACTTCACGCACCGCTGCGGCGTGAGACTGGCCTGCGGCGATGGCCGCCCGGACTTGAGCCACTGCCGCCCGTTGAACTTCCTCGGTCTCTGCGTGGACCCGGTCTGCCTCGTCTTCATTCTGGCAAACCTCTCCAATCCCGTCCAACGCCACCGTGACAGCTGCCCCCCTCGGCAGGGGGCCAAGAATCAAGACGTACTCGCCACGCGGCTCTTCCTCATCGATTTTTGCGGCTAATTCCGTCAATGTCCCGCGCAAAAACGCCTCGTGCCGCTTCGTTAATTCCTTTCCTAACACCGCTGGCCGCTGCGGCCATAGCGCCGCCAACCAACGCAGGGTAGCACGCAAGCGGTGCGGTGCTTCATACAGAACAAGGACGCCAGGGACATGCATAAACGGCTCGAGTACCGCCCGGGCAGCCCGTTCACTGCGCGGCATAAACCCGAGAAACACCACCGGCTGAGCCGGGAAACCGCAACCGCTCAAGGCAGTCACAAGCGCGCTAGGACCTGGGACCGGGATGACAGGGACGCCGTGGTCGACTGCCAGAGCCACCGCCTCTGCCCCAGGATCAGAGATGCCTGGTGTTCCCGCGTCACTCACCAGCGCTACCGTCTTGCCCTCCTGCCACCAGCGCAGCAAATCTCCCGCCCGTGACCGCCAATTGTGCTCGTGGTAACTCACCAACAGCGGTGGATGGATATCGTAGTACGCCAACAGCTTGCGCGTATGGCGCGTATCTTCGGCGGCCACGACGTCCGCTTGGCGCAGCGTATCCAGCAGTCGGAAGCTGGCGTCTGCCAGGTTGCCGATGGGCGTGCCACAGACAAACAACCGTGCGCCCAATCGTGCAAGCTCAGACCCCACCATGCCTCCCCTCCTGTCCAGTGCAACCGACAACAGGGTGCCGGCCCGCAACCAGCGCTTAAGCCCGCTCTAAAAACGAAAGACAGAACAGACATTCCCCTTCCGTCCGCAAGCTTCCGTATTTGAGATTACAGATGTGAAACCCTTCATTATAGATCTGCTGCAGGTTGTCCCGGCCGGCAGCAGCGTCCGTTTCTTCCGATCCCGCTTTTAAACGTGTATTTTCTTGCATCAGCCGCTGGTTTTCCTCCAACAGCTCGACAATTTTCTGACGCAGATGGCCGAGTTCTTCATACAATTCCCCAATCCGCTCTTCCAAGTTGGCAACCTGCACAAACAGCGATTGCTTGTCCATGGCGCGCTCTCCGGTTTCGCCCAGGGGCAGTCGTCAAAGGGCGATACCCTGTCCCTGGTACGTCTCGTTTTCAAACTTCAGACAGCACATCAACCGGCCGCACAATCCAGAAATCTTGGTAGGATTAAGCGACAGACTTTGGTCCTTGGCCATCCGGATGGAAACAGGGT
>JAILZF010000143.1 GCA_023512635.1 Alicyclobacillus sp. | reverse complement strand
ACATACGTGCGTTCCAATCACGGTGAGTTTTTCATCTGCCACGGTTATTTTCCCCCTTCTGTACACGGGCCAGCGCTTGTTGCTGTAACTCCTGTAGCCAGGTTTCATGAGTAAAGTGGTATTGCAATGGTGTAATGCTGACCGCACCGCTGCGCACGGCGTCAACGTCTGTGCCAGGGCCGTCCAATTCGTCCAAGGCTTCTCCCGCATAGTGATACACGGTCCGCTGTTGTGGAATTTGGGTAGCCGTCTGGTCGTGTTCGTCTGCACAGACAAACACGTCGCTGTATCCGCGGGCTCCGAGGGCTGTGAACTGCCAAGCGGCACGGTCTGGTTGCTGTGCAGGCAGATTGACGTTCAGGAACGTGTCGGGCGGCCAGGACCAATGTTGGATCCACGCAAACAATTTCAGGCAGGCGGCGGCTGCAGACTGGAACGGGAACGGCGGTCCGCACAGCGACAGTGCCAGGGCTGGTACGTGTTGCAGGGCAGCCTCCCCGGCCGCCGCCACCGTTCCTGAGTACAGCACGTCGGTCGCCAAGTTAGCCCCCTCATTAATCCCAGAAAACATCCAATCAAACGGGTGATTGCGTCCAATCACCGTGATGGCCCATTTGACACAGTCCACTGGGGTACCGGACACCGCGAATGCGCGGATTTGCGGGATGCCTATGTCGACTGGTTCGACCAGCAGAGGCTGCCGTGCCGAAATCCCATGACTTGACGCGCTGCGCTGGCGATCCGGGGCTACTACCCATACTTCCCCGATTTTGGCAGCAGCTTGAGCCAAGGCCCTCAATCCGGGAGCAAATACACCGTCGTCGTTGCTGAGCAACAAACGCATGCCTGTTCTCCTCTCTTGCCATGAAACGCTGCTCATACCCGCAAAGGCAGCGTCTATACTACGGGTACGCGAGGGGGTGCACGTCATATGCGGCGGCAAGCACACAACGCCACCCACGCCACCAATCATGACCAACCTGCAGCACCCACACCTGGTGTGGATGTACGGCATCAAGGTGAACTGCGGTTATGGTCAGAAGCGGTGGGCACAGCGTACAGTTTGCAGCACCCGCGCTTGGCAGCTCAGTTACGCAATACCTTGCTGGAAGGCTGACGACTGCCTCCGTCAGGCTACCGTGGCCTGCCAGAACCATTAATTTCCTGGTCCGGTCAAGCGCTCGCGCAAGCGGATGACTTCGTACCGGACCCGCTCTGTGTCCAGGGTGACCGGCTCGCGACCAGCTAACACTTGCTGGCCTGCCACCCAGACGTCGGTGACATCGTCTGCCCCGGCGGCGTACACGACGTCCGACAAGCGATGGTGTCCAGGGACAAAATGAGGACTTTGCATGTCGAGCAGGACCACATCCGCCGTACATCCTGGAGCAAGGCGGCCGCTGTTGGGGGGCAAAAAGGCGCAGCGTGCCCCCGCGGCCGTGGCCATGTGAAAAGCAGCAGCAGCTGGTACGAGCGTAGCGTCTTCACTCACGCCTTTATGCAGCGTTGCTGCCAGGCGCAGTTCCTCAAACAGGTCCAAGTTGTTGTTGCTTGCCGCTCCGTCTGTACCTAGTCCCACCGTCACCCCCGCTTGCAGCAAGCGCGGAACCGGGGCAACGCCCGAGGCCAGCTTGAGATTCGACTGCGGGTTGTGGGCTACCCGAATATCGTGTTGCTGCATCAACTCGATATCTGCGTCCGTAACATGGACACAGTGGGCGGCCAACAGAGGGCGTGTACATAAGCCGCATCGTTCCACCAGTTGGATGGGTGTACAGCCGTACTGCTCCAGACATTCGGCGACCTCACGCCGTGTCTCTGCGAGGTGGATTTGCACCGGAACGTCCAGCTCTGCGGACAGTGCGGCCACCTCCCTCAAGAAATCAGGCGGACAGGTGTACGGCGCATGGGGACCGAGGGTAGTGGTAATACGCCCGTTCGCCGCACCATGCCAACGCGTGACAAAGGAACGCGCGTGAGCCATTGCTTGCCTGCGGCTGCCATCGTCCAATCCTACCATTCCCCACGACAACACACCGCGCAGTCCGCTCTCTGCCACTGCCGCAGCCGCTTCGTGCATAAAAAAGTACATATCGACAAAGCACGTGGTACCGGACCGCAGCATCTCCCAACAGGCTAAGAGGGTTCCCCAGTACACCGCTTCTTCGGTCAACTTGGCTTCTAACGGAAAAATCCGCTGTTCTAACCATGCATGTAAGGGGAGGTCATCACCAGCCCCGCGTAAGAGGGTCATGGCAGCGTGACCGTGGGCGTTGACCAAACCAGGGATGGCCAGGCTGTGCGGCCGCTTAATCCGCTGAACCGCGGCCGGGTCCCCCGGGTACGTGCCTGCCCCGGTGCTCTCAATCAACCCGTCAGCCATCACCAAGTACGCGGGTCCATCGACGATGTGCTGGGCGTCCTGAATCAATGCACCGACTTCCAGAACCGTCTTCATGCGTCTCCCTCCCTGCGCATAGCCGCCGTGCCATCCGCCTGAGCCAACCAGGCGAGGATTCGGTTTTGATTCGGGCGAGGGAGTACCCCGTACTCTGTAATCAATGCAGTAATGAGTTCAGCGGGGGTGACATCAAACGCAGGGTGCCATACTGGCGTTCCCGGCGGCGCAATGGGCTGTCCTGAAACCTCGGTCACTTCATGAGCGGCGCGCTCTTCAATAGGAATAGCTTGTCCATTGGCCACATTCCGGTCAATCGTGGCCATGGGTGCTGCAACGTAAAATGGGATGCCGTGGTAGCGGCAGAGGACCGCTAGTCCGTACGTGCCGATTTTGTTTGCCGTGTCGCCGTTGACCGCAATCCGGTCCGCTCCCACCACCACGGCGTCCACTTGGCCCGCGCGCATCAAAACCGCAGCGGTGCTGTCCGTGATCAAATGAAAGGGGATGTTCTCTTGCAACAGCTCAAAAGCGGTCAATCGCGCCCCTTGTAAAAACGGTCGGGTTTCATCCACCCATACACCAGCCAGTTTACCGTCGCGGTGCAGAGAGCGAATGACCCCAAGTGCCGTCCCATACTCCACCGTGGCCAGTGCCCCTGTATTGCAATGCGTTAAAATGCGCACAGGCCGATCAAACAGCTGGGCACCCCAATCTCCAATCCTAAGGTTGGCTGTGCGATCCAGGTCTGCCAGGCGCTCGGCAGCTTTCGTCAGCTCTTCTGCCAAAGCCATTCCACTATCTACGGAGGGGTTCTCCCAGAC
>JAILZF010000142.1 GCA_023512635.1 Alicyclobacillus sp. | reverse complement strand
TCCCAAGCCACCGCGGTGTTGGCTGGTAAAAACCCAAGGGTGTCCGGTAACCATACCACTCCCTGCAGAGACCCTCGCTGCAGGTGCACCGCTTGCCCTGTGACGCGGAAAGAAAAGTCTCGGCCCAGTTGATCCACGGCCACCCTGTCGCCAGCTCGTTCTTGGACGGCAGTCCACACCTCAGGAGACTGGTCATGACTGACCACCCATTGCACCTCCGGCTGGATGACGCCTGCCTTTTCCCGGGCGATATCCGCAAGGGTAGGCCCTAACTCGTGCACGTGTTCAAGAAACACCGGCGTCAACACAGCCCCCTGATGGACCAACTGGTTCACGTCGTCATGCAGAGCACCCCGGCCCAACTCAAAGACATTGACATCCGTACGTTGCTCTTGAAACCACAAGGCTGCCACCACCGCCAACAAACCGACAGGCCCCAGGTATTGGTCCCGTGGCAGCGTTAGGGTATCGGCGACGGACCGCACCAGTTGAATGTATTGAATAAACGCCGATTCTGGCATCAGATGACCGTTAATCCGAAACCGCTCCATAAAATCCACCAGGTGCGGACCCGTGAATAACCCCGTACGCAATCCGGCTTGCTGTAACATGCTGGCTATGAGAATGGCGTGCGTGCCCTTGCCTTTGCTGCCTGTGACCGCCACGTTAACGACCGCTTTGTCAGGTGCGCCCAACCGGTCGAGAATCTGCCTCGTCCACTCTGGGTGACGGATGTCTCGGTCATACCCTGGCTGCAGAAAAGGTTTGGCCCGGTTATACGACTGATACACCCAAGCTATGGCGTCGGAGGCTGGTGACATCAACCTGTCCATGGCCGGTCTCCTTATATGTAGGCTTCTTTTGCCTCAGCGCCCCTTCCTGCGCCAGAATAGGCCCTGGGAAGTGGGTCTTGCTGACAGCCAACCGCTTGTCCCCTCCCACTATGGCACGTGCTGCTGACGGCTGCAAGCCTGTCCGCCCCTATCATCAAGCGTCGCCCAGAACCTGTTTGCGCAAACGCTGGGTACCAAAGCGAACAGGGCCCCAAGGCTGAAACCCAAGGCGCTGGTACCAGCGCAACGCCCGTTCATTGGTCACTTGCACAGACAGTTCAACCGCTACGGCCCCCCGCCAGCGGGCCAACTGCGCAAGCGCTGCCAGAACCTGCGTACCGAGTCCCTGACCTTGGCAGTTCGGGTCGATGATCAGCGTGTGAATATATAGCGGATCGAAAAGGGGAGCCGAGAACGACACCATGCCCACAGGTTGGCCGTCTTTCGCGGACAGAACCCACACGCTTCCTGAAGGCGGATGAAGCACCTCTTCTGCACGAACACGCCGTCCCCAAGCCTGGGTGAGTACGACATCCATGGTGTGATGGGCCAGGTGTAACAGATACGGGTGGTCTTGACAAACGGCCTGACGAAAACAGAGGACGGGCGAGCTCGGCACCACCGGATCGTCTGGCAGTGGTGTTAAAACCAACGGCCCTGCTGGTGACAGCCAAAGGCTGCGCTCTTCGTGAGCACTGCGGCTACCATCTGCTGTGCAGTGCACCCAGCCGTCGGGGCCGGTGTACACCAAGCCACTGCCTGTGCTCACCACAGGTTCCACGGCCAAGGCCAAACCGCTGCGCAAGCGAGGTCCATGTCCGGGCGGCCCGAAGCTTGGCAATTGAGGCGGTTCATGCAGGGCCCGCCCAACGCCATGGCCAAACGCAGACCGCACTGGAGTGGCTCCCGAGGACGTGATGGCCTGCCAGGCTGCATACGCGACATCAGACAGCGGCCGCCCTGGCAAGGCTGCCGCCAGAGCGGCCCATAAGGCAGGACGGGCGGTTGGATTCGGCTCTGCCCCTGCGTCTGTGATGGTATACGTGGTCGCCGCATCGGTGTGCCAGCCTGCCACGTGAACGGCGACATCGATTTTGACCCAGTCTCCTGGTTGGAGCGTTCGCTGACCCGGTACCCCATGTCCAGTTTCTTCATTGACCGAAACGCACAGAGATGCGGGAAACCCGAGGTCTGGCAAACTCGATTGGGCCCCGGCTTGTTGCAGCACGGCGGCGGCGATGGCGTTTAATTCTGCCGTACGCACGCCGGGATGCAAAGCCTGCCGAACTGCACAGTGCACCTGTGTGTTGATACGGCCGCTGGCCCGCAGACCGGGTAGGTCAGCCGCAGTATACATGTTCAACACCTTCGCTCACCTTCTCCTTGCTCACTCATATGCCAGGCCCCGGACTGTGGCGCGGCAAGTGCCGGAACAACGGCGTCCAGTCCGGCATGGACTGAAAGCGAATGTCTGTACAACAAGGAGAGACATGCGATGACTGTCCAGCAGATCATCACCGGCGACTGTCCTCCGTTGCGACAAACGGCCACAGCGGTGGAAACTGTCCAAAGCGATGTTTCCCGCTTGCTGCAAGACTTGGTGGATACGCTCACCGATAGCTCCGTCCTGTACCTGACCGCCCCTCAACTGGGCCAGCCTGTTCGGGCCCTGGCCCTGTACGTAGACGGGCAGATCACGTGTTGTCTCAATCCTGAGGTGGTGAGCGTGGAAGGTGAACAAAGTGAAACGGAGGTGTGTGCCAGTTTTCCTCATGTCATGCTCCGCGTAAGCCGCCCCGCTCGCCTGTATGCTCGCTGGCTGACCGCGGACGGCCACGTGCAAGAGCGTTGGCTCACGGGTCAGACCGCACGGGTGTTCGCACACGCCTTGGATCACTTGGAAGGTGTGCTGTTTTTAGACCGGGTGGAAGAACTGGAGTTGATCCAACAGCTCTGGGAGCAGTGGGGGGGAGAAGGGGTAGCGGGGGAGGCCTGTGTGATGGCACCGTCTCCTGACGATACGACAGACAGCCAGCACAGGGCGCCCGCTGGTCAGCCGGCCGAGGAAGCGTTACGCAGAGAGTGGCAACAGGCTGTCGACCTGCTCGCAGATGCGGCCTGGAAGTGGACGTTAGCCTGTACCTGGCTCCAGGAACTGGCTGACCACCCCCAACTGGACAAGCGGCTAGAGCGGATGCTAGCGATGGGCCATCGCTTGCAAACCGAAGTGGAGGCGTGGCTGGACACGTTTGAACGCAAGTGGGGCGGGGGCCCGTGACGGCTTTCGCCGTTACGGACGCCCTGCCCATACTTCGGGATTGACCGGATGGGGCGGGGTTTGCCCAGACAGTCCGGCGAGCAAATTGCGTACACCAAATAACGCCATCTGGCCGCGGGTCGCCCTGGTGGCG
>JAILZF010000141.1 GCA_023512635.1 Alicyclobacillus sp. | reverse complement strand
GCCTGGTTCCCTTTCAACGTCAATAAGGGTTGCCCAGTCATCCCAGCGCCGTTATTCCACGTCTGGATCATACCGTTCTACACCGCGCTCAGCCGTCCATTCAATATCGGTCCAGTGGACCCAATCGGCCAAGCTGGGCCTGCCGTCGTGGTGCCAACCTGGCGCGGCGCGCAACATATGGCCCACCGCACAGACCCGGCTGACCCCGATCGACCCAAGTAAATCGGAGATGTGGAGCAATCGCGCAGGGTGGACCGCGATGCCAGCAGATTGCAACCATGGGCGTAAAGGTTGCAACTGAGGAACGGCCGATTCGAGTTGCGGGCAGGCGCACACGCGGACAGTGCGAAACAACGGGGTCGGCAGGGCGACAGGGGAATCGTGAAAGACCACGGTCCATGGCGCCTCCGCCTCCCCATCCGGCCAAAGGTGGACGCCTGGGTCCTGCCAGGCGGCCATCTCGTGTTCTGTGCGAAATGCCTGGATGGCCATGGCTTCCGTCTCATTCAACCGAGCACGCGGCCGGCGTACGCCCCACTGGCGCAACGCGTGCGCTAGACGAGCTGCGAAGGACTGTGGATCGACCGCACCACCTGACTCTACCCACACCACTTGCGGGGACATACAACTCTGTTGGTCGAAGGCGCTGATGTCTTCAGCCAACGCCTGGCAGGTGTCGCTACAGCGGTCAGGGGTAAGGGCTTCGCGACCAATCAAGGCGAGGCTTACTTTATGGCCGTAGCGCAACACAGGCAAATGGGCGGGCAGGTGTGCCTGTACAGCAGCGACCGTCGTATCGGAACCGTAGACGGCGACGGCCGACGCTTCCGCACTCGCCACCTTTGCCAATTCGGTCCGATTGCCTGGCCAAGGCAACACGGCTGCACAGGCTGCCAAACCCGGGGATACTTCAGCCAGGGATTGGAGGAACAGCGGTGCCAATACCGGCTCACTGGCAGACGTCTTAGCGAGTGATCCCGCTTTGACCAACAGCGCTGTGACCAGGCTCCAAACGGTTACACCAGGCACGTTGCCTGACAATACGTGCCAGATCAGTGGTGGGCCGAACGCCTTGCGCAAGCCGCCGTGCGGGCCGGGGACAAACGTGTCGAGCACAGCAGGATTGGCAAAGTCTTCAGCTAAAAACCGCCACAGCTCCTGTACGCGAAAGCTGCGAAACAAGCGTTTCAGCTCGAGGCGCACGGTATCAGGAGCAAAGCCTGTCCACTCCGGCAGAACTTGTTCAGCCATCCGACGTAACGGGTAAGCGGGGTCGAGCCAACGCGCCGCTGCAGCACTGAGTCCGGCAATCACCTCTGCCACGGGCCGGCGTTTCAGGTCAGTCTGGGCCTCGCGTACAGCGTGAGCGGCTGTATGCAGCAGGGCGGGCGTCACCTCCGGCCAGAGTAAACAGACTCCGCAGGTCAGCCTGTCTTCGCGCGCGATGGCCGGGGTGATGCCGGGTGGCAACCACCAGAGGGGCAGGGTGGCGGAAGTTTGAATGGGACTTGTCTGGCTGTTCACAGGTGTTCCGCCTGGGCGCGCAAAAGTTGGTCGATAGCCATTGAGCAGCCGCGCGCTTCGCTGCCCTGGGCACGGCCGAGCAGGACAAAACCGTGGCCCGTGTCCACGCCGATGTCTTCCGTCAATATGGCCAGTGCTGAGTTCCAGTTGGCTAGATCGACATGCGCAAGCACTCCTGGATGGCCTAGGGGTTGTGGGGTCAAGGTCTCGGGGTGCAGCACCAAGGTGCGTACCCAGGCGGGACCGGCCTTCTCAGTGACGGTACCATGGGAACGCAACGTTTGATCATACATCTGTGATGACAGTTCGGTCATTCCGTACATGTTGACGGTTCGTTCCGGCGGTACCCCCAAGAATGTCTGGACCTGTTGAAGAAACTCAGCACGCGTCAACTCCCGGCCTTGCCCTTTCATCCCCCCTGTGTCAAACACCAAGCTGCCAGGAGGCAATGTGAAGGCAACCCCAAGCTCTGCCATCCGGGCGAATGCATGGACATACGCAAACGTGGCGCCCATCAGGAGCACCGGGTGACCGTTTGCTGCACAGCGCTGCAAGGCTGAGGTGAGACGGGGAACGTCCAGGTGTCCTTCTGCCCAAAAGGATGCGCTGGCGGGTCCGCCAAAGTCGTGCAACGCCTTGCCTACATATCGGGCGAGTGAGGAGTGGGGGAGGTCGTCTGCACCGGGTGAGAGGGCCAGGATAGTGGGCGGTGGGCCAGACGGCAGAACAAATAGACGGAACCCGGCAAGCATGGAAGCGTCCCAGACGGTTAACACCGGATGTACGTTGCGGCCGCGCTGTTCTGGGCGCGTGGTGCCGCTGGTCATGAATACCGCCTCGGCCTGTTCGGGAGGTTCACAGGACAACGTGAGTTCCTTAAATGCTTGAATAGGCATAGGCGGGATGTCTTGCCAGTGTTGAACCGTGTGCGGTGTACGGCGGCGTGCCTGGCAATAGCGGCGGTACACCGGGTTCCAATGATACTGGAAAGCAAATAGGCGCAAGGCCAGGTCGTTGAACGGGCGTTCCAACGCTTCATCGCGGTTGGTGGCGTAAGCATATTGCTGGATAAATTGCAACACGTGTTCGACGATGGCGGCAGATTCAGGCCGCACGGCGCACCTCTCCTTTCCAGCCAAGCAGCCGTGGCAGGTAGACGAGCAAGGCTTGTAACAACAGGGCGGACAAGGCACCCACCAACACGGTGTTGGACAGCAATTGGCCGATTGGGCCAGGCATTTTTTCGAAGTTAGCTGGCAACGCCACGGCCAATAGGATGGACAAACCAGCAACGGTAAGGTTGGCTTCAGATTTCTCCATCCGTGCCAGGATAGCCGCGCCCGTGTAAACGAGGGAAGCGGCGGCTGGCAGGAAGATACCACCAACCACCGGATCGGGCGTGGCCGCCAACAGCGCACCGACTTTTGGCACCAGCCCGAGCAAGAGGAACAGCACCCCGGCGATGATGACGGGAAAGCGTGAACCAACGCCCGTCAAGCGTAACAGAGCGACGTTCTGGGCGTAGGCGGTGGTTGGGAAACCACCGACCAAGGTTGACAGGATGGAGCCTACTGCTTCCCCTGCAAAACCGGCCCGCAAACGCCGGTCCGTAAGCGGGACGCGGACGATTTCGGAAGCCGCGTTGTAAACGCCGAGGGCTTCAATGACCGCCACCATATAGGCAATGAAGAAAGTCACCAGGGCGCTGAGGTGAAATTGAGGAGTACCGTAG
>JAILZF010000140.1 GCA_023512635.1 Alicyclobacillus sp. | reverse complement strand
TTCCAGAGGTAGCGGGCGCGTTCTGCAAAACTTTTACGGCTCCATGCGGACAGTGCCTGTTGTGCGCTCACCACCGCTTGCTCCGCCAGGTTACGGTCTGCGGCCGCCACATAACCCACCACTTGCGAGGTCTGGGAAGGGTTGATGGACACCAAACGTTGCTCTGTCCAAATCTCCCTCCCCCCGATGCGCAACGGGTACGACTGGCCTAATTGAGCATGCACCTCGTTCAGCGCTGTTTGAAACCGCTTGCGCTCTGCCTCTCGGCTAAAGTCTGTCAGCGGCTCATTGAGAAAGTCGCCTACCATCAGTGTTCCCCCTTGCTGCCCGAGTCCAGGGCTGCTCCTCTCCGCTCCAGGTGGTCATGACCGCCACACGCCAGCATCGGGACAGGACGAACAGACACGTTCAACTCCAAACCCCGTGGTACGGCTGCATCGCCCAGGGATCCAGCCAAGCCATGTCCCAAGTTGGCCACGGATGGTACGGTGCCAGCAAGGGGTAGGCTCCCGACCAATCCCCGTTCAACCAGGTCCGTGCGGCTACTCCCTCTGTCCCCCAGCCGTCTGTCATCAGCCCAGGGACCGTCCATCCATCCCCCCACGGCAGACCTTGACAGCCAAGCCCGCTCGGCCATCCCTCAGCCCTGGCTGCCATCTCCCAACCGGAAAATCCCAACTGGTTCCATCGCCAGAGGTCTTCCAGCTCCCCTGGAACCCAAGCCCACTCAAGACTGTATCCTTCCACACACGCCGGCTCCTTTCAGCGTTCTGTCATTCGCTCCTGAGTCACCGTATGGGCAGAAGTGAGCATGGGTGTTTGTCTGCCGTCGCTCTTTGCCGCATCTGCGCAAATCCAACGTGCAGCGTCCCATAAGCTGATGGCTGCATAATCGGCCAGTGGCCCGGCTTCCCGACCTATCCCAACCGTTTTGGTTCCCGCTGCACGGCCGGCCTCGATGTCCACTGCGCGGTCCCCAACCATATAGCTGGCACGCAAATCGAGGTGGAATTGATCCCGCAGTTGCAAGAGCAACCCTGGACGGGGCTTGCGGCACGAACAACCTGCGTCCGGCCGATGGATGCAGGCAGCGATACCGTCGATACGCGCACCGGCCGCCGCCAATTGCGCCACCATGGCCGCATGAATACGGGCAAGCTGTGGTGCACTCAAGTACCCCAACCCGACTCCCCCTTGATTGGTAGCAACAAGCACCAACAAACCGGCCTCGTTCAGCATTCGCACCGCGCGGGCGGCATCGGCAAACAGATGCAGCTCTTCCGGTCGATTCACGGGACGTCGGTTATCGTTTAACACCCCGTCCCGGTCCAAAATGGCTGCTTTACGAAGTGAACGTACCTGGATGGAGTTTCGGTTGATGACACTGCATGGACCTTCTCCTGACCCTCCTGGTTCGCCAGTCATCCGACCACCTCCTCGGGACCCACCCTTCTACTCGCTGGTCTGTGATTCAACCACCTCCACGACCTGTTCCAGGATGCGCAAAAACTCCCTTGCATCATGCGGATCTAAACGATCAATCACAAGCGCAATCTGTTCACCGCGAGCCCGCCGCACCTGCTCTAAACAGGTGCGTCCCTGTTCTGTGATATGCAGCTGCACAACTCGCCGGTCATCTCGGGAACGGACACGCTCCACCAGACCGAGCCGAACCAGTTCGTCACATACTTGCGTTACCGCCCCTGGGCTCAAACCCGCTCGCCGAGCGATGTCGGACGCTTTCGCCGCTGAGCACTTGTCAATTTGCCGAAGCAAAAAAACCTGACTAGCGGTCAGGCCAAACTGACTGGCAACAGACCGAGTGCTTAACAAGCGCTGAAACCGGGACAATAACTCTTCCAAGTGATGAATTTCTGTTTCCTCCAGCCTACGTGACACGGGGTGTCCCTCCTGCGCTGGGCTTCCCTCCCGAAGTATTGTAACATAGTGCCAGAATCATCCGGTACTTGTCCGTCCCTCCGATTCACGGCCGGACATATCAAGGTAGCTGCGCGACCGCCACAGCTGGGGAGGTTTGGCCGTCAAGTTTGGACAAACTCTGACAAGCCGCAGCCAGCCCTGCTCTGCACACGGCTGACCTGTATAATGTTAAACGCAGAACTTTTGGGCTTGAACGATGATCCAAGCTTGGGGGAGGATGGGCGCGTGTCCCGGCGCAATCAGCAACTGTTCGATTTTCTCGTGCAGATCTCTGAAAACGTGTTCGAAGCGGCCACTCGGTTCGGTGAAGGCCTGAAAGACTTAACCCATCCGGAGGCACTGGCGGCCACCGTCAAAGAATTGGAGGTTCACGGCGACGAGCTGACCAGCGGGTTGGTTACGGTGCTCAACAGCACGTACATCACCCCGTTAGAGCGAGAAGACTTTTTGGCCTTGGCCGTGAAAATGGACGACGTGGTCGACGGATTGGAAGCGTGTACCGTACGCTTTGACCTGTACCGGATTACCTCGTCCACCCCTGTGATGTTAGAGTTTGCGCGCAACATTTTGGAAAGCGCCAGCGAGGTGCGCAGCGCTATCGACAAGCTCAACAAGCGCAAACTGCTCGATATTCGCCAG
The DNA here is from genome assembly GCA_023512635.1 of Alicyclobacillus sp. Taxonomy (GTDB): domain Bacteria; phylum Bacillota; class Bacilli; order Alicyclobacillales; family Alicyclobacillaceae; genus JAILZF01. Next base: position 698 of record JAILZF010000140.1, on the reverse strand, counting down.
CACACGCAACGCATCAACAACCTGGAGAAAGCTGGAGATGAACTGCTGCGCGATTCTCTGCGGGCGCTGTTTCAGAACCCCGGACCCAACGTCTTGCACGTGATTCAATTGAAAGAGGTTTACGAAATCTTGGAAGGCATCACAGACCGCTGCCAAGACGTTGCTGACGTCTTGGAATCGGTAATCATCAAAAACGCGTAACCCGGGACGCCCTGGGGGCATCTGGTAAACCCTGAATCCTCCCTGCAAAGGGGGCCAACTTTGGCAGAGGATGCATAAACCCCGCCCGCCTGACTTAGGATAAGGAGGGAACGGCTTGTTCAGGTGAGGAGGATGGGTTATGGCGGAACAGTGGTCGCGGTCAACCATGCAGCAGCGCAGCTTACCACCCTTTGATTGGTTACCGCGGGAGGAGCTGCGCCGCCTGTGTTGGGAAGAAGGCTTGACAGACGCCGAAATTGCCCGCATGTTTGGTGTTTCCACCAATACGGTCTACCATAAACGCAAGCGCATGAACCTGCTGCAAGGTGCTCTGACCGCAGACCAGCTGGCTGACATGGTGCGCGTGGCAGAACAAGTGAAAACCTTGCCGTGGGACACCTTCCTACAGGTCAAAGAGATTGTCGAGCGGTCGCACTCCCACTCGTCTTTCCCCGCCGCTGCGAGCAGGCAAGAAATCCAAGGAAACGGCCTCGCAC
>JAILZF010000139.1 GCA_023512635.1 Alicyclobacillus sp. | reverse complement strand
GTGATGGGGTATCTGACAGACCGGATGCGCCGCCGCGCACCGCTGGGGGCTTTAGCCTACTTTTTGGCCGCCGTAGGGCTGTACGCGGGTGGGATGATCAACAGCATCCCATGGGCCATGACGGTGCTGATTGCGGGTGTGTGCTGCCAACAAGCGGGGGCTGGCAACATCCAGGCGCTGTTGCACAGCTTTAGCGGCAAGCGGTTCATGGGCCGCGCGGCTGGTGTGATGAACGGTGTGGGCAATTTTGTCAGCTTCCTGACCCCGGCGTTGGTGGGGGCCATGATTGGCAGCAGCGGCAACTTTGCCACGGTGATGTTGTTCCTGTCACTGGTCTTGTTGGTGGCGTCCCTGGCCCAGTTTGCCTTGATGAAGTGGAAGTACTAAAGAGGGCCGGCCGCGGCCGGCCTGTCTCGTTGCACAAGGAGAGGTGGACATGTCTGTATTAGAACAACAGGTGACACTCACGTCCGGAGAGCAAGGCGTGGTGTATCAGCCAATGACAGGGACCCCGCGCGGTGCCGTGGTGATTTTGCATGAGCGCTATGGCCTGGTGCAACACACTCTAGACCTGGCGCGCAAACTTGCCGAAGCTGGATACCTGGCGGTGGCACCCGACTTGTTTTCGCATTGGCAAGGCGACAAAGAGGCGTTGAAGCGCGGCGAGGTCCGCGTCTTTCTGACGGATGACGAATGCCATCGCGTCATCAGCCGTTTCCTAGATTACGCTCAGACACAGCCCGGGGTGGGTGCGGCGAACACCGCATTGATGGGCGTCTGTCAAAGCGGACGGTATCCGATTGTAACGTTAAGCAAGCGGCAGGATATTGCGGCGGGTGTGGTGTTTTACGGAGCCGCGCAAGACCGCGACTGGGGAGTGAACGAGCAACAGCCAGAACCGTTGGAGCAATTGATTCCGCGGTTGCAGGCGCCGTTTTTCTGTGTGTTTGGCGAGGGCGATCACGTGATCTCCCTTCGCGACGTGGTACGCTTGCGAGATGCCTTTGAAGCAGCCAACAAGAGTTACCGCATGGTGGTGTTCCCAAACGTCCCGCACGGGTTTTTAAACGATACCATGCCGGGCCGTTACCGCCCACAAGCTGCTCAAGCCGCATGGCAGATGTTGCTCGACTTTCTTGACGACGTGTTTGCCCGCGGATGGCCACAGCAGCGTGTCAAATGGGAGTTTACGTCCGATATCAGTCCTGACTACGATTTCTCTAAAAATGTACGCTATGAGTAAAAAAGAGGCTTTGTATGGACGGTACGTTCAGTCGCTAAACATGCGGTGAAACGGAGATAGGGGGAGGAGACCGCGTTGCTCAACGAGCAGTTGGACCCTCGGCACACCTGTTTGTTGTTGTTTGACATGCTCAACGGACATATCAAGAAAGGAGACCAGGCCACCTGGGAGCGCTATCAACCCGTGGTTGAAAACGCCCGAAAACTGTTAGCGGCCGCCCGCGCGGCTGGAATCATGGTGGCCTATGCGGCAGCAAACCACCGGCCGGACAACGGTACCACGGTACCGACGCTACGCGATACGGATAATCGGTTGCGGCCTGTCGACCCGCGGTCAGTGTCCTTTGAACCGCTGGTGAAAGGCGGGACGTGGGAGTCGCAGGTGATTGAAGAATTGGCTCCGCAGCCGCAAGACTATATGATTCCAAAGTACCGGTGGAGCGCGTTTTACAAGACGTACCTGGATATCGCCTTGCGCGCCAACCGGATAGACACCCTGATCTTGTGTGGCGGCTCTACGGACGTGGGCATTGCCAGCACCGCCTATTCCGCCCGGGACCGAGATTACAACCTGGTGGTGGTGCGCGACGCCTGCACGTCACCGGAGACAGACAACCACGAGCAGTTGATGAACCGGATTTTCCCGCGGATGGCGCGGGTTCGCCGAGCCGATGAGGTTGTTGCAATGATCCAACGCGGTCAAGCGGCTCGTGCGGCAATCGATTGAAGGGATTCCTCGCGGCGGCCGCCCTGGCTGTTGGAGGCAGGACGAGCTGCCTGAGGATGTGGGCGCAGGGTTCTTCCCAGTGGCGTTTGGCGGCCTACCGGGCTTGGTTCCGGCAGGCCGCGTTGTGTTTGCAGACGGCTCTTCTACCTGCCAAGTTGTCCGCATAGGATGATCTCGGACAAACGGCAGGGAGGCGACGGTTCGTGCGGGTCACACAGGGCGAGGTGCGGCGCCGTCTGGTCCTGCTGCTCGCGGGGTTGGTGGTGGCCATCGGCGGGTTGGTTGCCCGCTTAGCGTACATCCAAACCATACAGTCGCCGTGGCTGCGGGAAAGGGCCAACGACTTATGGCGGCGCAACATCCCGGTGGCGGGGGCACGTGGTACCATCTTGGACGACACCGGCAAGGTTTTGGTATATACAGCCAGCGCCCCCAGCTTAATTGCCATCCCGCGGCAGGTCAAAGACAAGCCAGGCACCGCGCAAGCGTTGGCCAAGGTGTTGAACATGCCTGCTGACGCCATTCTTCAACGCCTGCAGATGAACGCGTTGTTGGTGTACATCGGTCCCAGTGACCGGCGCATCAGTGAAGCGCAGGCGGACCAGATTCGCCAGTTGCGGCTGCCTGGCATCTACATCACTGAGCGCGGGAAGCGCGCTTACCCGTATGGCAGCCTGGCGGCACAGGTGTTGGGGATCACCGGATCGGACAACCAAGGGTTGACGGGCGTGGAGAAACAGTATGACGCGGTGTTGCGCGGCGCCAACGGCTATATTTCACTGTACGCACAGGCCAACGGTGAGCGTATGCCGAACACGGGCGAACAGTTCATTCCGCCAGTGGATGGTCAAGACGTAGAGCTGACATTAGATGTACAGATACAGCAGTTTGCTGAACGAGAGCTCGAGCGGGCGGTGGCGGAATACAACCCTGACCGGGCCACGGCGATTGTCGAAGACCCAAAAACCGGATCCATTCTGGCGATGGCGAACTATCCTAGCTTTGACCCTTCCCATTGGCAGGATTACCCTTCCAATACATACAACCAGAATCTTGCCATTTGGCAGACGTTTGAGCCGGGTTCAACCTTTAAAGTGGTGACGTTGTCCGCCGCGCTTCAGGAGGGCAAAGTCAACCTGGATGATAGTTTCTACGATCCCGGTTACTACGAGGTCGCGGGACACCGTATCAAGTGTTGGAAGGCGGGGGGCCACGGTTCACAATCGTTTCTGAACGTGGTGGAGAACTCCTGTAACCCGGGTTTTATCGCATTGGGGGAGCGGTTGGGCAAAGATACGCTGTTTTCTTACATCAAAAAATTCG
>JAILZF010000014.1 GCA_023512635.1 Alicyclobacillus sp. | reverse complement strand
CCAGCATGCTGCATGAGCTTACCCTCCCGTACGCTGCCACTCGGAATCAGTCTGGCTGTTTTTTATAGGAGCACAAATGTGCAGGGAATTCAAGCGCTGTCCGAAGCTGCCATGGGGTGTCGAATCCGCCGGAATTTTTCCGTCCACACGGGCAGGAAAGGGGCGGTCTGTGTCGAACCTTTGGCGTGGAGTTTGGGACACGGCAGAAAGGGTTTTCACCCGTACAGCGGGATCGCCACAGACAGAGATACCGCGGGCGACCGCAGACCTCCAGCGCGATGAACGAGCCGTGGTGGTGTGGCCGAGACTGCCGCGGCGGACAGGGGGGAAGCAACGCTCGATGAACCGCAGAATCTGGCTGGGGGCCGTGGCGTTCAGTACACTGACCGCCCTGTTGCCACCGGCACTGGCACAAGCGGACAAGCTGTCTGATGCGAAGCAACAGGCGCAACAACTGGCTCAGCAGGAGCAGGCCACCAAATCGAAAATCTCGTCCCTGCAAGCGCAGGAGTCTGCCATTCGGCAAAAGTTGGACGACATTGAACAACAGATTGAACAACTGCAAAAGCAAATTGTCCAGACCCAGGCCGATATCGACAAACGTACGCAGGAAATCAATCAACTCAAGCAGGAAATCGCCAAGACACAACAGGAGATCAACCAGCAGTATCAGGTCCTGCAGCAGCGCGTCCGCATCATGTACGAAGACGGACAGGCCTCATACCTGGACGTCTTGTTTTCCTCGACAAGTTTTTCCGATCTCTTAGACCGCTTGGAGCTGTTGGCCCGAATCGCGGATCAGGACAAAAAGGTCTTGGACGGGATTCGCGCTGACAAACAAAAATTGGACAATCAGCAGCAGACGTTAAGTGTACAACTTGCCCAGGTGCAAAAGGCCAACCAGATGCTGCAGCAGGAAAAAGCCCAACAGGTGCAACAGCAGCAGACACAGCAGCAGTTGTTGGCTCAGGTCCACGATCAGCGTTTGACAGAAGAAGCGGCCTTGCGCAGTGAGAACGCCGCTATGCAAAACTTGCAGAGTTTGATTGAACAATTAGAGGCGGAGCAGGGCGGATACAACGGACCGGCGGGTGGATGGACGTGGCCTGTCCCGGGACACCACAGCATTAGTTCGGGTTACGGATGGCGGCAGTGGTCAGACGGGTCACGGGAGTTTCACAACGGGATCGATATCCCGGCGCCGCTTGGTACACCGATTGTCGCAGCCACCAGCGGCAAGGTCCTGTATGCCGGCCCGGCGTCCGGGTTCGGCGACTGGATTGTCATCCAGTCTTCTGGTGGTTTGCTGGAAGTCTACGGGCATATGTACGATTACGAGATCAAGGTACGCCCAGGGGACATTGTCAAAACCGGCCAGGTGATTGCCGGTGTAGGCAGCAACGGCTTTTCCACCGGACCGCACCTGCATTTCTCAGTGGCCACAGGGTTTGACAGCTCGGGGTACTTGATCACGGTTGACCCGTCCAAGTACGTCGGTTGACTGCAGCCGACAGGCGACACCCGCAGGCCGTTCGGTTCTGGAACGCCGGTTACCTTGCTTACCTCAACGGGGCAAACTCCACAAGGGCAGCGCGTGCTCTCCAAATCTTGGAGAGCACGCGAATCTTTCATGGCTAGCATCCCTTTTGGCTGGCGTGTACACTCGTATTCAGACGGACTGCTGGAGGGGATGGCCTTGTCGTACACGCTGGAAACACCACCCCTGCACGAGCCTCTGCGGCCAGAACTGCAAGCTGTGGTCTCACGCGTAGAACAGGTCCTCGTCGGCAAACCAGAGGTGGTCCGGTTGGTTTTGGTTGCCCTCTTGGCTGGCGGCCACTGTCTGATTGAAGACGTCCCTGGGGTCGGCAAGACCACCCTGGTGCGCGCTGTGGCCCGCGCCCTTGGTTGCGAGTTTAAACGAATTCAATTTACGCCCGATTTATTGCCGGCGGATGTGACCGGCGTTTCTGTGTATAACCAAAAATCACAGACGTTTGAATTTCGCAGGGGACCGCTGTTTGCGCAGGTGGTGCTGGCCGACGAAATCAACCGCACTTCTCCCAAGACACAGTCTGCACTGCTGGAGGCCATGGCGGAAGGCGGCGTGACGGTGGATGGACAGACGTACGTCTTGCCGCAACCGTTTTTTGTGCTAGCGACGGAAAACCCTGTGGAGTTTGAGGGGACGTTTCCGCTGCCGGAGGCACAGTTAGACCGTTTTCTCTTCAAGTTTTCTATTGGCTATCCGGCCGCTGCTGACGAAGTGGCATTGTTGGAGCGCTGGGAAGGGTCAGCGGCCCTTACTGCGCTGCCGGCAGCCGCTCAACCAGAGGATGTGCTGGCCTGGCGGCAGGCGGCCGCACAGGTCCATACAGAGCCCGCGCTGCGCGAGTACATTGTGCAGTTGGTACAAGCCACGCGCCAACACCCGAGCCTTTCGCTGGGGGCGAGTCCGCGCGCAAGCCTGGCGCTTTACCGGGCAGCGCAGGCGTGGGCGTACGCGTGCGGCAGACCTTATGTGGTTCCGGATGACGTCCGCTACCTGGCGCCGATTGTCCTGGCCCACCGGTTAATCTTGACGCCGGAAGCCAAGTGGGCGGGCATCCAACCGACAGACTTGGTGCGAACGCTGGTCGAGAGCCTGCCAGCTCCTTTGGGTCCAGGGGTTGCCCGGGGTCGCCGATGAGCCGGTTCACCCTGGTGTTGGCGGTGGGAGTGCTGTCCGGGGTGGGAGGTTGGGCTCTGATCGAGGGTGGGCGCATGCCCTGGTTCACCTTCGATGTTGTGGTGATGGTCACCTTCTTTGAAGCGTGCACGTGGTGGCTGGCGCAGCGCGGTTGGGTGGTCTATCGCCGTGTGTCAGCGAAGCGGTGTACCGCTGGGGAGACGCTGACCGTGACGTTGTACCTGCAGCGGCGCAGTCGTTGGCCGTTGGGTTGGCTCACAGCGGTGGATATTTTACCCTCTGAACTCGCCAGTCACGTAACCTCTCCCCCCGTTCCGGTTTTGCTCGGTTCCTCTCGTTCTGCTTGCTTGACCTATACCCTGCGCCAAGTTCCACGTGGGGTGTACCACTTTGGGCCAGTACACATTCGCACTGGGGACGTCCTGGGTTTGTTACGTTGGACGCGACGACACGCCGCGGATGACGAGGTGGTGGTTTACCCGCAAGCGGTGCCGGTGCACGGGTGGGCTGAGCGCTTCGCGGCTGCCGGGCGGCGCACGGCAGCGCGGCACTGGATGGAAGAGGCGGCTGGGGTGGCTGGCGTACGCGCTTACCAGCCGGGCGACCGGATCAGCCGCATTCACTGGCCGGCCACCGCTCGTCGCGGCGATTTACAAGCTAAGGTACTGGACAGGCATGTGGCGAGAACGGTTTGGGTGGTACCTGACGTGGCGGTGTCTGCGGGGGAGGACGGGCTGGAAACGGTCCTGGCGGTGAGTGCTTCGTTGCTTCGCACAGCCTGGCTCCATCAGTGGCCGTTTGCCCTCGCCCTGACTGGTGTGGAGTGGATGGCAGCAGCGGCGAGCGAGCAGCAGCTGGACGCATGCCTGTACGCTTTGGCCAAGGTGCGGGCGGGAGAGCCCGAAGACGTACGCCGCAAGCTGGATCACGTCCTGCATGTCGCTTCGCCGGGGACCCATGTGTTGATGGTGGCCCCCCAGCTTGCGCCGGCTACCCTCGCGGTGGCGGTGGCGGCGGCCCGGCGGATTTCGCTGGAATGGTGGGTGACGGCTGGCGCTGACCCACCACGTGCAGCCATGGCTGCCATGCGCCAGGCAGGCGCTGTGGTCTACTGGGTGCCGTCGTTAGCAGCGCTGAGCAACCTGCAGCCGTGGGGAGGCGAGCCGGATGGGCGCCGTTAAATCCGTGTCTGCCGGTTTGTCCCGGCCTCCGAAAGTTGGCTTGCCTGGGCGGGGGTGGGCTGTGGTTCAAGCGGTGGGATGCGGTGTGTGGCTGTGGTTGTTCCTCCTGCCGCTGCACCAATTGCACTTGTTGCACGACGTGAACGGCGTCTTGCCGGGGCTTGTCTTGGTGGGAGCGGCCTTGGGCGGATTGCGGCAGCGCTGGTTGCAGGTGATGACGGCGTGGTGGGTGTCGGTCTTCAGCCTGTTGGTGTACGAACCGGTGACGGGCTGGCCGGATGTGGTGCGTCTCGCGTCTGCTGAGCTCGTGGGGGTACAGCACCTGATGCGTGGGCACGGCTTAACGGATCCACTGCAGACGCATCTATTCTTGCTGATGCTGTACACTCTGCTGGCGTTTGCGTATTACGCTTGCGGACGGTGGTGGCTCTGGCTGTTCTACAACATCACGGGAATCGCTGCCCTGGGAGCGGCAGATGCCAATACGCCTGTCCACCCCATGGGCCCTTTGGTGGGCGTGCTCGGGCTGTTTCTCTTCCTGCGTGCTGTGGCCCAGCACCAGGCGGTGTTGGCGGCGGGAGGCCAGACGGCCGCCGTTGGGGTGCGGCCAACGAAGGCGTGGCACAGAGTGATTTGGCTTACCCCGGTGTTTGTGGTGGGCGCTGCAGCGCTAGGTTTGGCCTGGGTGCTGCCTAAACCGGGGCCGCTCTGGGCCCTCACACTGCCGGGGTGGGGCGTTGGCGGCGGGCTGCGCCAACAGATTGGCTATCAGGCGGATAACGCCTACCTGGGTGGCTCGTTCTCGTTGGATACAACCCCAGTGCTTGCGGTCACGTCCAACCAACCTGCCTATTTGCGCGGCCAAGTCTACGATGTTTACACCGGCAAGGGCTGGTTGCCGGCCAGTCACCCGCTGCTGCGCGCACAGCCAGTCGGGAGCTCGTTTGACCCGCCCGGGCTCCATCTGGTACAAGCTCCCGGACAGTACGTCGAGCAGACGGTACAGGTGTTGTCTTCACAATTGCACGCCTCGGTCTTGTTTGCTGCGTATGACCCGGTGGCGGTGCTTTCCATGGGTGGCCCAGGGGCACAACACTGGGTCCAGGTCGACATGCACAACGGCACCCTGTTTTCCCACCCGTTGCAAGTAGGGGATGAATACGTGGTGCGCAGTTACACACTGGCCGATCCCGCTGCATTAGGGGTCGCTGGCGCGGCTTGGCGCGGTCCGCTGACGGGGTTGCCCCCGGCGGTGACGGCCGACTTGCAGCTCCCGCCCCAGTTGCCGCCGCGGGTGGCCACGTTGGCCAGGCAACTGGCAGCGGGAGCGAAGAATGAAGCGGACGTCGTACAGCGTATCGCTGATTACCTGCAAACCCACTGCACCTACGCAACCACCGGCGTCCCGGTGCCAGGTCCCCAGCAAGACTATGTGGACCAGTTTTTGTTTGAGAGCCAGCGCGGTTACTGCAACAATTTTTCCTCGGCCTTGGCGGTGCTGTTGCGCTGTGACGGGATCCCGGCGCGCTGGGTGGCAGGTTTTGCAGCGGGGACGCTCGACGCGTCGTACCGTGGTCCAGGACAGCGGTACATTGTGGAGAATGCGGATGCGCACAGCTGGGTGGAGGTGTATTTTCCAGGCGTTGGCTGGCTGCCGTTTGACCCGACGCCTCATTTTTCTATTCCTTTTGCCACTGCAACGCCGGCCGTGGGCGGTGCGGCTGACAGCAGTCCGGCCGCCAATGCCACCACGTCTGCGGCACCCCCCCAAGCGGTGCAAGACACGCCTGTCTTTGCCAACTGGCACGTAGACTGGCCGCGCATGGAACGGTGGTTGGCTGGAGTTAGCCTCATTGCTCTTGCTGGCGTGGGCTTGTGGCGAGGCCGGGCGTTGTGGCGGTGGTGGATAGAGGTTTGGACGTGGCGGGCCTGGCAGTCAGCGCCGGGGCCGGCCAGCGCTCGGGCGGCCAAACGGTTGATGCGTTTGGCGGCCTCTCAGTCTGGGTCATCGGGGGTACGGACCTTGCGTGACCTTTGGCCGTTGGCGGAACGCTGTGGTGTCAGCTGGGAGGCGTTTACGCAGTTTACAGAAGTTCTGGAAGGATTTTGGTACGGTGGACAGGTACCCTCCAGGGCTGATGTGACACGCGTGCGTCGTATCTGGTCGGCGTGGTGGTCTGTGGCCGAGCGGTTGCAGCACCCGTTCTGTCGGGAACGTAGGCGAGTGAGGTGGCGCAGCTGGTGGCGGGGCCGGCTCTTGGCTGCTGGGACGGCGCGGAAAGGTTCACCCAGGCAAACGCCGCGGTTGCCGGACCGCCCAAGCGGGCGAGGAACAGATGGAGGGCATTTCGAAAGCCTGGTCCGTGACCGGAAGGACAACGACCCGGGCATTGGACTCTAGGTTGGGCACAGACACAGGTGACCAGCCGTCACCAGGGATGCAGGAAGAGAGTTGGGCTGGAACGGGGTGACTGTGACGGAGTGAATTGTTAAGCGGGCGTTTACATGCGCGTTGTGCCCCGGGCACATACTGTGACCGCTTTCGATTCCCACCTTCCAAGGAGGCATGCCGGCATGAAAACAAATCCCAACAAGGTGAAGCAGGACATTCAGCGTGATCTGCAAAACCGCGCTGCGGGCGCGCAGGTGACCAACCAGGTCGGGTCTGCCAGTGCGTTGAGCCAGTTCAAGACCAACCCGCAGCAGGTTCGTAACGATATTCAGCAGGACCTGAATGCCCAGGCCAACGTGGGTCTCAACGCAGGGACCAACGCGCAGGAGGTCCGCAACGAAATTCAGCGCGACCTGCAGGCCTAATGGTGTGCTTCACACCGGCGACGGGGCGAAAGCAAACGGGGCGGGGTCTACCCGCCCCTTTTCATGTGGGCGGTATGAGTGAAACAAAGGGTGCCTGCTGGAATGGACGAGCTGACGCCCGTCAACAGGAGCGAGCAGGGCCAGTTCGCTCACGCTTTCGTTACGAAAGCGTTACCATGAGTCCCATGTCGAAAAGCGGACAAAATCGGCGATTGAAGGCAATTGACGGGGAATGACCGCAAACTTAGAATGGGGGCGAAATCCAATGGCGAAATTCTACAGCGAGAGACTCGTATAACGCCGGGAATACGGCTCGGCGGTTTCTACCGGGTGACCGAGAATCACCCGACTACGAGGTCGGTTTCGCGGTGTCTGCCCACATCAGCCCCCTTGCAAGTGTGCGGTGATTGAGGTGGCTGTGTGCCAGGTCTCCAAGTGCAGAGCCCGGTACCTCGTATGTGCAACAGGTTGCAGGATAACCTATGGACAGCGAGGGCCGGGTTTTTGGCTGTTTATCCCTGCAACAACAGGACCTGTGGGTCAACCCCAGGTGGCTGCGCAGCTTGGGGGGAATCACACGGATACCCAGCAATTCACAGCAATCCTGCAGCCATAACCACCTACTGCACCCCGTCAACCCGTTCACAGGTGCAGTCTGCAGCCACGGGGCAGGGCAGGCAAGGGACGAGGAGGAGGATGGCGTGCCGGGACACGAAATGGTGGCCGTATTGGATTTTGGCGGCCAGTACAATCAATTGATAGCACGCCGTATCCGCGAGCTGGGCGTCTACTCTGAGCTGTTGCCGCACACCGTGACAGCAGCCGAGTTGCGGCAGCGCGGCGTCAAAGGGGTGGTGTTCAGCGGCGGCCCGAAGAGCGTGTTTGCACCGAATGCCCCGGATGTCGATCCCGCAGTGTTTACGCTGGGCGTACCCATTCTCGGGATTTGCTACGGCATGCAGTTGCTTGCCAAGCACTTTCACGCGCGCGTAGAACGGGGAGTCACGCGCGAGTACGGCCGTGCTGAACTGCAAGTGGAAGCGACGGCTAGCAGGTTGTTGGCTGGCCAACCGGATCGGCAAACCGTTTGGATGAGTCATAGCGACGCGGTGGTCGGCGTACCGCCGGAGTTCCAATTGGATGCGCGTACGTCCGCCGGTACGATCGCCGCCATGAGCTGTCCGGCGCGAGGACTCTACGCTGTCCAGTACCACCCGGAAGTCCAGCATACGGAGTACGGGCAGGCTCAGTTAGCCAACTTTCTATTTCAAATTTGCGGCTGTCAAGGCGATTGGAGTATGGACCGATTCATCGAGGAGGCCATCGCCCGTATCCGCGCTGAGGTGGGGCAAGCGCGAGTGCTCTGCGCCCTGTCCGGCGGGGTTGATTCAGCCGTGGCGGCCGCCTTGGTCCACCGTGCCATTGGCTCGCAACTCACCGCCGTGTTTGTCGATCACGGTCTGCTCCGCGAAGGAGAGTCAGACGCGGTGATGCGGTCGTTGGGGGAGCAGCTCGGGCTGGACGTCGTGCGCGTCGACGCGGCGGACCGGTTTTTGCGTGCACTTGCCGGCGTGACCGATCCGGAGCGCAAGCGCAAGCTGATTGGCACCGAGTTTATCCGTGTCTTTGAGGCGGAATCCGCGCGCTTGGGACCGTTTACCTTTCTCGTACAAGGAACCTTGTACACCGATGTGATTGAGAGTGGCACCGCAACAGCCGCCACCATCAAGTCCCACCACAACGTGGGCGGATTGCCAGAGGACATGCAGTTTCGCATCGTTGAACCGTTGCGCGAGCTGTTCAAGGACGAAGTCCGGCGGCTGGGCGAGGCCTTAGGCTTGCCGGCTGAGTTGGTGTGGCGCCAACCCTTTCCAGGGCCAGGCCTGGCCATCCGTGTACTGGGTGAGGTCACGGCTGAGAAGTTGCAGATGGTACGGCGGGCCGACGCTATTCTGCGCGAGGAAGTGGCGCGCGCAGGTTTACAACGGGAAATTTGGCAGTATTTCACGGTGCTGACCGACGTGCGCAGCGTGGGTGTGATGGGGGATGAGCGGACGTACGCCCACGCCTTGGCAATCCGTGCCGTCACTTCAGAAGACGGGATGACCGCCGATTGGGCACGGCTGCCTTACGAGTTGTTGGAACGAGTGGCCAACCGGGTGGTCAACGAGGTGCCAGGCATTAATCGTATTGTCTACGACATCACCTCAAAGCCACCGGCCACCATTGAGTGGGAGTAGCGTTTGCAGGGATCAAGGGCTGGCGAATGGGGCACGCAAGGAGGAGGGGGCTTTGTGGAGCGTTGGTTTCAACTGTCGCGCCACCAGACGAGCGTAGGTACAGAGGTGGTGGCGGGGCTGACCACCTTTTTTACCATGGCCTATATTCTGTTGGTCAATCCGCTGATCTTAAGCCAGACGGGGATGGACAAAAACGCCGTGTTTTTCGCCACCTGCGTAGGCGCCGGTGTGGTCACCCTGTTGATGGGGCTGTTGGTTAACTACCCTATTGCTCTGGCGCCAGGCATGGGGTTGAACGCGTACTTTGCGGTCATTGCCGGGCGCCATCCTGGCGGCATTGACTGGCGCGTGGCGCTGGGCTGCGTGTTTATCTCTGGTATCGTCTTTATCATTTTAACGTTGACCCGTATCCGGCAGTTGCTTGTGGAAGCTGTCCCGGATTCATTAAAATACGCCATCACCACCGGGATTGGTTTGTTCATCACCATTATCGGCTTTAAAATCGGTGGTCTGATGACGATGCAGTTTGTCGGCAGCCAGCCAACCCAGTACACGCCGGGGGCTTGGATTGACAACAACTCTTGGCTGCCCGACCTCGGCTCCCTGCACGACAAGGGTGTCTTGCTCACCTTGTTTGGCTTGCTGTTGACCGGTGCCTTGATGGCCTTGCGCGTGCCGGCAGGGATGTTGATTGGCATTGTCGTCACCACCCTGGTAGGGATTCCGCTGGGTGTTACAGACATCAGCGGGCTGCGCCACTGGCAGGTGTTGGACGTCTCCCACCTGGCGGTAGGCCAGTTGAGCCTGCGCGGGGCACTAGACTACGGCTTGGTAACAGCGCTTTTCACCTTTACTTTTGTCGAGCTGTTTGACACCTTTGGCACGCTCGTGGGAACAGCCAACAAAGCTGGGCTGCTGGAAGGCGAGGAAGGCAAACGGCGGCTTGGGCGAGCGATGCTGGTGGACGCGTTCGGGGTCAGTTTTGGGGCGCTGCTCGGGACCAGCACCATCACCGCTTTTGTCGAAAGCGGGTCGGGCATTGCAGCGGGCGGGCGCACCGGGTTAACCGCTGTGACCACGGGTGTATTGTTCCTGCTCTCCCTGTTTCTCGCGCCACTGGCGTTGATTGTACCGGATGCGGCCACCGCGCCGGCGTTGATCATCGTCGGCGTGCTGATGATGAGCTCGGTGACGCGCATCGCCTGGGACCGCTTTGGCCTGGCGCTGCCTGCGTTTTTGACCATCATCACGATGCCGCTGACGTACAGCATCTCCAACGGTATTGCCGTCGGCTTTACCGCGTTTGTGGTGATCAACGCTTTGCTCTGGCTGTTCCGCCGGGACGAAGCCACGCGCATCCACTGGCTCATGGTGGTGATCGTTATATTGGCGGTTTGGCGTTACGGTTGGATGGTGTGAACCGCGCACAGCCGCTGTCCTGGTGACCCCAGGCAGCGGCTTTTCTGCACCCTGACGACCGGTTGGAGCGGGATCGTCTGGATTATAATACGAACATTGATTGGAATATCCCTTAAAAACGTTCGTAATTTGCGTTGACAGGGCAGAGCCTGCACCGTAGACTGAAGAGCGTGAGGAGGGTTCCGGATGCAGCCGTGGGCAGGCGTGGTGATGGGCAGTCAGTCCGATTGGGAGACGATGCGGCGGGCGTGCGACGTATTAAGTGAACTGGACATTCCCTTTGAAAAGCGGATTGTTTCAGCGCACCGCACGCCCGATTGGTTGTTTGAGTATGCGGAGACGGCTGAGGCGCGTGGTCTGCAGGTGATCATTGCCGGCGCCGGTGGAGCTGCTCACCTGCCGGGCATGCTGGCGGCCAAAACCGTTTTGCCGGTGATTGGCGTCCCTATACAGACCGCTGCACTGGGCGGGCTCGACTCCTTGTTGTCGATTGTACAAATGCCTGCGGGTGTGCCGGTGGCCACGGTGGCCATCGGCGCAGCTGGCGCCGCCAACGCCGGACTGTTGGCTGCCGCTATCCTCGCGGGTCAACACCCGGAGTTGCGCGAGCGGCTGCGCCAGCGCCGGCAACAGGCGGCGGCCCATGTGCTGGCTCACCGCGAGCCCGGGGTACAGGAGGGTCAGGCGTGAACACGGCTCATTCTCTCGCCCCTTCCCAGGTGTCTAACAAAGCGCGGGTGCTGCTGCCGGGGGCCCGGCTTGGCTTGCTGGGGGGCGGCCAGCTCGGACGGATGACCGCGCTGGCCGCCCGTGCCATGGGTTATCGGATTTGGACGCTCGACCCGCAGCCTGACTGTCCGTGCGCACAGGTTGCGGACCACCAGTTGCAAGCGTCTTTTGCTGATGATGCGGCCGCCCGCGAACTGGCGCGCGCGTGCGACGTCGTCGCGTACGAGTTTGAAAACGTGGACCTCCGCCTGGCTCAGACGATTGAACAGCACGGCTACCTGCCGCAAGGCAGCCACCTGTTGGCGGTGACGCAGCAGCGGCTGCGCGAGAAACACGCGGTAGCGGCAGCCGGTGTCCCCGTGACCGCTTTCCGGGCGGTGCGCACGCGGCGTGACCTGGCCGCGGCGCTGGCGGAGTTAGGCCTGCCCTGTGTACTTAAGACCACGCGCGGCGGGTACGACGGAAAAGGTCAGTGGCTGCTGCGCAGCACTGCCGACGCAGCGCGCGTGCCGGATGCGGTGTTTCACGGCGATGCCGCCGTGGAGCCGGCTGGCGAAAGCGACACAGCCCTGGAGGCGCCGCTGGTGGCTGAAGCGTTTGTCCCGTTTGTGGCGGAGGTGTCAGTGGTGGTGGCGCGCACCGCGCAGGGGGACGTTGTCAGCTTTCCGCCCGCAGAAAACGTCCACCAGGACGGCATTTTGCGCTTTTCCATCGTCCCGGCACGCTTGCCGCAGGAGGTCTTGAGGCGGGCGCAAAAGGCTGCAGAGCGGGTAGCTGTGGCGCTGGATGCGGTTGGGTTGTTGGCGGTGGAGATGTTTGTGACTGCGGACGGGCGGGTGTGGTTTAACGAACTCGCGCCGCGGCCGCACAATTCGGGACACTATACCCAAGACGCCTGCAGCACGTCGCAGTTTGAGCAGTTTGTCCGGGCGCTCTGCGGCTTGCGTTTAGCCTCGCCGCGGCTGCTCAGCCCTGTGGTCATGGCCAACATCCTGGGCGAGCACCTGCCGGCCGTGATGCGCCACCTGCCTGCGTGGCCGGGGGACGCCAAGCTGCACTTGTACGGCAAGGCTGAGGCCAAACCGGGCCGCAAGATGGGACATGTCAACGTACTGGCGCCGCGCTTGGAGGAGGCGTTGGAGCTGTTGCGGACGCTGCAGGTCTGGGGGCCGCTGGACCTGCCAGCGCCGCGGCTGTCCAGTTGAGCAAGCAAAGGAGGAACCCTCAGCGTGATCGAACGCTATTCCCGGCCGGAGATGGCGCAGTTGTGGACGCTCGAACAGCGGTTTCACTGGTGGTTGCAGGTAGAGATTTTGGCGTGTGAAGCGTGGGCGGAGCTAGGCGTCATCCCGCGCACGGACGCGGCGGCGATTCGCGCGAAGGCCCGCTTTGATGTCCAGCGCGTACTGGAGATTGAACAGGAGACACGCCACGACGTGGTTGCGTTCACGCGTGCGGTCTCGGAGTCGCTGGGGCCAGAGCGCAAGTGGGTGCATTACGGGTTGACCTCCACCGACGTGGTCGACACCGCTTTGTCCGCGCAGCTGCAAGAAGCGGTGCGGCTGATTCGGGCCGGACTTGAGGAACTTATCCAAACCACTGCCGAGTTGGCGCGCCGCCACAAGTACACGGTGATGATGGGGCGAACGCACGGGGTGCACGCGGAACCCACCACTTTTGGCCTGAAAGCCGCCCTCTGGTACGCAGAGTTGTTACGCCACGTGGAGCGCTTCCAGGCGGCCGCAGAGCGCATGCGCTATGGCAAGATCTCAGGGGCGGTCGGCACCTACGCCAATGTGGATCCGTTCGTCGAGCAGTACGTGTGCGAGCGCCTGGGGTTGAAGCCAGCGCCCGTCAGCACCCAAACCTTGCAGCGGGATCGCCACGCTGAGTTTGTGTTTGTGCTTAGCCTCATCGGTACGACGCTGGACAAAATCGCCACGGAGATCCGGGGCTTGCAGAAATCAGAGGTGCGCGAAGTAGAAGAGCCGTTTTACGCTGGTCAGAAGGGCTCCTCGGCCATGCCGCACAAGCGCAATCCGGTGGCCTGTGAGCAGGTCAGCGGACTGGCGCGGGTGCTGCGCGGCTACGTCATCCCGGCGTTGGAAGACGTGCCGCTGTGGCACGAGCGGGACATCAGCCACTCCTCGGTCGAGCGGGTGATTTTGCCGGACGCGACGATTCTCGTCGACTACCTGCTGCACCGCATGACCCGTATTTTGCGCGACTTGCACGTGTACCCGGAGCACATGAAGCAGAACATGGAAAAGACGTTTGGTTTAACGTACAGCCAGCGCGTGTTGACCGCGTTGATTGACAAAGGCGTGTCGCGCGAGGAGGCGTACGACACGGTGCAGCCTTGCGCTATGCGGGCGTGGGCGGAAGAACGGCCGTTTTATGACATCGTGCGCGAGGCGCCGCTGGTGAAACAGCGGCTCAGCGAGGAGGAGCTGCGCGCCTGCTTTGACCCGTCTTGGCACCTCAAGCACGTCGACACCATTTTTGAACGGTTAGGTTTGTAAGAAGGGGGGGCACCACCATGGCGGAGGTGCAGGAGCTGCGCTACGAAGGCAAGGCCAAGCGGGTTTACGCGACGGCGGACCCAGGGGTGTTTGAGGTGGAATACAAGGATGACGCCACCGCCTTCAACGGCCAGAAGCGCGGTCACATTGCCGGCAAAGGCGTGGTCAACAACCGTATGAGCAATCGATTGTTCCGGCTGCTCGAGCAACACGGGGTACCGACGCATTTCATCGAGGAGTTGTCTGAGCGCCGCACCCGTGTCCGGGCGCTGACCATGCTGCCAGTGGAGATTGTGGTGCGCAACCGCATCGCGGGCAGCCTTGCCAGTCGCTTGGGCTTGCCAGAGGGCACACCCCTAGCTCAGCCGCTGGTGGAGTGGTACTACAAAAACGATGCCCTGGGCGATCCGCTCGTGTCCCGGGCGCATGCGGAAGTACTGGGCTGGGTCAGCCCCCAGGAGGCAGCTGAGGTGGAGCGCTTGGCGCTGGCGGTGAACCACGTCCTGCGTGAGTTTCTGGCCCAGCAGGGTGTCGAGCTGGTGGACTTTAAGCTGGAGTTTGGCCGAGACAGCGCCGGCCGGCTGTACGTGGCGGATGAAATATCGCCAGACACGTGCCGCTTCTGGGACGTGGCGACAGGAGAGAAGCTGGACAAAGACCGCTTCCGCCGCGACCTCGGCGGGGTGGAAGAGGCGTATGCCGAAATCTGGAAACGCGTAGAGAGGGGGCTGGCGCCGTGAACCAGGTGCTGCAGACGGCCAACGGCACAGGCGCGCAGACGGTATGGACGGCCTTGGTTCAGGTGTGGTTGAAGCCGAGTGTGTTCGACCCGCAGGGCCGGGCGGTGGAGGAGGCGCTGCACACCCTTGGCTATGCGGCAGCCGCCCAGGTGCGCGTCGGCAAGTGTATGCAGCTGCAGGTCCGCGCTGCACGGGAAGAGGAAGCGGCAGATCTGGTACGGCAGATGTGCGACCAGGTGTTATGCAATCCGGTGATGGAAACGTACACCTTCACCCTGCGCGCCAAGGCGGACGGGGCGGAGGATGCGCCATGAAGTGGGCTGTGATAGAGTTCCCAGGGTCCAACTGTGACCGCGACGCGGTGCAGGCGATTGCCGCTGTGACAGGGGATGTGGTAGACCTGGTCTGGCACCAAGAAGCGGCTTTAGACCCTTACGACGCCATTGTTCTGCCGGGCGGTTTTTCTTATGGCGATTACTTGCGCTGTGGCGCCATTGCCCGGTTTTCACCCGCACTGGCCGGGGTGCGGGCGGCTGCGGCGGCAGGCAAGCTGGTGTTGGGTATCTGCAACGGCTTTCAGATTCTCACGGAAAGCGGGCTATTGCCGGGAGCGCTGCTACGGAACCGGCAGTTGCAGTTTCGCTGCGAAGTAGCGGAACTGG
Organism: Alicyclobacillus sp.; assembly: GCA_023512635.1. Taxonomy (GTDB): domain Bacteria; phylum Bacillota; class Bacilli; order Alicyclobacillales; family Alicyclobacillaceae; genus JAILZF01. The sequence goes on along the minus strand of JAILZF010000014.1, from coordinate 11,079 downwards.
AGGTGGTCCAACCGGACTCTCCCTTTACGGCGCTTTATCAGCCGGGGGAGGTCATCCGCATCCCGATTGCACACGGCGAAGGTCGCTATTACGCTCCGCCGGCCACGCTGGACGAACTCGAGCAAGGCGGGCGGGTGGCGTTTCGCTACGCGCGCGATGTCAACGGGTCCGAGCGGCGCATCGCTGGTGTGCTCAATCCCCGGGGCAACGTCTTAGGTTTGATGCCACACCCGGAGCGGGCGGTCTTTGACTGGATGGGGTCCATCGATGGGGTGCGGTTGTTCCAGTCGATGCGCGCTTTCTGGCAGCGCCAGTCGGTGGCAGCGGTCAGCGCAAGCGGCGGCAGCGGGCAAAGGGGGCTGGGGTGATGCAGACCAACCACGGAGCGCCGGTCACTGCACAGGGTCCAACGCCAGAGGAGGTCCAGGCACGCCGTTTGTACCGCGAACTCGGTCTGACGGATGACGAGTACGACCGTGTCGTGGCCGCCTTGGGCCGTTTGCCTAATTTCTTGGAGGCCGGGCTGTTTGGTGTGCTTTGGTCCGAGCATTGCAGCTACAAGAGTTCCCGGGTGCACCTGGCGACGTTCCCCACCCGCGGGCCACAGGTCTTGCAGGGCCCAGGGGAAAACGCCGGCGTGGTCGACGTCGGCGGCGGCTGGGCGGTGGCTTTTAAGATAGAGAGCCACAACCACCCGTCCGCGGTAGAACCGTACCAAGGGGCGGCCACCGGCGTAGGCGGCATCCTGCGCGACGTTTTTACCATGGGCGCGCGGCCCATCGCTCTGCTCAACAGCCTGCGCTTTGGCGACTTGTCGGATGAGCATACGCGCTACCTGTTTGCCCAGGTTGTTGCCGGCATCGGCGGCTATGGCAATTGTATCGGCGTGCCGACCGTAGGCGGTGAAACGGTGTTCGATCCGGTGTACACCCGCAACCCGTTGGTCAATGCGATGTGTGTGGGTGTTTTGCGCGCCGACCGCATCGTCCGCGGCGTAGCGGCGGGTACGGGCAACCCGGTGTTCGTCATGGGTGCCCGTACCGGGCGTGACGGCATCCATGGCGCCACCTTTGCCAGCGCACAAGACCCGCAGGCGAAAGAGCGTTCCGCAGTGCAGGTGGGGGACCCGTTTTTCGGCAAGCTGTTGCTGGAAGCGACGCTAGAGCTGCTCGCGGAAGGACGTGTCGTCGGAGTCCAGGACATGGGGGCGGCCGGTTTAACCTCGTCGGCGGCCGAGATGGCCAGCCGTGCCGGCGGCGGCATGGAGTTGTTTCTTGAGCGTGTGCCTGTGCGGGAGGCAGGGATGACGCCCTACGAGATCATGCTTTCTGAATCGCAGGAGCGGATGCTGGTGGTGGTGGAGCGCGGGGGCGAGGCAGCGGCGCGTGCCGTCGCGCGCAAGTGGGGGCTGGATTTGGCGGAGATTGGCCGTGTCACGGACGACGGCTGCTTGCGCCTGTGGTTTCACGGTGAACAGGTGGCCGATGTGCCGGTGCGCGCGTTGGTTGATGAAGCCCCGCGCTACCAGCGGCCGCAACAACCGCCTGTGCAACCCCCGGGCGCGGGGGTGCCGCTGCCGCCGCCCGAGGCAGACCTGGGCGAGGCGTTGCTGAACCTGCTGAGCCATCCCAACCTTGCCGATAAACGCTGGGTATACCGCCAATACGACTGGTCGGTGCGGGCGGCGACGTACGTCGGCCCCGGGGCGGACGCAGCGGTGGTACGCCTGCCCGACGGCAGCCGCGGGGTGGCTATGAGCGCTGACGGCAACGGCCGCTACACCTACCTTAACCCTCGCCGCGGCGGTGCCATCGCGGTGGCGGAAGCAGCGCGCAACGTCGTCTGTGCGGGCGGCAAGCCGTTGGCCCTGACCAATTGCTTAAACTTCGGCAATCCGGAAAAACCGGCGGTCATGTACCAGTTGGCCGAGGCGATTGCCGGTATGAGCGAGGCCTGCCTGGCACTCGCTACACCTGTGGTCAGCGGCAATGTCAGCCTGTACAACGAGAGCGGCGGGATGGACATCTATCCAACGCCGGTGGTGGGCATGGTGGGGGTGGTGGAGGACTGGGCACACGTCACCCCCAACGCGTTCCGCCAAGCGGGTTCAGCCGTCCTGTTGGTCGGCCCGGAGGACCCGGCGTTGGACGGGTCGCTGTACTGGCAGCTGCGCGCCGGCCGGGCGGCGGGGGATGCCCCATCCCTGGACCTGACCATGGAACGGCGCGTGCAAGACCTGGTGCGGTCCTGGATCGTCGAGGGCAGGGTGCGTGCGGCACACGACGTCAGCGAAGGCGGCCTGGCGGTGGCGCTGGCCGAGATGTGCATCCCCATGGGCATGGGTGTGCGCGCTCAGGTAGCTGCTGCCCCTGTGGCGGACGGCGTGGCCCGGGCGGGCTGGTTGTTTGGCGAGGGGCAGAGCCGTATCCTGGTCGAGGTGGAACAGGCTGCGGCGGCAGAGTTGTTGGCCGCGGCGGCAGCGGCGGGCGTACCAGCCCGCGTCTTAGGCAGTACGGGTGGAGACCGGTTGTGGCTCGGTGACAGCACCCAGGCGTGGCTGGACATCCCGCTGCCGCGATTGGCAGACACCTGGCGCAAAGCGCTGCCTCAGCGGATGCGGCGAGAGGAGGGGGAGGCGGATGCCGTTTCGTGAACAGGAGGAGCTCGCGCTTTGGCCAGATAAGCCGCGCGAGGAGTGCGGTGTGTTCGGCATCTTCGGTCACCCGCGCGCCGCTGAGGTCACGTATTACGGTCTGTTGGCGCTACAGCACCGTGGCCAAGAGGCAGCCGGGATGACCGTGAGCGACGGATATCACCTGCGCAGCCACAAAGGTCTGGGGCTGCTGGCCGACGTGTTTTCGGGCGAGCAGTTGGCTGACATGCCGGGGACGGCGGCCATCGGCCACGTCCGCTACTCCACGGCGGGTGCCAACACCCTGGCCAATGCCCAGCCGTTAAGCGCCTCTACCTACCGCGGGCCATTGGCGTTGGCGCACAATGGCAACCTGGTCAACGCCCAGGCGTTGCGCACCTGGCTCGAACGGCAAGGGAGTCTATTCCAATCGACCAGCGATACTGAGGTGGTGTTGCACCTGGTGGCACGGGCCGGCCGCGAGTCGCTGGTGGAGGATGTGCAGAACGCCTTGTCGTTTGTCAAAGGCGGGTACGCCTTCCTGTTTCTCAGCGAGTCCCAGTTGGTGGCAGCGCGCGATCCGCTGGGCTTGCGCCCGCTGGCGTTGGGCCGGTTGGGCGACGCCTGGGTGGTGGCGTCCGAGTCGTGCGCGTTTGAGACGGTGGGGGCAGAGATGGTGCGCGACGTGGCCCCGGGAGAGGTGCTGGTGGTGGATGCGTCCGGTTTACACGAGCTATCGCCGGCGCTGCCGACGCAACGCGCGCAATGCACCTTTGAACACATTTACTTTGCCCGTCCGGACAGCGACATCGACGGTTGGAACGTGCACGCGGTGCGCAAGCAACTGGGCCGGGTGCTGGCGGAGCACCACCCGGCGCCGGGGGACATTGTGGTAGGGGTGCCGGACTCCAGTATTTCAGCGGCCGTCGGGTTTTCCGAAGCAAGCGGCATCCCGTACGAGATGGGACTGGTGAAAAACAAGTACATTGCTCGGACCTTCATCCAACCAGCCCAAGAGTTACGCGACATTGGCGTGCGCTTAAAGCTGAGTGCGGTGCGTTCGGTGGTTGAGGGTAAGCGGGTGGTGTTGATTGACGACTCGATTGTCCGGGGGACCACCAGCCGGCGCATTGTCCGGATGTTGCGGGAGGCGGGGGCGCGGGCGGTGCATGTGCGGATTGCCAGCCCGCCTTACCGCCACCCATGCCATTACGGCATCGACACCTCAGCGCGCGGGCAGCTGATTGCGGCCCGCTTGAGCGTCGCAGAAACGTGCCGCGAGATAGAAGCGGATTCACTAGAGTACCTGACGGTGGACGAGTTGATGAGCGCCTTTGGCCTGCAGGCTGAGCAGCGCTACCCGTTTTGCAACGCCTGCTTTACGGGGCAGTATCCTACCGAGGTGTACGAACCCGCGGAGGGGCGCGAGCAGAAGCACGTCGGCTCTGTGACGACAGGGGCGTCACGGGCAGGACGGGCGGAAACCGCCTTGGTTCGTGCTGCGGTACGGGGAAAAGAAACGGCCGCCGCGGAGCTGGCAGCCCAACCTTCTGCGCAAAGCAGTGGTTTGGCAGCGGTGTTCAGCGCCAGCGAAGACCCAGCGGAAGACCAAGCGGCCGCCCTGCAGCGGCCGGACACCGCAGGGACTGTGCGGGTGGCAGGTGTGGAGAAGAGGAGGTGACCCGGTGACAAACCAGGATGCGTACCGCGCAGCCGGTGTTGATATTGACGCGGGGAACGAGGCGGCGCAACGCTACGCACGGGTGGCGGCGCGGGCTCAGCGGCCAGAGGTGGTAGGGGGCATTGGCGGGTTTGCCGCCGGCTTTGCCCTCGACACGCAGCGCTACCCGCAGCCGGTGTTGGTGTCGGGGACGGACGGTGTGGGCACCAAGCTGAAGGTGGCGTTGGCCACGGGGCGCTTGGATACGGTGGGCATCGACTGTGTGGCCATGTGCGTCAACGATATCCTGACCACGGGTGCAGAGCCGCTGTTTTTCCTGGATTATTTGGCGGTGGCTAAGCTGGATGTGGCCCAGGCTGAACAGATTGTGGCCGGAGTGGCTGCTGGCTGTGCAATTGCCGGGTGTGCGCTGGTCGGCGGGGAGACGGCGGAGCTGCCCGATTTGTGCCAACCAGGAGAATTTGACCTGGCAGGGACCGCCGTAGGGGTGGTCAACCGGGATCGGATGGTGGACGGTTCACAGGTGCAGGCAGGCGACGTGTTGCTCGGTTTGGCCAGTGACGGGGTTCACAGCAACGGCTATACACTGGTGCGCAAGCTGTTGGCGGAGCGGCAGCTGGACTGGCAGGCGCAGGTGCCAGGCTGGCGGGGCACAGTGGCGGAAGAACTGCTGCGGCCTACGCGCATCTACGTGCGGCCTGTGTTGTCACTGATAGCGTCAGGTTTGCCGGTGACTGGGATGGCTCACATCACGGGTGGCGGGTTGGTGGACAATGTGCCGCGCTGTCTGCCTGACGGACTTGCGGCGTGCATTGACCCGCAGGCTTGGCCAGAACCGCCGGTGTTTCGTTGGTTGCGCAACGCGGCAGGGTTGTCGTGGCAGGCGGCAGCGCGCGTATGGAACCTGGGGATTGGCTTTGTGCTGGCGGTGCGGCCTGCGGCTGCGGAGGCGGCAGCAGCGCTGTTGACGGCGGCCGGTGAGCGGGTGTACCGGTTGGGCGAGGTTGTGCCGGGGCCGCGGCAGGTGGTCTGGGGGAATGCCAAGTGAGCGCCAGGGAGCGTTGCCGCTTAGCGGTGTTTGCCTCCGGGGCAGGCAGCAATCTGCGCGCCATCTTGGCACATGCTGAGCGCAACCCGGATTGGCCAGGTCAGGTGGTGTTGGTGGTCTCCGACAAGCCGGGCTGCGGTGCCACGGACATTGCAGCCGCTGCGGGTGTACCGGTGTTTGCGGCGCGGGTGCGCGACTTTGCCGACAAAGCGGCGTTTGAACAGGCGGTGCTCAACCAGCTGCGCGTGTATCAGGTGGAAGGGATTGCCTTGGCGGGCTACATGCGTTTGGTCGGGCCGGTGCTGTTACAGGCGTACGGCGGCCGCATCGTCAACTTGCACCCTTCCCTGTTGCCCGCCTTCCCGGGGCGTACAGCAGTTCAGGATGCACTGGCAGCTGGCGTGCGCGAGACGGGGGTCACGGTGCACTGGGTCGACGAAGGGCTGGACACCGGTCCGGTGATTGCGCAGTGGCGCGTACCCGTGTTCGCGGATGACGACGTGGACCGCCTGTGGGCGCGTTTGCATCGCATTGAACACCTGTTGTATCCCGTGGTCTTGGGAGAACTGGCACGACAGTGGAAGCAGCACACTGCGGATGCGGGCACAGCGGCAGACGGTTGACGGCTGGTATAGCAGGATGGGGGGAGCAAAGGTGGCTCGTTGGGCATTGGTCAGTGTGTTTGACAAGCGCGGGGTGGCGGATTTTTGCCGGCAGTTGCTGGCGACTGGGTATCAGATTTTGTCGACCGGCGGTACGGCGCGTCACTTGCGGGAAGCGGGTATCACGTGTACCGATGTGTCCGAGTATACGGGCTTTCCAGAGATGATGGACGGGCGGGTCAAGACCTTGCATCCCAAAATACATGGCGGCCTGTTGGGACTGCGTGACAACACCGCGCACCAAGCCGCGATGGCGACACACGGGGTGGACCCGATTGACGTGGTGGTGGTCAACCTGTACCCGTTTGTGCAGACGGTCGCCAAGCCAGGCGTCACGCACGCCGAAGTCATCGAAATGATTGACATCGGCGGCCCGTCCATGTTGCGTGCTGCGGCCAAAAACCACCGTTTTTGTCTGCCTGTGGTGGACCCGGACGACTATGCCTGGCTTGGCGAGCGGCTGCTGCACGGACCGGCTTTGACAGAGCCCGAACGGGCGCATTTGGCGGCCAAGGTGTTTGCAGTCACAGCGGCGTATGATCAGGCCATTGCCCAGTACTTGGCCCAGGCAGGGACGGATGCTGGAGCGGCTGCCAGCGCGACACGTTCTGCGCCGGGGGCGGCGGGTGCTGTTCCAGGAACCAGCGGCCGGACTGAGGAGTGGCCGGAGCGGTTTGAACTGTCGTTTGTCCATAAGCAAAGCCTGCGCTACGGGGAAAACCCGCATCAAGGAGCGCACTTTTACGTAGAGCCGGCGGCGCGCCCCAGCACTCTGGCGGCTGCGGTTCAACACCAGGGCAAGGAGTTGTCGTACAACAACATTCAGGACGCAGACGCGGCGTTGAATATCCTGCGCGGCTTGGATGGACTCGGGCCGGCAGCCGTGGCGGTCAAACACATGAACCCTTGCGGCGTGGGTCTGGGTGACACGGTGCATACGGCGTTTGCCCGTGCGTATGAGGCGGATCCAGTCTCGATTTTCGGGGGCATCGTAGCGTTCAACCAGCCGGTGGACGGGGTGCTCGCCGAACGCCTCACTGAGCTGTTTTTAGAAATTGTACTAGCGCCAGCGTTCAGCTCAGATGCCTTGCGCGTTTTTCAGCGCAAGAAAAACGTGCGTCTGCTGACGGTCGACATGACCCAGCCGCTCTGGCAACCGGGGGACAAGTGGCTGCGCCGGGTGTCGGGCGGGTTGCTGGTCCAAGATGTCAATCTTGCACCGCCGTCACCGTGGACGGTGGTGACGCGGCGCGCTCCAACCGATGCAGAACGGCGGGCGTTAGAACTGGCTTGGCGTGTGGTGCGGTATGTCAAGTCTAACGCGATTGTGGTTGCCGGGCCCGAGATGACGTTTGGCGTCGGGGCGGGGCAAATGAACCGTGTGGGTGCTGCGCAGATTGCGTTGGCGCAAGCGGGCGCCCGAGCGCGCGGGGCGGTACTGGCGTCGGATGCGTTTTTTCCGATGCGTGACACAGTCGACACAGCGGCCGCGGCTGGCATCACGGCCATCATCCAACCCGGGGGGTCTATCCGCGACCAAGAAAGCATTCAAGCGGCGGATGAGCACGGCATCGCCATGGTATTTACGGGGCAGCGCCACTTTTTGCACTGACGGGTTAACGGGCCGGGTGAGAGTTAGGGGGGACAAGGATGAACGAGCTGCAAATACCGCAGCGGCCGCGGGTGTTGGTGTTGGGCAGCGGCGCTCGAGAGCATGCGTTGGTCTGGAAACTGGCGCAGAGCCCGCGCCGTCCGCAGCTGTTTGTGGCACCAGGCAATCCGGGGATGGAGACGTTGGCGGAGCGTGTGGCGCTGACGGTAGAAGACGCGTCAGGGGTGAGGGCGTGGGCAGCCACTCACGGGATCGACCTGGTGGTGATTGGTCCAGAGGCGGCGCTGGCAGCCGGCGTGGCGGATGCGTTGCGGCAGGCAGGAATCCGCGTCTTTGGCCCGGACCGGGCGGCGGCCCGGTTAGAGACGTCGAAGGCGTTTGCGAAGCAGGTAATGCAGGCGGCCGGTGTGCCTACTGCGCCGTTTCGGGTGTTTGATGACGCTGCGGCGGCAGCCGACTACGTGCGCACCCATGGGGCACCTGTCGTCGTCAAAGCGGACGGTTTGGCGGCGGGCAAAGGTGTGGTGGTCGCGGACTCGGTGGACGCAGCGCTGCAGGCCCTCGACGAGATGATGGTGCAGGGTCGCTTTGGCGCGGCGGGCCGGCAGGTGGTATTGGAGGAGAAGCTGGTGGGCCGGGAGGCGTCGGCCATGTGTTTTGTCGACGGGACCACGGTGGTGCCGATGCTGCCGGCGCGCGATTACAAGCGTGTCGGCGATGGCGACCGTGGGCCCAACACGGGGGGGATGGGTGCGTTTGCACCCGTGCCGGACGCCCCGCCGGATCTGGGGACGATAGTGAGCGAACGCATCGTTCGGCCGGTGTTGGCGGAGTTGGCCAAGGCTGGGGTGGTCTACCGCGGGGTGTTGTACGTGGGTTTGATGCTGACGGCTGAAGGCCCCCAAGTGGTAGAGTTCAACTGCCGCTTTGGCGATCCCGAGACGCAAGTGGTGTTGCCGCTGCTGGCCAGCGACCTGCTGGAAGTGGCATGGGCGACGGCGGGTGGCGAGCTGGCGGCGGTCCCGGTACAATGGCACGAGAAAACAGCGGTATGTGTCGTGTTGGCAGCCGAAGGCTATCCGGGGGCGCCGCGTACGGGTGATCCGCTGCTGCTCCCCGACCCGGCACAGGTTGCGGAAGGCTGGCTGTTTCACGCGGGCACAGGTTGGCGCGATGGACAGCTGGTCACCGCAGGCGGGCGTGTGTTGTCGGCGGTGGCGACGGGATGGGATGTGGCCACAGCGCGGGCGCGCGCCTACCGGTTGGCGAATCAGGTGGCGTTTAGCGGGAAACTCTTCCGCCGCGACATCGCAGTTTTGTAAATGCGGGGGGACGGCTATGCACCGTACGTCGCTGTATGCCCTGTTGGTGCTGCTGGCGGGCAGCAGCTACGGGGTGGTGTCCGTGCTGGTCAAGGAAGCGGTAGACCACGGCTGCGACGTGCGGGCGGTGACGGTCGGTCAATACGTGGTGGCCGCCGGGTTGCTCTGGTTGGGCGCGGGGCTGGCAGCGGTGATGCGCCGCTTGCGCGGGCAGGCAGCCAGGGCTAGGCGCGTAGAAACGGAGCGGGGCCAACGGGATCGCCCGGTACAGGCAGCAGGGCAAGGGCAGCGGGGTTGGCAGGAAGTACCGGATCAGGACGAGCAGGGGGATGTGCAAGGCCGTGTTGCAGGGTTTGGGCGTCAGAGGCTGCAATGGGGGTTGCTGGCGGCCATTGGTTTAAGCAGTATGGCAACAAGTTACGCCTACTACAAAGCACTGGCTGTCTTGCCGGCGTCACTGGCGATTGTCCTGTTGTTTCAGTTTTCTTGGCTGGTGCTGCTGATGGATATCGTGGTGACGCAACGCTGGCCGGGCGTGGAAAAATGGTTGGGAGTGGGGCTGATTGTCGCAGGGACACTGCTCGCGGTGGGGCTGTCCTCGCTAACCTTGCACGGAGTGGCGTGGAAAGCGGTGGCATTAGGGTTGGTGTCCGCTTTTACCTATGGGTTGTCACTCTATTTGTCAGGCTTTGTACGAACGGACACGCCTCCCCTGCTGCGGTCCGCCGTCACCGTCAGCCTTGCTGCTCTTGCGATTGTCTGCTTGCTGCCCGCGCGGGAGCTGTTCTCGGGCGGTGCTTGGCCTAGTGTCTGGTTGTGGTCGTTGGCGATTGCAGTATTCGGCCAAGCGTTACCGCTGGTTTTGCTGCTCGTAGGGATCCCGCATACAGGTGGGCGAATGGCGGGGGTTTTAGGCTCGATTGAGCTGCCCGTGGCGGTGTTTTGCGCATGGTTGGTTCTTGGGGAGCCGGTGACCCTGTGGCGGTGGTGCGGGGTGTTGTTGATCTTGGTGGGTATCGCAGTCAGCGAGTACGCCCGCCCTTCGGAGCGATCCGCGTCAACAAAGCATTGACCAGGGAAGAGCAGGTCCGGTGAGACGGCAGCTAGGGGCGTCAAGCGGGGCTTGGGGAGAGAAGCGGAAGACCGTGGTGTTCAACCTTGAGCCATGGGCGCCAAGCAGGGGTCTTGGGGTGTGTTGGGCTGGTGGGTCGAGGCGGGATGATCCATGGATTCCCTAGTTGATCTGAGCAGCATGGCGTGCTATATTAGTCGACGTCGCCGCTGCGGCAGGTTGCGGCAGCGAGCGGAGGGCGGCTTTCACCGAGCGGCCGAGGGGGGCACCAAGAACTGACACTTGCCGATAAGCAGGCGGGTGTGGTACAGTAGACGGTGCCGCTGCGAGGCGGCGGATGGAGAGAGCCGAGAGGATGTACCTTGAAAACTGAACACGCACCGAGACGACCGTACGTCAGAGAGCTGGCGAGTGGAAGCGGAAACAAGCCGGTGGAAGGAGCCGGGGAGTAGAAGCGGAAGCTGGTCAGAGGAGCAATAAGGATGAGAGTTTGATCCTGGCTCAGGACGAACGCTGGCGGCGTGCCTAATACATGCAAGTCGAGCGGGCAAGAGGGGGAACCCTTTTGTCAGCGGCGGACGGGTGAGTAACACGTGGATAACCTGCCTGGCAGACCGGAATAACGCCTGGAAACGGGTGCTAAAGCCGGATAGGGCGCCTGGGCCGCATGGTCTGGGAGGGAAAGTGCGCGGTAGCGCAGCTGTCAGAGGGGTCCGCGGCGCATTAGCTAGTTGGCGGGGTAAGGGCCCACCAAGGCGACGATGCGTAGCCGGCCTGAGAGGGTGGACGGCCACACTGGGACTGAGAGACGGCCCAGACTCCTACGGGAGGCAGCAGTAGGGAATCTTCCGCAATGGGCGCAAGCCTGACGGAGCGACGCCGCGTGAGCGAAGAAGGCCTTCGGGTTGTAAAGCTCAGTCACCCGGGACGAGAGGTCAGGGGAGGGAATGCCCCTGAGGGGACGGTACCGGGGGAGGAAGCCCCGGCAAACTACGTGCCAGCAGCCGCGGTAATACGTAGGGGGCGAGCGTTGTCCGGAATCACTGGGCG
>JAILZF010000138.1 GCA_023512635.1 Alicyclobacillus sp. | reverse complement strand
CCGTAATGTTGCGCGCGGCGAGTTCGCGGGCGGCCGCCTTGGTCAAGCCAATCAATCCGGCTTTGGCCGATACGTAATTCGCCTGACCAGCGTTACCCACCACCCCGACCACGGACGAGACATTGATAATGCGGCCGCCGCGCTGCTTGATCATAGGACGGGCGGCTGCGCGAATCATATAAAATGCGCCCTTGAGGTTGGTGTTCAAGACCGCGTCCCAATCCTCGTCTTTCATCCGCAACAACAGGGTGTCGCGCGTGATGCCAGCGTTGTTGACGAGCACATCCAGCCTGCCAAATGCGGCCAACGCTGATTCTACCAAGCGCTCGGCGTCCGATGCAACACTAACGTCCGCTTGCTCGACAATGGCGCGGCCACCCGCTTGTTCCACCAACCGTGCCGTCTCCCGAGCCTCATCCACCCGCCCGACGCAGTTGACCACCACACACCCGCCGTCGCGGCCAAGTTCAACCGCAATGGCTCGGCCGATACCGCGCGAAGCGCCTGTGACCACCGACACGCGTTCCGCCACGAACCTACCTCCCTTATGCCCCCGTGCCTCGCTGTTGCGGGTAAGCTGCAACCCCCTCACAGGCTCAACCCTGAAGGGCTTGGATGGTTTCACGTAACGAGGATTCATCTTCTACATGAAACGTCGGAATCCTGCGGTCAATTTTCTTGATCAACCCGGACAATACCGTCCCAGGTCCAAACTCTACAAACGCCTCGGCACCCAGTGCCAGCATGGCGCGTACGTCCTCTTCCCAGCGCACAGGTTGAACGAGTTGATCGATCAAGGCCTGGCGAATGGCAGCGGCTGCCGTGCGCGCTTGCGCATCCACGTTGGCCACCACAGGGACGCGCGTATTGACAAAGGACGCCGACTGCAAAGCTGTCGTCAACTGATCTGCCGCCGGCCGCATCAACTCGCAATGGAACGGGCCACTGACTTCCAACGGAATCACCCGCCGTGCCCCCGCCGCTTTCGCCAGCTCAGAAGCACGGGCCACTGCGCCCGTATGTCCTGAAATCACGACTTGCCCGGGACAGTTTAAATTAGCCACTTGCACCAGCTCGCCCCCGGTACTGGCGTTGCGGCACACTGCCGCCAACGCCTCCCCGTCCAACCCAAGGACGGCCGCCATCGTTCCTTGGCCAGATGGCACCGCTTCCTCCATCCACCGCCCGCGCCTGTACACAAGCGACACCGCCTGCGCAAACGGCAAACCTCCGGCAGCCACCACCGCTGAGTACTCACCTAGACTGTGCCCAGCCACCACCAACGGGTCCAGCCCCGTCTGTTCGGCAAACACCCGGTGTGCTGCTGTACTCACCGTCAACAGCGCAGGTTGCGTGTGGTAGGTTAACTTAAGCTGGTCTTCCGGCCCAGCAAAACACAGTTCACTCAACGAGAAACCTAATGTCTGGTCCGCTTCGGCAAAGACGGCTCGCGCTGTCTCATACTGTTGATACAGCGAACGGCCCATGCCGACGTACTGCGCACCTTGTCCTGGAAAGACAAACGCCAGGCGCACCCGTATTCCTCCTCATCGCCAACTCCGCCGACACCTCGTCCAACGGCGAATGCAGCCCGTTTCCATGGATGTTTACAGGCGGACGGCGGCCGCTCCCCACGTCAAACCGCCGCCAAATCCTACCATGACGACCACATCACCTGAACCCACACGCCCTTCCTGCACCGCTTCATCCAACGCAATAGGTATGGATGACGCCGAGGTGTTGCCGTATTTGTGGATGGTGACCGCTACCTTGTCTTCGTCCAAGCCGAAGCGTTTGCGCGCCGCATCGATAATACGGATATTGGCTTGGTGTGGTACCAACAGGTCAATGTCGTCTTTGGTTAATCCTGCCGTTTCTAAGACCCGTTCGGTGGATGAGGCCATCGCTTTGACGGCAAATTTGAACGTCTCTTGACCCTCCATTTTTAAATAGTGTTGTCTGTTGCTTATCGTTTCCAGGGATGCCGGCATTTTGGAGCCGCCGGCCGGGAGGTACAAAAAATGGCCGCCACTGCCGTCTGATCCAAGGTCAAACGAGAGAAACCCGCGTCCCTCTGAAACAGGCCCTACCAGCACGGCGCCCGCCCCGTCGCCAAACAACACACATGTTTTGCGGTCCTCGTAATCTGTAATGCGCGACAACAAGTCGGCCGCGCAGACCAACACATACCTGTTGAGGCCAGCCTGAACCATGGCCGCTGCACACGCCAAGCCGTACAAAAAACCGGTGCATGCGGCTGATAAATCAAACGCCCCAGCGTTGACTGCACCAATCCTGTCTTGCACCAGGCAAGCGGTGGCAGGGAACACCATATCGGGCGTGACCGTCGCACAGATCACCATGTCCACGGCCGCGGCCTCTACCCCCGCCCGGGTCAGCGCTTGTTGGCAAGCGGCCACCGCGTAATCGGACGTCGTCTCGCCAGGTTCAGCAATACGCCGTTCGCGGATGCCCGTACGCGTAACAATCCATTCGTCATTGGTGTCCACCATCTGCTCTAAGTCGGCGTTCGTCAACACCCTTTGCGGCAGTGCTGAACCTGTACCGAGAATCCCCGCCCGTATCATCGCGTCTCCTCCTATCTCTCCCCAGACCAACCTGCTGACGTATCACCGTCTGCCAACCCACGTTCCATTTTGCGCAGCATGTCTTGCTCCACAAAACGCATCGCCTGTCGCAGGGCTGCCCGCCAGGCCCGTTCATCACTGCTGCCGTGCGCTTTAATGCATCCGCCGTCTACCCCGAGGAAGGGTGCCCCGCCGTATTCTTTGTAGTCAAAGCGGCCCAACATGTCGGACAACGCCGGCTTCAGCACCGCGGCAGCAAGCTTCGCTGTCCAGGCGGAAGTCAAAGCCTCGCGCAGCGCGGCAAACAACCCTGCGCCCACGCCCTCGACCAGCTTTAAAACGACATTGCCCACAAACCCGTCGCACACCGCGACGTCCACCTGCCCGTACAGCAGCTCACGCGCCTCAACATTGCCCACAAACTGCAATTCTGCCGCTTGTAACCGGGAGTAAGCCTCTTTGCACAAGCTGTTGCCTTTGCCGGGTTCCGTTCCCACATTGAGCAAGCCAACACGCGGTTGCGCCACACCCAAGACGTATTGAGAATACGCACTGCCCATGGTTGCAAACTGAAGCAGGTTTTCCGCGTCCGCGTCCATCGTGGCACCGGCGTCGACCAATAACACACCTCGCCCGTCAAACGTCGGCAATACGGGAGCCAGCGCCGGCCGGTGAATCCCCGGTAGCCGGCCTATGACCAACAGACCACTGGCCACCAGCGCTCCGG
>JAILZF010000137.1 GCA_023512635.1 Alicyclobacillus sp. | reverse complement strand
CAGCTCGCGATCGACCTCTGCCGCCACCCTCCTTGCTTCTTGGTATGAAGCAAACGGTCCCTCTCGGTAGGCTTGATTGTCGTCGGCCACGTGGTAAAAAAGCCAATACCCGCTTGCCTGCAACGCACCACCGAAACGCTCCGTCAGATTGGGCCGCGCGCACCCGCCAGCGAGCGCCTCACTTAACTCCTATGTTGGGGTGAGCGTGTCTCATTCGTACCGCATCTCAAAATCGTTGTGGTATCCTGAAAGCTGGACCATGCGTGAGGAGGGAATCCCATTGGGACAAGTCACCGAGCTCGACGTGGTGGTGCGGAGCACCGAGATCGACATCAACGGCCATGTCAATAACGCCAAGTACTTAGAGTACTTGGAATGGGGACGTGAAGACTGGTATGAACAATGCGGATTGGATTACGGTACGCTATACAAACTGGGAGCCATTACAGTGGTGGCTCATATCAGCATTGATTTCCGCCGTGAGGCAAGGCAAAATGAACACTTGCGTGTGTACACGTGGCTGAACAGCGTGGGTCGGACGAGCCTGCGCCTGCGCCAAGTGATTCAGAACGTTCAACAGCAGCCGGTCATTGAAGCCGAGGTGGTGGTGGTGACCATAGACCCGCAGACTCGCCGCCCAACCCCAGTACCGGAAGCGTTCCGCGTTCAGGTTACTCCTCAGCCAGTTTTACCAGGCCAGCAACCGGAGCAATCCCCCACCGAACAACGCTAACGCCTCCAACGTGACAAGCATGGAAAGTCGTCGGAACTTAAATCTCTTGGACGGCAGGGGCGAGGATGCGTTGTAAAGCCTTGTCGGTGTATCCGAGGTGCCGCAAAACATGGAGGAATGCTGCTGGCAAGGGCGCTGTCACCACCCGACCGTTGGGCAGTTGCACATACCAAGCATGCAGCCATTGGTGCGAGGCAACCTTTTGCTTTTCGCCAAGAAGGGCCGTTAAACGAGTAGCCGAGTGCCTTACGGCAGGAGAATGGGGGGAATGGCCTTGCTGTCCGACAGGGCCTCGGACAACCCCCCCACCGTACTTGACATCTCCCCATAACGGGTAGCCTATGGATGCAAAATGGGCGCGGATTTGGTGAGTACGGCCACTGACCAGCTCAACTTTCAGCAGGCTGGTTCCGCCGGCGCTGGCCAAGCGCTCGTAAACGGTCACAGCTGGTTTTCCTGCATCCGCAACGACTTGGGTGCGTTGGCTGTTGATTCGCGCCAACGGAACATCAATCTTACCACGTACGGGAGGAACACCCCGTACCAAGGCGAGATACATTTTCCGCCAGGCGTGACTGCGCAGGTCTTCTGCCAAGGTGCGGGCTGCTTCCGCCGTCTTAGCAAAAAGGACGACACCGCTCGTATTGCGATCCAAGCGATGAACAGGAGCAGGGAGAAAACGGCGTGCGTCTCCGTGTTGAGTGCGATACAGGTAGGCTGCCACGCGATTGACCAAGGTGTCTTTATACTCGCCGGGAGCCCCGTGCGTCAGCAATCCTGCTGGTTTGTTCACCGCTAGCAGCGCCTCGTCTTCATACAGAACCTCGATGTCCGAGGATACCCCGGCAAATTTACGTGCAGGCCGGCTAACTTGGGCGAAATCGTCAGCACTCATCGCCAACCGTACCACGTCTCCGGGCTGCACCACATCATCTGGTTTGGCTTTTTTGCCGTTAAGACGAACTCGGCCAGTTCGTATCATTTTTTGTATCCCCGAAAGAGGAATACCTGGTAGCATTTGGCGTAACCAGCGGTAGAGTTTCTTACCGCCGCCGAGTGGTTCAACATGTACCTCGACCATGGAATGACCCCCTCTGACCATGCGGCCCCGAGACTGACTCCCCACGGTGACTCCTGTAAGCTGGGTGACCGCAGCCATCCATCTGCCTAGCTGCCTAGGGATATCCGAGCCCTTGGGATGTCGAGCATGGTTTTTAGCGTACCACGTAAGCGTCGCTGAGAAAAGTTGCAGCAAAATCGCGTGAAATCAAGACGCAAATGCTTGCCCCTTCGCAGTGATTCAGTATGATGAAGGCGTGCGTCCAGATGGATTCAATAGAAAGGATGACAACACAATGACTTTGCGAGTGGGGATTATTGGAACAGGCTTTGGAGCGCGTGTACATGCTCCCCTGTTACAAAGTCACAAAGACTTTGAACTGGTGGCCATTAGTAGCGTTTACCGGGGCCATGCCCATACTGCGGCAGCAGATGCTGGTATACCACGCAGTTATGACCAATGGCAGGAGATGTTACATACCGAATCACTAGATGTAGTCGTGGTCGCCTCAAATCCACGCCACCATTTAGAGATGACCCTCGCAGCTCTCAGCAAAGGCCTGCACGTTCTGTGTGAGAAGCCGCCAGCCCTTAACTTGGCTGAAGCCCGGACCATGGCGGAAGCCGCCCGCCGGAGCAATCGGATCGCAGCGATGAACTTTGAATGGCGTTACTTGGCAGAGCGTCAAGCCATTCGCAGGCTGTTGCAAGAACGTCGCATTGGTGAGGTGCTGCATGTACATTGGATCGAGGCCTGGCCTTTTTGGCCAGAGGTTCAACACCGGCCGCCTTCTTGGCTGTGGGAATCGACCAGTGGCGGCGGTCAACTAGGTGCCTTAGGCTCACATATGATTGATTCCTTGGTCTATTGGTTAGGTCCTATTCAGTCCATTCAAGGGGACGTCAGTGTCCATATTACGGCCCGGCAATCGGAGCAAGGAGATTGGGTGGCCTGTGATGCAGATGACAGCTTTTGTTTTCACGGTCATTTGGTGAGCGGACCGACCTGTACAGTGCAACTGCACATCAGCTCGGTACCCGTGCCGCCACGTATCGAGTTTTTTGGTACGGAAGGACACCTGCTGTGGGATGGAACGGAGTTGCGATTAGCTCAACGGAGCGGATCCATCCCTGGCCAATTTCAACCGGTTGCTCTGGATCGCTGGCCGGCAGAGCAGTTGTCCGCCTTCCGGGAAGACTTACGCCGCTTTGTCCAACCACAGCATTGTCTGTATACGGACTTGGCTCGAGCCATCGCTGGGGACACCGTACCGTCGCTGCCTACGTTGGACCAAGCCGTCCACGTTCAAGCGGTCATCGATGCCATCCGGGTCTCAGCGCGAAACGACTGGCAAATGGTGCATCAAGACCCGTTTAGCCTATAAACCATCCAATCATTCAAGCCATGAGATCATGGGCAAATCCGATTGAACACGAGAGGCTGTGAACCTGATGCGGAGATCCGCAGGCTTACGCCGGGCACAGACGCGGCGGGCCTTAGGTGGAGAGCCGCTGGCCCCGGGCGCATAGCGGACGCGATGGCCTTATGCGGAGAACCACAGGCCCGCCCCGGGCGCA
>JAILZF010000136.1 GCA_023512635.1 Alicyclobacillus sp. | reverse complement strand
GCCGCGGCCTGCGGCCGCAACAACGCGGTAGACGACCGTCTCTGGCTGCAGGGACGGTTTTTTCGTTCGCTGGTTGAAGGTCCTCCCGACCGGACTGGCGGTTAGAGAGGAAGGAGAACGTCATGCCTATTCGCTTGTTTAATACACTGACAGGTCAAAAAGAGGAATTTCACCCGCTTGAGCCGGGGAAGGTGCGGTTTTACGCGTGCGGGCCTACGGTCTATAATTACTTCCACATCGGCAACGCCCGAATGTTCGTTGTCTTTGATACCATCCGCCGCTATTTAGAGTACCGCGGTTATGCGGTGCGCTACGTGCAAAACTTCACAGATGTTGACGACCGCATTTTGCAACGGGCACAGGAAACCGGCCAACGTGTTCGCGATGTGGCGAATTATTACATTCAGGCCTATTTTGCGGATGCCGACGCGCTCGGGATTCGGAGGGCAACGGTGCATCCGCGTGTGACCGAGTGCATCCCCGAGATCATCTCGTTTATTCAGCAGCTGATTGACCGCGGGCATGCGTATGTGCGGGCGGGTAACGTCTGGTTTGACACCTCATCTTTTCCTGGATACGGTAAACTGTCGGGACAATCGTTAGAAGAGATGCGCGCAGGGTTTCGTATCGAAGTCAATGAGAACAAAGACGACCCCACCGATTTTGCGCTCTGGAAAGCGGCCAAGCCGGGGGAAGAAGCGTGGGACAGCCCGTGGGGGCCGGGGCGGCCAGGTTGGCATATTGAGTGCTCAGTCATGAACCTGAAGTACTTAGGTGAACAAATTGACATCCACGCCGGCGGGCGCGATTTGGTGTTTCCCCACCACGAAAATGAGATTGCCCAAAGCGAGGCGCTATCCGGCCGGACCTTTGCGCGCTACTGGCTGCATAACGGCACCCTCAATATCCATGGTGAAAAGATGTCGAAGTCGTTGGGTAACTTTATCTTGACACGCGACCTGTTGCAGCGCAGGCCGGCTCGGGCGATTCGCTTTTTCTTGTTAAGCGCGCAATACCGACATCCGTTGAACTATACAGAAGAGGCCATGGATCAGGCAGAACAGGCGATGGACAGGATTGACCGGTGCTTGCGCAATCTGGAGCACCGATTACAGGTGTTGCAAAGTCTGCAGGCTCCGTTTATCCAGGTGCACGACGGTCCGCCCGACGCATCCGCAATGGCCATGGTCCGCTCACAGTTTGAGGCCGCCATGGACGATGACTTTAACACGGCAGATGCCCAAGCGGCCATCTTTGAGGGCGTACGGGCGGCCAACACATACCTAACGAGGCAAGATGTAACTCGGACCGGGGTGCTGGAGTGGTTGACCCTGCTCCGCGCTTTGCTGGCCGTCTTAGGGCTAGCAGAGCAAGGCCTACAGGAGACTAATCAGGCTGAACCAGAGTCCTTTGGATTCACCGATGCGGAGGTCGAAGCGCGTCTGGCCGAGCGGGCGCAAGCACGCAAGGCACGTGACTTTGTCCGGGCGGATGCGCTGCGGGCAGAACTTGAGGCGGCTGGAGTAGTTGTTGAAGACACACCGCAAGGGACGAGATGGTACCGGAGATGATAGAACGGCAGCGGACTGCAGGGGATTGGAGTCGGGAAGCGCCTGTGTTGGCACTGGCATACATTGGGGACGCGGTATGGGAGTTGGTGGTGCGTGAACATGTATTGGCGCGGGGGATTCGTCGTCCCGGAGAATTGCACAGGGCGGCGCAGGCGTACGTGCGTGCGACGACGCAAGCGCGCTTAACCGACGCTCTGCAACCCGTTTTAACCCCAGCAGAGCAGGAATGGGTACGGCGCGGCCGGAATGCCAAACCCGGACATGAACGCAGGCACACAGATGTGTTGGTGTACAGGCACAGTACAGGGTTTGAAGCGCTGCTGGGATATTTGTACGGGTCTGGTCAGGCAGAACGATTGCAGCAGGTCTGCCGGGAGGCGCTGGCCTGGGTAGACAGCGAGGGGGGACGGACGTGACGCGGGATCGCCAAAGAGGGCCTACCCTGTCCACGAGCTATCCGTCAAACAGGGGGCGGACAGGGAGGGAAGAGCGCCAGGCACGGCTGACACCTGACCGTGCCATCAAGCGTCTGCAGAAGCCGGCAGGGGCGGAGAAGGCAGGCGAGGCCACTTGTTGGCCGGCAGCCAGTGGGGAGGTCCTGGGCGAAGAAGAGGTGTTGGCGGGCCGGCACCCTGTCTTGGAGGCGTTAAAAGCGGGCCGGCCGGTTTACAAATTGTTGTTGGCGGAAGGGGTCTCGGGTGGCAGTTTGGCGGAGATACAGGCGCGTGCCCGGGCAGCCGGGGCCGTTCTGCAGACGGTTCCCAAATCCCGTCTCCAAGTGTTATGCGGGCCGGGGCACCAGGGTGTAGCCGCACTGGTAGCGGTCCGGGCGTACGTGGACTTGGATGATGTGGTCCAGCGTGACACGGGCCAGGCCCCTTTGCTCGTGTTGTTAGACGAGGTGACAGACCCGCACAATGTCGGTGCCATACTGCGCACGGCAGAGGCCACAGGGGTTCAGGGATTGGTGGTCCCCAAACGCCGTTCTGCTCCGCTCACCGGCGCGTTGGCCAAGGCGGCGGCAGGTGCTGTAGAGTATGTACCGGTTGCGCGCGTAGGCAATCTGGTCCAGGCCATGGAGCGGTTAAAAAAACTCGGATATTGGCTGATTGGTGCGGATGTGGACGGGCAGCAGTTGTATACAGAAGCCGACTACCGCGGGGCTGTAGCCTTTGTCATTGGAGCAGAAGGCCGTGGCCTTGGCCGGTTGGTCAAAGAGCGATGTGACATGCTTGTACGCTTACCCATGCGTGGTCAACTACAAAGCCTGAATGCCTCCGTGGCAGCTGGAGTCCTTTTGTATGAAGCCCTCAGGCAGCGCGGCTAACCGGCGCGACGTGCGCCTGATTGTCGATGGGTACAACGTTTTGGCGCGACAGGCAGGGGAGGCACTCCAGGCCCTGCCGGACATCGACGCTGCCCGGGAACGACTGATTGATGCGTTGTCTGAATACCAGGCATTTGCGGGAGTGGATGTAGAAGTTGTGTTTGATGCTCACCGCACTGCAGAACCGGAGCGCGTCTACGAGCAAGCCGGCGTGCAAGTGGTGTTCACGGGAGCCGGGGAAACGGCGGATGCTTATATCGAACGGCGCGTCTACGAGCTGCGCGGCTCATACCGTCAGATTGCCGTGGCGACCTCCGACGCGGCAGAACAGCAGGTGGCGTTTGGCGGGGGCGCGTTGCGCTTGTCTGCCCAGGGGCTCCTGCAGTTGCTGGCTGAGGCCAAACAAGCCGTGCAGGGGGCTATCGTGCCATCCCCCTTGCCACCGCGCGGGACGGTAAGGGACCGTATTGGCTGCGAGATTGCGAATGTTCTTGAAAAATGGCGCAGGCAGGGAAGCGCGGGAGATTGATTTTGATAGATTACATAATGTATAAT
>JAILZF010000135.1 GCA_023512635.1 Alicyclobacillus sp. | reverse complement strand
GCCCACGCCACTGACGGCGTCCAAAAGCCGGCCACACTGCTCGCGGCTGCTAAACGAACGGCCAAGCGGACAGCTTTCCATCCGTTTCGGTTCACGTGCATCCTCCTTGACCACCGCAACTCGCGTGTTCTAGCAACTCTTGCTCCACTCGTTCGCAACCTGCCGCGCGTTTGCGGGGAGGGAAAAGCCCACCGTTTCCATCCTACTTCAGTTAGCTCCAAATTTGCTAGAGATCAGAGTCCCAACCGCTCCATCAACCTTTGCCGTTGCCGGGAAATAGTTGAGGCTGCTGGTGAGGGTCACCTGCAGCTCCACAACGTCCCTCTACAACAGAAAGAACCCATCTGCCGAAAGGTTGCACACTACAACAGCGGCTGTTGATACGCATTAAACAACCGCGAATACGTTAAAAACCCGAGGACGACAGTAGTCACGGCAGCGGAGGCCAAGATGGCGAAGACTATCAACACTTGATAGCGCACGGCTTGCACCGGGTCAGCCCCGGCAATGATTTGCCCGGTCATCATACCGGGTAACTGCACCAATCCGATGGTTTTAGAGCTGTCAATGGTGGGAATCATGCTTGCCTTGGTGGCCGCCTTCACGACCGTACGCGCAGCTTGTTTGGGACTCGCTCCTAAACTTAACAGCACGAGGATCTCTCCGCGGCGAGCGGCCGCCTCATGGCGCAACCGATGAAGGAACAGCCCGGCAGCGACCATGGCATTGCCGATGATCATCCCGCTGATCGGAATGACGTACGACGGTTTGGGAGGGATGACCCGAGCTGCCAGCAAAAACCCTTGCGTGCACACCTCAGTGGCTGACACCGCCACAAACACCCGCCAAAACCGACCGGCAACTCCTTGTCCGCGGCGGCTGGCATTGTCTGCAGCCACACACACCATCAGAGTGACCATGGCGGCTGTCAACCACAGGTTGTTGAGATGGAACACCACCTTAAGGAGGTAACCTATCAAAAACAACTGGACACAAGCGCGTACCGCAGCCACCACCAGCTCACGGCTTAAGCCGAGTCGCTGCCAGCCGGACAGGGCCATGGCCAAGAAGACAAACGCCAAGGTCCAGGCCAGACTCCACACACTCACCCTCCCTCTCCCCTTTCATCCTCTTTAGGTACGTCTTGGGTACGTGCCCCCGGCGTGACAAGCTTCTTTCAACAAAGAGCGTCTGATGGCCCAACGCTGTCCAAGCATGGCGGCGTGGTGCATGTCCCTGTCATGCGTTTCTTTCCCCTTGACTCTGCCCGGCCAAGACCCAGCGCTGTCCCCAGACTGTTTGCGGCGCTGTGAAAAACTGGGCAGTGGGCGCTTGTTCCACTGCACGTCCTTCAGCGATCAACCAGGTTTCGTGACCTACCCGTCGCGCCTGCTCGGTATCGTGGGTCACCCATACCGCCGTTTTGTGTTCACTGTTCACCCATTCCACAATCAGTTTTTCAATGACATCCGCTGCTTCCCGGTCAAGTGCCGAGGTGACCTCATCCAGCAACAGGATGTCGGGCTGATTGGCCAGAGTACGCGCCAATGCGACGCGTTGCATTTGGCCGCCCGACAGTTCGTGAGCGGG
Organism: Alicyclobacillus sp.; assembly: GCA_023512635.1. Taxonomy (GTDB): domain Bacteria; phylum Bacillota; class Bacilli; order Alicyclobacillales; family Alicyclobacillaceae; genus JAILZF01. Next base: position 1,867 of record JAILZF010000135.1, on the reverse strand, counting down.
CCGGTGGAGGAGGTCTGCTGGCAAGCCTACGCGGCACAGCAGTGCAGCACCATCGGCCGGCGGTTCATGGTGGAGGCGCGCCGCCAACGCCAGGTTGTCTGCCACCGTTCCGGGTAACATGACGGGTTGTTGCCAGACCAGCCCCACTTTGCGGCGCAGCTGGGACACGGGCCAGTCCCGCACCTCTCGGCCCAAGACCCAGACTTCCCCGTCATCCGGGGTTTGCAAAAGGTTACAGAGAGACAGCAACGTACTCTTGCCTGCTCCGGACGGCCCCACCAAGGTCAGCAGCGTGCCAGTTGCCACCCGTCCGTTCAACCGGTCCAACACACAGCGGCGGCCCTGTTCACCCACCACCCACTTGCTGACGTTCACAAACTGCAGTGCCCACGGGTGTTCCCTTGCCGAATGCGTCATTGCATGGTCCTCCCTCGCAGTGCCAGTCCACGACCGCTTGACTGCCTGCCATCCCACTGGCTGCTGTTCCCCATTTTACCGAAATGATCCCCGCCCTGTCTGGGTATCCGTCTGTACATGCAGGTGGCCGCTTCTCTTGGGGACTACACACCCGGTCCGAGATTTTTCGGTAAGATGAAAACAGGCCTTGGAGATGGGAGGAGAGAGATGAATCACCAACCGACCCATGAGGTCCACCAAGCTGCACCGTCACCTGTGTCTCGCAGCCACCGTCGGTTGCTCTGGCGGCGGCGTTTGCAGCGCGGGCTAGGCTTAACAGCCGGTTCCTGCCTGGCCGCCGTTAGCTTGGAAGAGTTTTTGGTACCGAATCACATCATCGATGGCGGTATCACCGGCATTTCAATCCTTGTTTCCCACTTGACCGGGGTTCATCTCGGGATTTTCTTGTTCGCCTTGAACCTGCCGTTTCTGCTGACCGGATATCAGCAAATCGGTAAAACGTTTGCCCTATGTACGCTGTACGCCATTGCCGTGCTCTCCGGCGTTGCCACACTCCTGGTTCCAGTACCACAGATTACCTCTGACCTGTTGCTGGCCACCGTCTTTGGCGGCGTCGTGATGGGCATGGGCGTCGGGTTGATCATCCGCTCGGGCGGATCGTCCGATGGAACAGAAGTAGTGGCCATCTTGATGAGTAAAAAAACCGCCTGGTCGATTGGTCAAATCATCTTGTTTGTGAACGTGTTCATTCTTGGCAGCGCTGGCTTTGTCTTCGGTTGGGACCGGGCGATGTACTCGCTGCTCGCGTATTTCATTGCCTTCAAAACCATTGACGTGGTGATTATCGGCTTTGAAGAGACCAAATCCGTCTGGATTATTAGCGATCACGCCCAAACGATTGGCGAAGCGATGCTTCACCGCCTGGGCCGCGGGGTGACGTATCTGCACGCCGAGGGGGCGTACACAGGGCGCGAGCGCACCGTGTTATTTAGTGTGATCACCCGCTTAGAAGAGGCAAAGTTGAAAAGTCTGGTGGAAGACATTGACCCTGAAGCGTTTCTAGCCATTGCCCCCATTGCTGAAGTTCGCGGCGGCCGAATGAAAAAACGCAACATCCATTAGACCTGAACGCCTAGACCTGAACGCCCCCCGGATGTCGGATAACACCTGCTACGCCTTCCAGTCAGCCTTTTGTTCGGGTGCGTTGCCCGCCGCCAGGTCCGCGGGATCTGGCTGACAGGCGAAGCATTCCCGCCGTCCGCTTCATACTGTGGACATGGAGAGGTTGCACCCCTTACGGTGTGGCCGTACATGGTCTGCAGTTGGAGGTCGAAGGCAATGCGGCTGGACACGTTTTTAAAGTTCGGCTCGCTGGTGTTCAACGTCGCACAAGATGAACGCGTCCGCGAATTGGTCAGCATGGCCCGGCGAGGTGCCAAGCGGCGCGGAT
>JAILZF010000134.1 GCA_023512635.1 Alicyclobacillus sp. | reverse complement strand
AAGGCCAGTTGGTAATCGGGAAGTGGAAGGAGGCGAGCTCGCATGATGACGGATCCGATTGCAGATATGCTCACGCGTATTCGCAACGCGAACCTCGTTCGCCACGAGAAGGTAGAGGTTCCGGCTTCGAAGGTGAAGCGTGCGATCGCGGAGATCTTGAAAAACGAGGGCTACATCCGGGACGCCGAGTACATCCAGGACGGCCCGCAAGGCACCATCCGGCTGTTCCTGAAGTACGGAAAGAACAATGAGCGCGTGATCACCGGTCTGAAGCGAATTTCGAAGCCGGGTCGCCGCGTGTACGTGGGTCATGAGGACCTGCCGCGCGTTCTGGGCGGACTTGGAATCGCGATTATCTCGACGTCGAAGGGGATCATGACGGACCGCGAAGCGCGCAAGCTTGGCATCGGCGGCGAGGTCATCTGTTACGTGTGGTAAGTCGGGACGACGGGAGGTGCAGGAAATGTCTCGTATTGGTCGCAAGCCCATTCCGATCCCGGCAGGGGTCGAAGTGTCGGTCAACGGCACGGAAGTGACGGTGAAAGGGCCCAAGGGCCAGCTCACGCGCCGAGTGCACCCAGAGATGAGGGTCATCGTGCAGGACAATCACGTCATCGTGGAGCGCCCGTCCGATGAGAAGCTGCATCGCGCACTGCACGGCACGACGCGCAGCGTGATCGCCAATATGGTGGAAGGCGTCACCAATGGCTTTAGCAAGCATTTGGAACTGGTTGGCGTGGGTTACCGCGCGGCGAAGTCTGGGCGTAATGTGACGCTGTCGTTGGGCTTCTCGCACCCTGTGGTGTTAGAGCCAGACGAGGGCATTGAAATTGACGTGCCAGCGCCCAACCGTTTGGTGATCCAAGGCATTGACAAGGAAAAAGTCGGGGTTTACGCGGCGAAGGTTCGCTCCATCCGCAAACCCGAGCCTTACAAGGGCAAAGGGATTCGCTATGCGGATGAAGTGGTGCGGCGCAAGGTGGGTAAGACAGGGAAGAAGTAAAGCGGGCGCTGCCGTAGAAAGGAGTTGAGGCTGCAGTGATGCAAAAGGAGAACCGCAACGAGTCGCGCAAACGCCGCCATCTGCGGGTGCGCAAGCGCGTCGAGGGCACGCCAGCGCGGCCGCGGTTGAACGTATTTCGTTCCAATAAGCACATCTATGCGCAGGTCATCGATGATGTGAACGGGCATACGTTGGCCAGTGCATCTACGCTAGATCGCGAGTTGCGCGCAGAGCTTTCCAGCGGATCGACCGTGGATGCTGCACGCAAAGTGGGTGAACTGGTGGCGAAGCGGGCCTTGGCAAAGGGCATTCAAGCCGTGGTGTTTGACCGCGGTGGTTACTTGTATCATGGACGCGTCCAGGCGCTGGCTGACGCAGCACGCGCGGCCGGATTGCAATTCTAAGGGAAAGGAAGGTGTTTCTGTGCGTATCGACCCTAATCAATTGGAACTCACGGAAAAGGTCGTCGCGGTCAACCGCGTCGCCAAGGTCGTCAAAGGTGGCCGGCGCTTTTCATTCTCTGCGTTGGTAGTGGTTGGCGATGGCAATGGTTACGTGGGCGCCGGCTTGGGCAAGGCGGCTGAAGTGCCGGACGCGATTCGTAAAGGAATAGAAGACGCAAAGAAAAACCTCATCCATGTGCCGATGAAACGCACCACCATACCGCATGATGTGGTTGGGCACTTCGGTGCGGGCAAGGTTCTGTTAAAGCCTGCTCCACAGGGGTCGGGCGTGATTGCCGGGGGACCTGTGCGCGCGGTGTTGGAGTTGGCGGGCATTAAAGATATTGCGACCAAGTCGCTAGGGTCGAATAACCCAATCAACATGGTGCATGCGACGCTGGACGGCTTGAAACAGTTAAAGCGGGCTGAGGAAGTCGCGCGCTTGCGTGGCAAGAGCGTCGAAGAACTGCTCGGCTAAGGGGGGGTTGGCGTTGGCGCAGAAATTGGCGATCACGCTGGTGCGCAGCACCATTGGCCGGCCACAACCGCAACGCCGGACGGTGACCGCCCTTGGCTTGCGGAAGTTGCATCAGACGGTGGTGCATGCCGATACACCGGCCATCCGCGGGATGGTTGAGCGCGTGAAACACCTGGTCGACGTGAAAGTCGTCGAAGGTGAATAAGAGCAAAGAGGAGGCGGCGGCTGTGCGGATACACGAGTTAAAAGCGCCGGCTGGTGCGCGCAAGCCGCGCAAGCGCGTAGGACGCGGCACCAGTTCAGGCATGGGCAAGACCGCCACGCGTGGGACCAAAGGTCAATGGGCGCGCTCGGGTGGGGGAGTACGCCCGGGGTTTGAAGGCGGGCAAACGCCGCTGTTCCGGCGCATCCCGAAGCGCGGTTTTAACAACAAGCGGTTCGCCAAGCGTTTTGCAACGGTGAATGTGTATCGCTTGAACGACTTCCCTGAGGGTACGGTAGTGACGCCGGAGCTGTTGCTTGAACGCCGGTTGATTAGAGAACTGCTGGACGGCGTAAAGGTCTTGGGCAAGGGTGACCTTCACGTGAAGTTGACAGTGCGGGCGCACGCTTACTCGGGTTCGGCGAAGGAGAAGATTGAGGCGGCTGGTGGCACCGCCGAGGTGATCTAAGTGCTGCAGACGATAGCCAACCTGTGGCGCCTTAAGCACTTGCGCAAGCGGATCTTGTTCACCCTGTTCGTGATTGCCGTGTACCGGATAGGCACCTATATTCCGGTGCCCGGCATGAACGTCCAGGCGTTAAACACGGGACAAGGCAATGCGCTGTTCGATCTGCTGAACATGTTTTCCGGCGGAGCGTTTTACCGCTTTTCTATCTTCGCCATGAGCGTCATGCCGTATATCACGGCGTCGATTATTGTGCAACTGCTGCAAGCCGGTGTGATACCGCGCTTTGAAGAGTGGCAAAAGGAAGGCGAAACGGGACGCCGTAAATTGACGCAGGTAACGCGGTGCTTGACCGTGGCCTTTGGGGTGCTGCAGGCGGCAGGCCTTACCTACACGTTCCACCGTGAGGGCGTGTTGTACAGCAACGACTGGGGAACGTACGCGTTGATTGTCATCTCCCTGACAGCGGGAGACACGTTGCTGATGTGGTTTGGTGAGATGATTACCGAAAAAGGCATTGGCAACGGGATTTCGATTATTATTTTCATCAGCATCATCTCGCGGATTGGGCAGTTGGGCCAAGAAGTTTATAAGAGTTGGTTCGTCACCCATCCGGATGAGCTGTTCTTGAATTTGATCAAGGTAGCGGTCTTGGTCATAGGGATTGTCGTGCTGTTCGCCTTGATTGTCTTTGTTCAACAGGCGGAGCGCAAAATCCCTGTGCAGTATGCCAAGCGTGTCGTTGGCCGGACCATTTACAGCGGACAGCAAACGCACATCCCGCTGAAGGTGAACGCAGCCGGGGTCATCCCAGTGATCTTTGCCAGTTCGCTGCTGTTGTTGCCTTATGTGGTGGCCACGTACTTTACACGCTATGCTTGGTCGCAGGCCATCCAGCGCTATTTGTACCCGAATTCGCCGTG
>JAILZF010000133.1 GCA_023512635.1 Alicyclobacillus sp. | reverse complement strand
GGTAGAGACAGGCCCTGGGGTAAGCGATTGGCCGTTGGGCGAGCGTGTCGTGGTGAATATTTACGACACGTGCGGTACATGCAGGTACTGCCAAGAAGGAAGGGAGAGCCTGTGTGAACACCTGGGGGCCTGGATAGGTTTTGATGCGCAAGGAGGTATGGCTGAGTACGTCTGCGTTCCTGCCAAAAACTTAATCAAAGTCCCGGCAGACGTACCACCGGTTAAACTCGCCGTCTTAGGGGACGCCATTGGCACCAGTCTGCGCGCTGTCAAAACTCGGGCCGCTGTCTGCGCCGGGGAGACGGTGGTGGTTTCCGGGATTGGCGGAGTGGGTGTGCATGCTTTGCAAATTGCCAAACACTGTGGAGCGGCCGTGGTGGCGTTGGATGTTATGCCCGAGAAACTAGCACTGGCTAAGGAGTTTGGTGCTGATTGGGCGCTGGACGCACGTCAGCTGGCGGATGTTGAAGTCCGCGCTCTGACTGGAGGCCGGGGGGCTGATGTGGCCCTCGATTTCACCGGATTACCAGGAGCACTGTCTACCTGCGCCGCGTGTCTGCGGCCGGGTGGACGGTTGGTGATGGTAGGGTACCAAGCGGATTCTTGCTTGCAACTCCCTACTCAAGCAGTGGTTTTACAAGAGCTAGAAGTTCTCGGTTCACGCTACTGCAATCGACTTGAACTGGAAGAAGCTGCGCGGTTGGTTGCAGAGGGTGTGGTTACGCCGGTGATTGGCTCGACCTTGCCTTTGACGTCAGCCAATGAGGGCTTGGCCGTGGTCCGCCGCGGTACGGGGATAGGCCGCGTGGTCCTGGATGTACGAGCTTAAGCATGGTGCGGGACGAAAGAGGAAGTGAATGGCAAGGTTACAGTTGACTTGTCCTTGGAGGGAAACGTGTGAAACTGGTTTCGTTTTGGAGAAACGGACAACTGCGTTACGGGGTGCGGATGACGGGTGGTGTCTGGGATGCGAGTGAGGCCGTGCGTCATCGAGGTGAGGTCTTGCCGGCCACGGTGATGGACCTGGTGGCCGCCGGGTCCGCCGGGTTAGAACGGCTGCGGGAGTTGGCAGCGCAGGCGCGGATGGATGAACTGTACCCTGAAGAGACATTGCAGTATGCACCGGCCGTACCTGCCCCTGGCAAGATCATCTGCGTGGGCACCAATTACCGGCGGCACGCCGTGGAGTCCAACCTGCCTATTCCTGAGTATCCTGTGTATTTTTCCAAATATGCGAACAGCCTGGCGGGTCACCGGCAGGACGTACCATTGCCCGCATGTGCCCATCAATTTGATTACGAGGTGGAACTGGTTGCCGTTGTTGGCCGCAGGGTTCGCGCTGTGTCCACAGCGGAAGCCTTGTCTGCGGTGTTTGGCTATGCGACAGGCAACGACTTGTCGGCGCGCGATTTACAATTCCGAAGCAGTCAATGGTTGTTTGGCAAAGCGATCGACGGTTTTGCTCCGCTTGGGCCATACCTGGTGACCGCGGACGAAATCCCGGATCCGCAACAGCTGCGGCTGCGTTGTTGGGTCAATGGCGAACTGCGCCAAGACTCGAATACGGCCGACATGATCTTTACTGTGGCGGAGCTGATCAGTGACCTGTCGCAAATCATGACGTTGGAACCAGGGGATGTGGTCTATACAGGTACGCCGGAGGGCGTGATTTTGGGGATGGCAGAGAAGCGTTGGCTGCAAGCCGGTGACGAGGTGGTGTGCGAGGTCGAGGGCGTGGGCCGTCTGGAGAACCGGTTGGTTTAAGCTTGGTGCTCGGGAGAAGGAGGAGCAGGCAAATGGCGCTTTGGCTAAAACGCGGGATTTCACAGGCGCAACAGCAGGCCGCTCAACAACAGGTTGCAGAGACGGTACGCGGTATGTTGAACGCTGTGGCGGAGCGCGGAGATGCTGCGGTACGGGAGCTGTCGGAGCGGTTTGACCGTTGGTCCCCGTCCAGTTTTCGATTAAACAAAGATGAGATCGAGGCAGCCATTCGGCGTGTTCCCGAACAGACCTTGTCGGACATCCGCTTTGCCCAAGCACAAGTTCGCCGGTTTGCTGAGGTACAGCGGTCAGCCCTGCAAGACGTTCAGGTTGAAACGGAACCCGGCGTGGTGTTGGGACACAAAAATATCCCCGTGGCCAGCGTGGGTTGTTACGTTCCAGGCGGACGCTTTCCCATGGTGGCGTCTGCGCATATGAGCATTGTCACGGCCAAAGTGGCTGGGGTGAAGCGCGTGGTGGCGTGTACTCCGCCCCAGTCTGGTGGCATTCCAGACGCGACGGTGGCCGCGATGGCCCTGGCTGGTGCAGATGAAATCTACATTCTTGGCGGCGTTCAGGCAGTGGCCGCAATGGCCTTGGGCACCGAGACCCTGGCACCGGTAGATATGCTGGTGGGGCCGGGCAATGCGTACGTGGCAGAGGCCAAACGGCAGCTGTTTGGCCGCGTAGGGATTGACTTGCTGGCGGGTCCGACCGAGATCCTGGTGATTGCAGACGATACCGCGGATGCGGAAATGGTGGCGTGTGACCTGCTCGGCCAGGCCGAACACGGCCCCTCTTCGCCAGGTGCGCTGATTACCACGTCGCGTGCCCTGGCCGAGGCCGTCCTCACCGAGGTGGAGCGTCAGTTGCAGGTCTTGCCTACGGCTGACACGGCGCGCCCCGCTTGGGAAAACAACGGCCAGGTGATCTTAGTGGAAAGCCTGGAGGAGGCGGTCGCTGAAGCGGATCGCCTGGCCTATGAGCACGTCGAGGTGTTCACGCGCGACCCAAAGTACTTTTTAGACCGTTTGCAAAACTATGGTGCCTTGTTTTTGGGACCAGAGACCAATGTGGCGTACGGGGATAAAGTCATCGGCACCAACCATATTCTCCCAACTATGCGGTCGGCGCGCTATTCAGGGGGCTTATGGGTTGGCAAGTTTCTTAAGACCTGCACATACCAGTGGTGTACCCCTGAGGCAAGTGTACGCATAGGGGAATACGCCGAGCGGTTGTGTGCCCTCGAGGGGTTTTGGGGACACCGCGAGCAAGCCCTGTTGCGGCTGCGCCGCTACAGCCAGGGTGTATAGGAAGCATTTCTGGATGAGTGGCTTGGAATCTACGGTGAGGAGGGGTTTCTCATGCCTGTACAAGAACCGAAACTGCATCAGCAAGAAGAAGTGGTGGAGCTGTTTGGCAAACGCATCCACGTGCTCGACCTCAGCCACGAGGTTAGTCCAGAGATGCCACACTACCCTGGGCACATGAAAACAAACTTTTGGTGGCACTTGACGCATGAAGAGTGCGTCATGCGGCTGGGCGATACGCCGTTTGAAGGGTACGGTGTGCGCGGGATTGTCACGTGCGATCACGTTTCTACGCATGTGGATGCAATCTACCACTTTAACAAGCACCGTCCGGACCTCACGGTGGAAAAGATCTCGCTACAAGACTTGATCACCCCAGCAGCCTGGATTGATGTCTCGTTTGTTCAACCACGCGCTCACATCACCTTGGCGGATGTGCAACGCGCGCTGAATGTGGCGGAGGTTGAGCTGCAACCCGGGATGACGC
>JAILZF010000132.1 GCA_023512635.1 Alicyclobacillus sp. | reverse complement strand
TACACGCGTAAGATCGTCGGCAGGGTCAGATGTGTATAAGAGACAGCCTGGCTGCAATACACGAGGAGGGGTTGATCGTTGTCGGGGGGCTAAGGCGGGCGGGGGAGGGGGGCAGCTTCCCCTGCCTGGCACTCCTTGAGAGGAGGGATGTGAAGCCCGCGCGGATGGCAGCCAGGCAAGGGACCGTTTTCTGCGATGACTGCGGGTGCGGGCAAAACAGAGGAACAGGGGGCTCATTAGACTGGTGTAAGCACGACGAAAGGTGGGGAAGAAATGGGGCTGAATGCGGAACTCAACCTCCGCGCGCCGTTGGCCGATTCACGGGTGCGGTGGCGTTTTGTAATGCCTACACTGCTTTCTTTACAAATTATCGGAATGATTGATAAAGTCAATGTAGGCATTGTCATGACGTACAAGCCGTTTGTCACCTACATGCATTTAACAGACCACCGCGCCTTGGCAGGCATGTTGATGACGCTGTTTGCGCTTTCGTACGGCGTGGGCATGCCGTTTTGGGGGATGTTGATAGACCGCTGGAGCGCGCGCAAATCGGCGCTGATTGCGACCAGCGCGTGGGTGGTGATGTTGCTCATCGGGGCAGCGGCCACCAATTTAACCCAGTTGTTCATTTCGCGGATTGGGCTGGGCTTGGCGGAGGCCGCGATTTGGCCGCTCGGCAATTACTTGGTGGCCCAGTGGTTTCCGGTGAAAGAGCGCAGCCGGGCGAGTTCATACTGGATTGCCGGATTAAGCATTGGCATTGCCTTGTCTGGCGTGTTGGTTCCGCCTATGCTTTCCAACCTGGGTTGGCGGGCCATGTTTTACCTGTTGGCTGCCATCAACCTGATCCCATTGCTGCTCTTTATCTTTGTGATGCGTGATAACCCGCGGCATAGCCCATGGGTGTCGGCGTATGAGGCAGACCTTATTGAAAACGGCGTGTTGGAAAAGATGGAGGAGATTCCAAACGCCAAACTGGCTGCCGAGCGCAGTGTGTTCAGCAATTATCGATTTTGGATATTGACGTTTTGCAATTTGGCAGGGGCGGTGTTGAACTTTGGCATCAACACCTGGATGCCGAGTTATTTGACAGAGGTACGACATCTGTCTCTCTCCGGCATGGGCTATTTTACGGCAGCCAGCTGGATCTTGTGCCCGTTGTTCATGTATCTGTGCGGGCGCTGGTCGGACCGGCTGTTGCGGCGGGCACCGTTCATCACAAGCGGCTATGTCGCGTTTGCGGTGTTTTTCTACATTGCCACGCTGATGCACAGTTCGGCTTCAGCACTGGTGATGGAAGCGGTAGCCATCTGGGGTTACGAAGTGGCGGTGACGATGACGTTTTCGCTGCTGCACAGCCTCGATATCCGCTCGCGCATGGGCCGCAGCACCGGTGTGCTGACAGGGGTAAGCAATTTAATTTCCGCGTTTGTACCAACCTTGATGGGTGCCGTCATTGCCCAGTACCACAGCTTTACCGGGGCGTTCTTGATCCTCAGTGGCACGGCCATCATGGCAGCGTTGCTCACAGCCGTCATGATTCCCCAGCGCTATTAACGACGGAGGTCGTGGTGACGGTCAGAAGGCGGGCCGCATCCCAGTGTGCGGCCCGTGCAGCGTGATCGAGCCTGGCTGGGTCAGGTTGAAAGGGGATGAAACCATGTCCATGACGGAAGCGTTGTTAGCAGACCATCGTTGCGCCTTGGTGCTGATTGATTTACAAAATGATTTTTGCCACCCGCAGGGATCGCACGCGCGGCGCGGCAGTGCCACGGACGCTGAACAAATTTTGCCCCAGGTTGAACGGTTGTTGGCGGCTGCGCGGGCGGCAGGGGTACTGGTGGTGTTTGTCCAAACCATCCATGAACCCGCTACCGATTCCCCGGTATGGGCTAGCCGTGGATCGCGCGATGTCTGCAGGCGTGGTACGTGGGGGGCGGAATGGTTCGGCGTCCAACCATTGCCGGACGAGCCGGTGGTGGTCAAACACCGTTACAGTGCGTTTTACAACACGCGTCTGGAGACGTTGTTACGCGCTCGCGGGATAGAGACGTTGGTGTTGTGCGGTGTGGCGACGAACGTTTGTGTAGAGACCACGGCGCGGGATGCGTTTATGCGCGATTACTACGTGGTGGTTGCCGGGGACGCGTGTGCCACGTACAGCTTGCAAGCCCACGACCAAGCCTTGGCCAACGTACGGCGCCACTTTGGTCACGTCGCGGACAGTTCAGACATTTGTAAGATATGGGAGGCGAGCCTGGTCGAGTCGGGAAGGGGAGAATGACATGAAGGTCAGGTCTTGGCTGCAACGGTTCACAGGGATGCTGGTTGCTGGGGTGCTTGCGGTCGTGGTGACAGCGTGTGGATCGACCCCTGCTGCGCCGGCGAACGGTACGGGCCAAGCCGCAGCAAGCGCGTCGAAAGCAGTGCAAGAGATCCGCATGGGGACCTCTTCCTCGGGGAGCGACTATTACGTACAGACGGTAGGTATGTCAAACATCCTCAACAAAAACACGTCTCTGAAGACGAGTGTAGTAGCGGCTGGGGGTTCCGATGCAACAGCGCGCGCGATGGCCGACAACAAGGCGGACGTCGGGCTGCTCAACCTGTGGTCGTTGACCAAGGCGGTCACTGGACAACCGCCGTTTGACAAACCAGTCGCGTTGCGGCAAGTGTTGTACGGCATGCCGAGCGGCTTTTACATCATTGCACGAGCCTCTTCCGGGATTCAAACGCCCGCCGATTTAAAAGGCAAGCGTTTGATTGGTAAACGTCCGGCATTGCAAAGCCTGGACGAGTTTACGCAGACGCTACTCAGCGTCTATGGTTTGTCTACAGCCGATGTGACGCTGTTGTCTACAGCAGAGACCAATGAAGCCATCCAGGCAATGGAACAAGGGACAGTAGACGCAGTGGTGTTACCGGGGTCTGCCAACGCCCCGCCACAACAGCAGTTGGCAGAGAATACCCCCGTACGGTTTATCCAGATCCCGGACGATAAAATCCAGCAGATCATCGCACGCATGACCCAAGGCGCGATGGTCATCCCTGTTCCAGACGGCCGCTACAAGGGACAGCCTCACGATTACAAGCTGGTCGGTTATCCGACGGTGTTGGCTGTAAGGGCAGACCTGCCCGACGATACCGTGTACACCCTCACCAAGACACTGCTGGATCACGCCAGCGATCTCGCTGCCATCAGTGTAACCGCCAAGGAATGGACGCTGCCAAACACCTTGTCCAATCCGCACTTCGCTGTGCCTTTCCACCCTGGAGCCATCCGCTATTTTAAAGAAAAAGGGGTTTGGACCGACACCTTGCAGGCCCAGCAAGACCAACTGTTACAAAAGATGACTGGGCATTAAGGGCGAGTGAAGTCGACACAAGGCTATTCTCTGGACGATCACCTTGACGCCCTGCATCAAGCCTTGTACCATGGAGGAAAGTCTAGCCATTCTATTTCACTGGGACAAGTGAATATAGATACGGGGAAGGTGTCCACCGCAAGGTGGACTGAAAAGGGAAACCGGTGCAAATCCGGTGCGGTCCCGCCACTGTGAGGGGAAGCC
>JAILZF010000131.1 GCA_023512635.1 Alicyclobacillus sp. | reverse complement strand
AGCTGGGACCAGCGTGGCAGGCGCTTATGACCGGACAAGTACCGGCAGTCTCAGCCTCAAATGGAGCTACAGCAGCCCCTGCCGGGACGCCTGGTTTTGGTAGTAATGCGACAAATACGTGGGACAACTACAACCCCTGGGCAAATTGGAATGCGCACTGAAGCAAGGACGTGGTGAGGCTATGAACGAGGTCTCGACGATTCTGCTCCTGCTCATCGTGCTTGTGTGGCTCTACACCAGCAACCGCTGGCAGGCGTTTTGGACAGTGGTGAAATCATGAGCACTCAGTTCATCGTCTTTGGAGTTGTCGTGCTAGGCGTGCTGGTGTGGGTGGCGGCGCAGTCCTCCAGTGAGGTGGCGCACCTGGCCAATATGGTCCTGCTCGTCCTGCTGGCTAGCATGCTCGTGCTGCATTGGTCTGCAATCCAACCGCTGTTTATCAAAGGGGGGCAGTCATCATGAAAGGTTTCCAGGTCTCGGACCTATGGGGGTTTTTCGGCGCGGCCCTGTTTCTGATTCTGGTGTACCTGCTCCTTAACAACTGGACGGGGACAAACGCGATTCTGAACACGACTTTCAGCGGCACCAACTCGCTGTTCCAGACCCTGCAGGGGCGGTGATGATATGCGAGGTATCCTGCATCAAGGTTACGCCAAAGTCGTGCCGCAGGATTACCGGCAGTATCAGGGCGGTCAATTTTTCGTCCCGGCAGGCGCCCGTGTGGATTCAGTTCCGCTTAGTTTTTTGGCCGCAATGGTCACGCCGTCTCCTTTTGCCGGTACGCAAGTGCATAGCGTCCCGCTCACGTACGCACAGCCAAACGCCAACGCCCGGCCGCAGCAGGTTGGAATGGCGACTCCTTCTGCGCGGGTGCAGCCGACATGAGCCTGCGGGATACAATCGCCAAGATGTCCGGCCCGCAAAAGGTAATGCTTTTTGGTGGCGGCGGGATTGCGGTGTTTTTCTTGGGCCGAGCGGTTTATGACCGGATGACCGGGCAGACGTCTACCTCAACCTCAAGTACTCCGGATGCGACGACGCAGATGACGGCAGCCTTGGGGCAACAGGAGCAAATGATGCAGCAGGCGCTGTATCAACAGCAGCAGATGCTTGGACAGGCCATACAAGCGCAGGACCAAGCGCTGGGCCAGGTGGCATCGACCTTGGCGAGTGCCCAGGCGCAGGCAGCGCAACAGATAGCTGCAGCTCAGGGACAAGCCGCGCAGCAGACAGCCCAGGCTATCGCCCAGCAAGGCCAGCAGTTTGGCCGGTCCTTACAGGGGCTGCTGTCGCAGATGCAGTATCCGGGAAATCAGGCGCAGGTGGCCATCGTCAATCCGAACCCTACGACGAACACGCCGCCGAACACGATCACGTTTGCGCCAGGTACGGTACCGGCCATCGTGCCAGCGAATGTACAAGCGATCCTCGGTAACTCGGACGTGAACCAAACAGTGACGACGGTGCCATCAGCCACTGTGCAGCGAGACGAGGCGGACATGCTCGCGCTGAGCAACTACGTGTCGCAGTATCAGCAGGCGCACGGCGGGCAAAGCCCGTCGCTGTCCGATCTGAACCAATATCTGAGCACACTGCCGAGGTGATCGGGATGGCGACGACAAGCCCGCAACAGTCCGCGCAGATTATCACACAGGTGGCGAATCAGTACGGCGTGCCAGCCTGGATTCCTCTCGCCATCGCACAGCAAGAGTCCGGGCTTAATCCGAATGTCAACATCATCGACACAAACGGGGCGTACTCAACAGGGTTGTTCCAGCTCAATCAAAAAGGCCTTGGTGCGGGGTACACTCCCCAGCAGCTGCTGGACCCGAATCTCAACGCACATATCGCGATCTCGGCCATGAAACCCGCGTACCAACAAGGGGTGCAGCAGGGATTGTCAGGGTATCCCCTGCTTGAGTACGTGGCCGCGCACTCGGGATGGCCAACGACCACCGGACAGATGCCCTCGTACTACCAGCAGGGGCTCGTGCAGGCATACCAGCAGGTGACGGGCGTGCAGTTCACGGATGTCAACGGCAATCCGGTGATACCGAACACAAACGGCGCCACAAGTGACGCGACGACGACCGCGGGCACAACCACGACCACATCCCAACCGACAGGACCTTTTGCCCCTATCGTCACGGCGTTGCAAGACATCGGATGGCTCCTCGCGGGGGTGGCCGTGGTCATTGTCGGTGTATGGGTGATGTTCAATCCTTTTGCGGATTTGACCTCGGCCGTGCGGCAGCTGGGCAGTTCGGCAGCTAAGCGCGGGCAAGAGATCGCAAGGCGACCGCTTGCAGGTGCGACCAATGCGGTACACCGCGTCCGGCGCAAGGTGGACGGGTCAGAGGCACGCGAGCGGCAGTATGACCTCTATCGCCAGGCGAAGCGTGACCGGCCGCGGCGGGTGAAGCCCAGGGACATCGTAGGCGATCTCAACGAGGGGTTCTAGGGGGTGAGTACATGACGACAGTTAAGGCCTCACCAGAGGAGCGGTGGCTGTGGGCCTATCCGTTTAGCCTGCCAGTGGGCGCGACATCAGGATCGTTTGTCGTGCGCCTGCCGCAGCTGGCTGACTACATCGCAGTGCTCAACGGCACCGGAGCAACACTCAACTATGCGCCTGGGCAATTGTACGCGCAGCCGTCCGACGCGGTAGCGGTGGAGCCGTATATCTACATCGGCCTCCCCATCCAGACGACCGACACGGTGACGGTGTTTTGGTCTTCTAGCTCGCCGATTGCGCCGTCCAACAGCCAAGGGGTGCTGCTTTTCTCTAACCTCACGATACCAGTGAGCGGCGGCCCGATGACCACAGGTGGTGTATCCCAGAATGTACAGGTGACCAATACCGTCACAGCACAGATAAGCGGTACGCCCAACGTCAATATATCGACTATGCCACCGTTGCCGCCGGGGGGAAATACCGTGGGCGGGGTGACGCTGCCGCAGGTAACGGCAGCGCTGGGAGCAGCTCTGCCAGCAGACGCGCTGCTAGTGGGCGGCTCAGACGGCACTGACCTGCGTGCGATAGCGACGGACGCTACGGGTGCCGTTAAGATTGCAGCCGGCAATAATACCATCGGCAACGTGACGTTGTCACAGGTGACAGCAGCACCAGGGGCGGTTTTGCCGACGGGTGCTCTGCTGGTGGGTGGTTCTGATGGTGCTGACCTGCGGGCGATTGCGACAGACTCGACCGGCGCGGTGAAGTTGGCGGCGGGGGGTAACACTATAGGCAGCGTTATACTCGCCGGCACAGCCAACCTCATACAAGCTGCAGTTCAAGGTATCGTGTCCACAAACCAAGTGACCATAAATACAACGGCCACGGCACTTTTCAGCGGGACTGTTAGCGGGCGCAGTATAGCTATCCAAAATCTGGATACAGTTAACAAGCTATATATAGGCACTTCGAGCGTAACAACTTCCAACGGCTTCCCTATCCCGCCTGGGGGGACATATTCGATGGATGTTGTACCTGGCTCAACTATCACGATCTATGGGGTAGCTGCAACTAGTATACAAGTAGCTACACTGGTGGTGGGATAAGCATGAGCATAAGTATATCTGCCTCTTTAGCGAGGCCAAAAAGGACTGTTG
>JAILZF010000130.1 GCA_023512635.1 Alicyclobacillus sp. | reverse complement strand
CGGCATGGCTTCTGCCTCCTCCAAATGGAGAATGGTGTTGTCGCTATTGTCTTCCTCCTGCTCCTCGGTTATACACAGCATGGCCTTGCCGAGCAGATTTGGGTGTGGTTCGGCGGCGGGCGGGCAAGACTTGACGAATAGCCCGGGCGATGCCGCCATGTCCGGCGTTGTTGGGATGAATCGGCCGCCGCCATGGAACCACCAGGTCTTCCAGCCGGCCGTTGCGGTATCCGTCAATCCAAACCGCTTCATGCCCAGCAAAAGCGGCCGCCACTTCCGCAACAGCCCAGCCTTCACGCTGCGCAACGGCTCGAATGATCTGGTTGAGACGATGCAAAGCGAAACAAGCCAGGTCGGAATGGGGGGCTGGGTTGTACACGGTACATAAGACCCGGTAAGGAATCTGCCAATCTGTCACGTATGCACACAGCTCTGCCAAGGTCGGTTGAAACGCGTCTAAGCAGCGCTCCACATGGGACGGCGTAATGTCTCCCCCGACCGGCGCCGGCAGATAATAGCGGCGTAACAAACGGCGCAGGTCATTGCCGCCAATCAGCACCGTGACCAGACGGGTTGCCGACCACAGCTCACCCGGCAACTGCAGAGCAGCCCGCCAAAGGTCGCGTGCAGTCCAAAGGTGGCGTGCCAGCACCCGGCCGCGATGGGCAAGTCCACAGGACCGAGCGTGTTGAAGTACATGCCATACGTAGGTGGACTGCGGATGACTGGCGTTGTATCCGGCTGTGATAGAGTCGCCCAGCGCTAAGTAAATTTCGCGTGGCAACGCTGACCCTCCTCCGTACTACACCATGCATCATGGCATGCGCATGCAGAGGGCAAGGGTGGAGCGGGACAATGGGTACGCCGGTGACATCGTCCACCGGTTCAAGGGTGTGGTGGAACGGGATGGGGTCGGACCGTCCCAGTCCCCTGTTGCAGCCGGTACATCGTTTGGTACAGGCCTTGCTGAGAGAGCAACTGACGGTGGGTGCCACGTTCAACAATCCGGCCGCGGTGCAGAACCAGGATGACATCCGCGTCTTCGACCGTCGACAGGCGATGTGCAATGACGAGGGTTGTGCGCCCTTGGCGCATCCGGGCCAAGGCAGTTTGGATGGCCTCTTCCGTCTCTGTGTCAACACTGGCTGTGGCCTCATCCAAAACGAGAATTTTAGGTTGACCTGCCATCGTTCGGGCGAACGCGAGCAGTTGGCGCTGTCCGGCTGACAACGTAGCACCTCGTTCGCCCAGGGGCTCGGCATAGCCGCGCGGTAGTCTTTGAATAAACGGATCGGCCTGGACCAAGCGTGCGGCTCGGACCACCGCTTCGTCGGACAGCGGTCGACCGAGGCGAATGTTGGATTGGATGTCACCTGCGAACAAAAACGGTTCCTGCAGGACCAGACCCACTTGTCTGCGCAGTTCTGCTTCGGGGATGGACGACAGGGGCCAACCGTCGATGTAGATAGAACCGCTGTGTACAGGGTACAAGCGCAGCAGCAACAGCGCCAGGGTGCTCTTGCCGCTGCCTGTGTGGCCGACCAGGGCCACGGTTTGCCCCGGCAGGACTTCAAACGAGATGTTTTCCAACACGTTGTGGTGGCCGTCATAGGAGAAGCTTACGTTTTCAAAGACCAGGTGTCCGCGGGTGATGGTAGGGTGGACGGCAGGCAACGCCGGGAAGTCAGGGGAAACCTCTGGCGTCGTCTGGTCTGCCGTGGGCTGATCAAGCAGTTCAAACACCCGCTCGGCAGAAACCATGGCCTGTTGCAACAGGTTGAGCTGCATCATCATCTGGTTGACCGGCTCAAAAAACCGGTCGAGGTAATTGACGAACGCAAACAGGACTCCGACGGATACGGGTCCCATCAAGGCTTGGAGGCCAAACCAGCCTAAGACTTGGATAAGGGCCAAGGTGTAGATGACGTCGACCAACGGTCGTAACAGGAGGCTGTTAAGACGGATGGTACGCAGACGGGCCGCGTAGTGTTCTTGATTGATCTGGGCAAAGAGGCGGATAAAGCGGGCCTCTTGGACGAACGCCTGGATGGTGGCCATCCCTTGCAGGGATTCACTGAGGTGGGCGTTTAATTGACTAAGTTTTTGCCGGGTTAAGTGAAACACCGGGCCCGTCCAACGCCTGTACGCCACCATAATCAGCACCAGCACCGGAACCAGCAACGCGCAAAACCCTGCCAAGCGGGCGTCTAATACAAACATGGAGACAAACACGCCCACGAGAAACGCGGTGTTTTGTGCCAAGGTTGACAAGACATTGACAAACAAGTCTTTGATGGCTTCCGTGTCGTTGGTGATCCGGGACACCAAGGCACCGCTGGAGGTGCGGTCAAAAAACGCCAACGGCAAGCGCTGCACGTGGTTGAATACGTTGTTGCGGAGGTGTTGCACCACTCTCAGGGCCGCGCTCTGAAATTGCACCAACTGCAGGTAGTTGAAGGCGGCGGAAGCGGCCAACAGGGAGAGGTACAAAGCCGCCAAACGAAGCAACGGACCGGCAGGAAACGAGCGAGGGGTGAGAAAGTGATCAATAAACCGCTGCACCAACAGCGGGGTGGAAACATCGCAAGCGGTTCCGGCGAATAACAGCGCCAAAGCCCCCGCAAACCCAACACGGAAGGGCCATGCATGGGCCAACAAGCGGCGCCAGACCGGCAGGGCGGGCTGTGGCGAGACCAGTTGAGTGGGCGGACGGTGGTTCAAACGGATCGCCCTCCTTGCTCCAACCATGATTCTAAGCGCTGCCGCTCAGCCATGGCGGTGAACCAACCGCCAGCTGCCAACAGGGTGGCAGGAGGGCCTTGCTCGACGATGCGGCCGGCTTCTAACACCACCACCCAATCGGCGATTTCCAGCGCGCTGATGCGGTGTGCAGCCAACAGCGTTGTACGGTCGCGCCGGTGTTGTCGCAGGTGGGACAACACTTGGGTCTCAGTGCGCGCGTCCACGGCCGACAAGCAGTCGTCCAAGATCAACAGCTTGGGATTCAGCAAAAGTGCCCGCGCCAGGGCTAGCCGCTGCTTTTGGCCACCGGACAAGGTTACGCCGCGTTCTCCGACAGGTGTGTCGTACCCGTCTGGAAACTGCACTATGTCATCGTGGATGGCAGCCAGTTTTGCGGCTTGCTCAATCTCGGCTCGGCTCGCAGCTGGGCGGCCGAGCGCAATGTTTTCAGCGAGGGTGGCGGAAAACAAGAACGGTTCTTGGGAAACATAGGCCACCGACTGACGGAGCTCCGCCAACGGGACGTGGGGCAGCGGGTTACCACCCCAGGAAATTTCGCCGTCCACGAGTTCAAACTCGCGCAGGAACAACCGCAGCAGCGTTGATTTGCCGCACCCGTTCGCGCCGATCAACACGGTGATTTTTCCTTTCGGAATCGTCAAATCTAAACGGTCAATAATGATCGTCCCACCGTATGATAGTGTCAACTCCTTCACTTGCAGTGCGGGCACACGAACCCCCTCCTTTTTTATACGTTCCGACTCTGGTACAACAAATAAATAAAATATGGCGCACCAATCGCCGCCGTAAACACGCCAGCCGGAATTTCCGTCGGCGCCAAAAGCATTCGCCCGGTGAAATCCGCTCCCACAACTAACACCCCACCTAGCAGCACGGCTGTCGGG
>JAILZF010000129.1 GCA_023512635.1 Alicyclobacillus sp. | reverse complement strand
TGGCATGCGCGACGCGTCTTGCAAAATCATCGACAGCTTGCCAGAGTTGGGCGGACAGCTGGCGACGCTGTACCCTGAAAAGTACATTTATGATGTGCCGGGCTTTCCTAAGATCCGAGCGCGTCATTTGGTGGAACAGCTGAAGGAACAAGCGTTTCAGTATCACCCAACCGTGTGTTTGAATGAAACGGTGCAGACTCTGGTGCGTCGGGAGGATGGCGTGTTTGAACTGACCACCGACCAACGGGTGCACTATACCAAAGCCGTCATTATTTGCGCAGGGATTGGCGCATTTACCCCTCGCGAACTGCCTGCGGCCGGCGCTGACCGGTTTGTTGGCAAAGGGATTGACTATTATATCGACAACCTCGAGAAATTCCGCGGTAAGCGCGCGCTGGTGATTGGCGGCGGGGACTCAGCGGTTGACTACGCGCTGATGCTGGAAGAGGTTGCCCAATCGGTGGTGTTGATTCACCGGCGCGATCAATTCCGAGCGCATGAGGAAAGTGTAAAAAAACTGCTTGCCTCGTCGGTCGATGTGCGGACGTTTGTGGAATTGCAGGCTGTCGACGGTAAGGATCGGTTGCAACGGGCGGTGTTGATCCACAACAAGACCAAAGAAACGACCGAAATTGAAGTCGACGCGATTGTCAGTGGTTTGGGTTTTACGGCTTCTTTGGGTCCCATTCAGGAGTGGGGATTGCTTATTGAAAACAATGAGATTGTCGTGAACACGCGTATGGAAACCAACCTGCCAGGGGTGTACGCGGCGGGTGACATCGTTACCTATCCGGGCAAGGTGAAACTGATAGCCACCGGGTTCGGTGAGGCTCCCACGGCGGTGAACAACGCGAAAACGTTTATTGATCCGAAGGCGAAATTGAGTCCGGGCCACAGCAGCAACCGTAAAGAGTAAAGGGTCGTCAGAAGCGGCTGTATGGCTGCGCGGAGACGAGGGGGAATGGGCGGTGGCCACCGTCCTAGACGGCAAACGGGTAGCAGAATCTATCCACGTGCAACTGCGGCAAACCCTGCAAGGCTTGCAAGCACAGGGGTTGACGCTGAAGCTGGCGGTGGTGTTGGTGGGAGACCATCCTGCCTCTGCAAGTTACGTGCGTGGCAAACAACGAGCGGCGGCCCGTGTAGGCTTGGACAGCGAGTTAATCCACTTGCCCGCCGATGTATCCGAAGAGGCGTTGTTGGCAGTGGTGGAACGCTTAAACGCAGACCCAGCGGTCGATGGCGTGCTCGTGCAGTTGCCCCTGCCTGACTCGCTGGATGAACAGCGCATCCTGCGAGCCGTCTCGCCCGACAAAGACGTCGACGGCTTTCATCCGTACAACGTTGGTTTGGCTTGGACGGGACAAGCCCGGGTTTGGCCTTGTACGCCAGCAGGTATTTTAGCGTTGCTGCAGGATTACAAGATCCCGTTGGCGGGGAAGCATGCGGTGGTGGTAGGCCGTAGCCGTATTGTGGGCAAACCCATGGCTGCGCTGTTGTTACAAGAGAATGCCACGGTGACGGTATGCCACTCCCAAACCCGTAACCTGGCGGACCTTACCCGGCAAGCAGATCTGCTGGTGGTGGCAGCAGGAGTTCCCCGTTTGATTGGCTTAGAGCACGTCCGGCCGGGGGCAGTGGTGATTGACGTGGGGATCCACCGCGTGGACGGACAACTCATGGGCGACGTCGACTTTTCAGCCGTATCGGCAGTGGCGGCAGCCATCACGCCTGTCCCGGGCGGGGTGGGACCGTTGACAGTCGCACAGCTGCTCGCCAATACGGTGCACTTGGGATTGCGCCGGCGTGGTCTGGAGGCGGATGAGGGATGTCCCTGACAGAGTCGACCCCGGTGTATACCGTCAGCCAGTTAAACGCCCTCGTCCGGGGTTTGCTGGAAGCGGATGTCCGCCTGCAGCGTTGCTGGGTCTCAGGGGAAATTTCTAATCTTAAAGTCCATTCCAGCGGACACATGTACTTTACGTTAAAAGATGAACACAGCCGGTTGCGGGCCGTGATGTTTGCAAGTCGCAACCGGCGTTTGCCGTTTCGGCCAGAAGACGGGATGCGTGTGTTGGCCGGCGGGTCCGTGAGTGTATTTGACCGGGACGGGCAGTATCAGCTGTACGTCGAAGAACTTCAACCGGATGGGATTGGGGCGTTGTACGTCGCGTTTCATCAACTCAAAGAACGGTTGGCTGCAGAAGGCCTGTTTGACCCTCAGCGCAAGCGGCCCCTGCCGCGTTACCCGCGGTGCATTGGCGTGGTGACTTCACCGACCGGGGCGGTGATCCGGGACATCGTCACCACGCTGCAACGCCGTTATCCACTTGCCCGCGTGGTTCTAGCCCCCGCCTTGGTCCAAGGCCCGGGTGCAGCTCCCACGCTGGTGGCAGCCCTGGCACGTTTGGTCAGGTATGCTCAGGAACAGGCAGCTATCGACGTGATCATTGTCGCACGCGGTGGGGGATCGCTTGAAGAACTGTGGCCGTTTAACGAGGAGCAGGTGGTACGCGCCGTGGCGGCTTGCCCGATTCCTGTGGTGTCGGCTGTTGGCCATGAAACAGACGTGACGCTTTGCGACTTCGCAGCGGATGTGCGCGCGGCTACCCCTACCGGCGCAGCTGAGTTGGTGGCACCGCACCAGCGAGATGTGTCGTTGCAATTGCAACAATGGGCGGGTCGTGCGCAACAGGCGGTGGTTTGGCGAGTCGGGAGGGAACAGCAGCGGTTGGCAGCCGTCCTGCGCTCCTCGCATTGGCGGGACCCGTTGCGTCTGGTGCGGCAGCGCCGGCAGTCGGTGGACTATGTCGACAACCAGGTGCAGCAAGCGATGGCCCGCGCGTTGTCACTCCGCGTCCGATTCTGGCACGGTTACAAAGAGCGCTTGCTGCGGTTAGACCCGCGAGTCCGGTTAGCACGCTCCAGTCAGCGCTTGGACCAGCTGGCCAGTGCTGCCGGGCAACCGCTGCGGGCTCGGTTGGCTGCGGCCGATGCGCAGTGGCAGCGGGTGACAGCGCTGTTGGTTGCATTAAACCCCCTGCATGTGCTGCGACGCGGTTACAGCGCGGTCTTTCGAGTCGACAATGGAGCCGTGGTGACGTCCGCCGGCCAGCTGCAACCGGGAGACGACGTCTGGTTGCGGTTTGCAGACGGTCAAGTATGGGCAACCATTGGTTCGCGTAAAGGGGGGAGTGCCGGTGGCACAAGACCATTCAGAGAGGGTCGAACAGACGGCGGAGAACAGCTCGCACTTGACCTTTTTTAGTGGAGAAAATTTTCTTTGCATTTTTTATTGAAATCAATTAGTTATTCACCTCTTCTATCCAAAAAGCACTAGACAAAGTTTTCTTTTATCGTTTCCAAAAAACAAAAATACC